>NZ_OZ244111.1:828125-1153437 GCF_965215655.1 Nioella sp.
ACTTCTATCCGAAGAAAACCAAGGGCAATGCGCTGGCGCTGAATGCCGGTCTGGGAAATCTCGGCGTGTCGGTCATGCAGTTCGTGGTCCCGGTCGTCATAACAATGGGCGTGTTCGGCGCAATCGGGGGCGAACCGCAGCAACTGTCCGATGGCGGTCAGCTGTTCATTCAGAACGCAGGCTTCATCTGGGGGCCGTTCCTGGCCGTCAGTGCAATCGCCGCATGGTTCGGGATGAACGATATTGCCGATGCGAAATCGTCCTTCTCGGAGCAGTCCGTGATTTTCAGCCGCAAACACAACTGGATCATGTGCGTGCTCTATACCGGAACATTCGGCAGCTTCATCGGATATGCGGCTGGCTTCCCTTTGTTGATGCGCACCCAGTTCCCGGAAGTTGATGTGCTGAGATATGCCTTTCTCGGACCGCTTGTCGGCGCGTTGAGCCGGGCGGCGACGGGCTGGATCTCTGACAAATTCGGTGGCGGGCGCGTAACGTTCTGGACCTTCGTTGCCATGATCGTGGCGGTTTTCGGAGTGTTGCAGTTCCTGCCCTCCGAGGCGTCGCCCGGCGGCAATTTCTGGGGCTTCTTCGCCTGCTTCATGGCACTGTTCTTCCTGACCGGCGTTGGCAACGCGTCGACCTTCCAGATGATCCCGTCGATCATGAAACAGGAAGTCCCGCGTCTGATGCCGACCCTCGACGCTGGTGCCCTGCAAAAGCAGACCGAAATGGAAAGCGCGGCGATCATCGCCTTCACTTCGGCCATCGCAGCCTACGGTGCCTTCTTCATCCCCAAGCTCTACGGCACGTCCATAGCCATGACGGGTGCCCCGAATGGTGCCTTGCGGGCGTTCCTTGGCTTCTACGCCGTCTGTGCCGTGATCTGCTGGATCTTCTACAGCCGCAAATCCGCACCTGTTCCCTGCTGAGCCAGACGGGCCTGCCGCGCCGCCTGGGTGGCGCGGCCACCGAATTTAGGAGAGAAACCATGAGCCACCTGCTCGACAGATTGAACTTCCTTCAGTCAAGGGAAACTGACCAATTCTCGAATGGCCACGGTCAGGTCACGCGCGAAAACCGCGACTGGGAAGAGACCTACCGCAACCGCTGGCGGCACGACAAGGTTGTGCGCTCGACCCATGGAGTGAACTGTACCGGGTCGTGCAGCTGGAAAATCTACGTGAAATCCGGGATCGTGACCTGGGAAACCCAGCAGACGGACTACCCGCGCACGCGCGCCGATCTGCCCAACCACGAACCGCGTGGCTGTGCGCGGGGGGCGTCCTACAGCTGGTATCTCTATTCTGCCAATCGGGTGAAGAACCCGCTCGTACGTGGCCGCCTGATGAAGGCCTGGCGCAAGCTGCGCGAGACGATGGAGCCGATCGAGGCCTGGACGACGCTTCAGGCCGACCCGATCCTTCGCGCATCCTATGTGGAAACCCGCGGCAAGGGCGGCTTCGTCCGCGCCACATGGGACGAAGCGACCGAGATCACGGCTGCGGCCAACGCCTACACCGCCAAGACCTATGGCCCTGACCGCGTGTTCGGCTTCTCGCCGATTCCCGCGATGTCGATGGTCAGCTACGCTGCCGGGTCGCGGTACCTGTCCCTGATGGGCGGCGTCTGCATGTCATTCTACGACTGGTATTGCGACCTGCCGCCCGCCTCGCCCATGACCTGGGGCGAACAGACCGACGTGCCCGAAAGCGCCGATTGGTACAATTCCGGCTACCTGCTCCTATGGGGGTCCAACGTGCCGCAGACGCGTACGCCGGACGCGCATTTCTATACAGAGGCACGCTACAAGGGCACGCGGTCCGCCGTCATCTGCCCCGACTATTCCGAGGCCGCCAAGTTCGGCGATGTCTGGTTGAACGCCAAGCAGGGCACCGATGCCGCCCTTGCCATGGCTTTTGGCCACGTGATCCTGCGCGAGTTCCATCTGGACCGTCAGGCGGAATATTTCGAGGACTACACCCGCAAGTACTCGGACTTCCCGATGCTGGTCAGGTTGGATGAGAAGAACGGAAAGCTTGTGCCGGGGCGTTTCCTGAGGGCCGACGATCTGGACGGCAAACTGGGCGAAGACAACAACCCCGAATGGAAGACCGTCGCATTTGATGAAGTCTCTCAGGCCCTCGTCGCGCCCAACGGGTCCGTCGGATATCGTTGGGGCGAAGACGGCGAGTGGAACCTCGAAGAAAAGGCAAACGCGGTCGAGACGAAACTCAAGATGAGCTTTGTTCTCGAAGAGGATCATGACGCTATCCTGGGGGTCGACTTTCCCTATTTCGGGGGCGAGGCCTTTGGCCAGTTCAAGACGGATGCCGATCACCCCGAGATCCTGACCCGCAACATCCCGGTCAAGAAGATCCAAACCGCCGAAGGCGAGATCGCCGTGGCCACGGTGTTCGATCTGTTCTGCGCCAACTATGGGCTGGACCGGGGTCTGGGCGGTGACTGGGTCACCTCCGACTATGCCAATGACATGCCCGGCACGCCCGCTTGGGCCGAAAAGATCACGGGTGTTCCGGCCGACAAGATCATCCACGTGGCCCGTGGCTTTGCCGACAACGCGGAGAAGACCAACGGCAAGTCGATGATCATCATCGGGGCCGCGATGAACCACTGGTTCCACATGGACATGAACTATCGCGGCGTCATCAACATGCTGGTGATGTGCGGTTGCGTCGGGCAATCCGGTGGCGGTTGGGCCCATTACGTGGGGCAGGAGAAACTGCGCCCGCAAACCGGCTGGCAACCGCTGGCCTTCGCACTGGACTGGAACCGTCCACCCCGGCACATGAACTCGACCTCTGCCTGGTACGCGCATACGGATCAATGGCGCTACGAGACCCTGAAGGCAGACGAAATCCTGTCACCCACAGCGCCCGAGGGCGATTGGGACATCTCCCTGATCGACTACAACATCCGGGCCGAGCGCATGGGGTGGCTGCCATCGGCACCGCAACTCAAAACCAACCCGCTTGACGTTGCGAAGGCGGCAAAGGCGGCGGGCAAGGAGATTCCGGCATATGTCGCCGAGACTCTCAAGTCCGGCGATCTGGAAATGTCCTGCGAGGATCCGGACAATCCCGCCAACTGGCCGCGCAACCTGTTTGTCTGGCGGTCCAACCTGTTGGGGTCCTCGGGCAAGGGGCACGAATATTTTCTCAAGCACCTTCTGGGCACCGATCACGGTGTGATGGGCAAGGATCTTGGCCAGGATGGCGGCCAATTGCCGAAAGAGGCCAAGTGGCACGATCAGGCGCCGCGCGGCAAACTGGACCTGCTGGTGACCATCGACTTCCGGATGAGCACGACCTGCGTCTATTCCGACATCGTTCTGCCAACGGCCAGCTGGTACGAAAAGGACGACATGAACACGTCGGACATGCATCCGTTCATCCACCCGCTGCAAGCGGCGGTGGATCCGGCCTACGAGTCCAAGTCCGACTGGGAAATCTTCAAGGCAATTGCCAGGAAATTCCAGGAAATTGCGCCCGGTTATCTGGGCAAGGAAACGGACATCGTCGCGCTGCCGATCCTGCACGACACCCCTGCGGAGATCGCGCAGGACCAGGTGAAGGACTGGAAAAAAGGCGAATGCGATCTGATCCCGGGCAGGACCGCCCCTGCTTTCGTTGCGGTCGAGCGGGACTATACCGCGATCTACGACCGCTTCACGGCGCTTGGACCGATGCTCGACAAATTGGGCAATGGCGGCAAGGGCATCACCTGGAATACCCAGGACGAGATCGACAACCTGTCGGCCCTGAACGGTGTGCAGCTGGAGGGTGCAGCGGCGGGCAGGCCCAGGATCGAAACGGCGATTGATGCCTGCGAAGTCATTTTGATGCTGGCGCCCGAGACCAACGGCAATGTCGCCGTGAAGGCCTGGGACGCATTGGGCAAGGCCACTGGGCGCGAACACACCCATCTGGCCGAGGGCGAGCATGGCAACAAGATCCGCTTTCACGACATCGCAGCTCAACCGCGCAAGATCATCTCCAGCCCCACATGGTCGGGCATCGAGTCGGAGAAGGTCAGCTACAATGCGGGCTATACGAACGTCCATGAACTGATCCCGTGGCGCACCCTGACAGGGCGGCAACAGCTCTATCAGGATCACCTCTGGATGCGGGCGTTCGGCGAAGGCTTCATGTCCTACCGCCCGCCGGTCGATCTCAAGACGATCACCGCGAATGTGCAGGATACGGGCGACAACCTCGTTCTGAACTTCATCACGCCGCACCAGAAATGGGGCATCCATTCCACCTATACCGATAACCTGCTGATGCTGACGCTGAACAGGGGCGGCCCGGTGATCTGGATCAGCGAGACCGACGCCAGGAGTGCCGGGATCGTGGATAACGATTGGGTAGAGCTTTACAACACCAACGGCGCCCTGACGGCGCGCGCGGTGGTCTCGCAGCGGATCAAGGACGGCACGACGTTCATGTATCACGCTCAAGAGAAGATCGTGAACACGCCGGGCTCGGAAAAGACCGGGCATCGCGGGGGGATCCACAATTCGGTGACTCGCGCGGTCCTGAAACCCACCCACATGATCGGCGGCTACGCCCAGCAATCCTATGGCTTCAACTACTACGGCACCGTGGGGGCCAACCGGGACGAATTCGTCGTCGTTCGCAAGATGAGACACGTGGACTGGCTCGACCGCGAAAAGAGCTGGGACGCATCTGCACAGGAGGCAGCAGAATGAGAATCCGCGCACAAATCGGCATGGTGCTGAATCTCGACAAATGCATCGGGTGCCACACCTGTTCCGTCACTTGCAAGAACGTGTGGACCAGCCGCGATGGCGTCGAATACGCCTGGTTCAACAATGTCGAAACCAAGCCCGGCACCGGCTACCCGACCGATTGGGAAAACCAGGACCGCTGGAAAGGGGGTTGGGAACGGACCAGGGCTGGCAAGCTGCAACCCAGACAGGGCAGCAAATGGCGCATTCTGTCCAACATCTTTGCCAACCCGGCCATGCCCGAGATCGACGATTACTACGAACCGTTCGATTTCGACTACGACCACCTGAAATCCGCCCCGGAGATGGAGGCATTCCCCACGGCGCGCCCCCGGTCGAAGATCACCGGCGAGCGGATGGAAAAGATCGAGAAAGGTCCAAACTGGGAGGAGATCCTTGGTGGCGAATTCTCCAAGCGGTCGCAGGACTACAACTTCGAGGGTATCCAGAAGGAGATCTACGGGGAGTACGAGAATACATTCATGATGTATCTGCCCCGGCTGTGCGAACACTGCCTGAACCCGGCCTGTGCCTCGTCCTGCCCGTCCGGGGCGATCTACAAGCGCGAGGAAGACGGCATCGTCCTGATCGACCAGGAAAAGTGCCGTGGCTGGCGGATGTGCGTATCGGGCTGCCCCTACAAGAAGATCTACTACAACTGGGAAAGCGGCAAATCCGAGAAATGCACCCTGTGCTATCCCCGGATCGAGAGCGGCAATCCGACGGTCTGTTCGGAAACCTGTGTCGGGCGCATTCGGTATCTGGGCGTCATGCTCTACGACGCCGACAAGATTGCCGATGCCGCGAACATGGCGGACGCACAGGATCTCTATGATGCGCAGCTGGGCGTGTTTCTCGACCCCAACGACCCTGTGGTGATCGAGACGGCCCGTGCCGATGGCATACCGCAGGACTGGATCAAGGCGGCACAGGAAAGCCCGATCTGGAAGATGGCGATGGAGTGGAAAGTCGCCTTTCCGCTGCATCCCGAATACCGGACATTGCCGATGGTGTGGTACATCCCGCCGCTGTCCCCGATCCAGAACGCCGCCGAAGCGGGAACCATCGGGACAGAGGCTGGAATGCCGGACGTGAGAAACCTGCGTATTCCCGTCAGATACCTCGCCAACATGCTGACAGCAGGGGACGAAGCACCTGTGATCACGGCGTTGGAACGGATGCTGGCGATGCGGTCCTATATGCGATCCAAGACGATCGAAGGCGTGGTTGACGAAGCCATTGCCGCTCGGGTCGGGCTTTCGGGCCGGGTGATCGAGGACATGTACAAGATCATGGCGCTGGCCGATTACGAAGACCGCTTTGTCATCCCCACCACGCATCGTGAACAGGTCGAGGAAGCCTATGACCTGCGCGGCGGCTGCGGGTTTACCGACACCAACGGCTGTTCCACCGGATCATCCGGCAAGTCGTTGTTCGGCGGTTCCAGAAAACCCCTCAAGATGCCGACGGAGGCGATGTGACATGGACCGTACACTGAAAGCATTGTCGGTGATGCTGAGCTACCCGACCCGAGACCTGCAACAGGCCATGCCCGAGATTGGCGGAATCCTGTCATCGGACACGCGTTTGACGGCCGCAACCCGGCGAACGTTGCGCCCGCTGGTGGAGGACCTGCGCACGCGCGACATCTATGAGCTGGAAGAACAGTTCGTGCTGCTCTTCGATCGCTCGCGCACCCTGTCGCTCAACCTGTTCGAACATGTGCACGGCGAGAGCCGTGACCGTGGCGGCGCGATGGTCTCCTTGATCGAGACATACAGGGCCGGCGGGTTTGATCCCGTGACATCCGAACTGCCGGACCACCTGCCTGTCTTGTTGGAATTCCTGTCCACGCGCCCTTCGTCCGAGGCACAGGATACTCTGGCGGACGCGGCGCATATTTTTGAGGCTCTGAACGCTCGGCTTGTCCGGCGCGAAAGCCCTTATGCTGCCGTGTTCGCCAGCCTTTTGCAACTTGCAGGTGTGAAAGCGGATCAGGAGGCTGTGGCGGAGATGCTCGCGCAGCCCGATGACGACCCCGCCGATCTGACGGCGCTGGACGAGGTTTGGGAGGAAAGCGAAGTTCTGTTCGGCCCTAACCCCAATGCCGGATGTCCGCAAGTGCGCGACATGCTTGCCCGCATGGATATGCCACCAACCGCCACTGTACCCACGAGATCCGCGCCGAATGCGGCAGCGGAATGAGGGAGACGAAAAATGCATAACTTCCTGTTTGGACTCTACCCCTACATCGCCCTGTCCGTTTTGATTATCGGCTCGATCGCCCGGTACGAACGCGACCCGTTCACTTGGAAATCCTCGTCCAGCCAGTTGTTGCGGCGCAAGCAATTGGTGGTGGGATCAATCCTGTTTCATGTGGGCGTATTGGTCATCTTCTTCGGCCACCTCATTGGCCTTCTGACGCCGATCTGGCTGTTTGACGCGCTTGGTATCGGACATGGCACGAAGCAGGTTCTTGCCGTTGTGGCCGGTGGAATTGCCGGGGTCATGGCGCTGGTGGGCGGCGGGATGCTCATGCACCGCCGTTGGACCGACCCGAGGATTCGCCGAACATCAAGCTTTGCCGATAACGCGATCCTTGCCCTGCTTCTTGCACAGCTTGTGTTGGGGCTGGGAACGATCTTCGTGTCGCTCCAGCATCTCGATGGCCACGAAATGACGACTTTCATGGCATGGGCACTTGGCATCGTGACCTTTCAGTCGGGCGCGGCGGATCACATCGTCGGGGCGGCACTGATCTTCAAGCTGCACATCTTCCTTGGCCTGACGATCTTTCTGGTCTTCCCGTTCACGCGGCTGGTTCACATCCTGTCGGGCTTTTCCGCGCCGATCAGGTATCTCTTGCGGCCGGGTTATCAAATCGTGCGCACCCGGCGTCAAAAGCCGCTGGCCGCATCTGACACCCCGAAATCGACACCGGCGGAGTAAAGCAGATGAATGCAGCCCTCTTTCCGGATCTGGTCGTCAACGGAGAGCGTGTCCCCCACGCTCTGGTTGCGGCCGAGACGCAGAACCAGACCGCGCCAGCAGGCAAACCCGGCATCGCCTGGCGCAAGGCGGCCAATGCGGTGACGATCCGTACCCTGTTGTTGCAAGAGGCGCGGTTGTGCCGCATTGAAGCAGAACCATTGGAATTCGGGCCGGGGCGCTTCGAGACACAAGAGGAGGCCCTGATCCGGGGCCTGCTCGACCAAGCGATTAATGTCGTTCCCCCGACCGAGGCGGACATCACCTCCGAATGGCTGAAAGACCCGACGCGCTTTCGTTCGCCGCCGCTTTGGGAAGTGTCACACATTTTATGCGCCTGCGATCCGCGCAATGAGGCGGATCGCGCCAAGGTTCAGATTCGCGCGCAAGGGCTGCTTGCCCTCGTTCTCAGCGATCCCAAGAGCCTTCCCGCCATCGCCACGCGCGAAAGCGATTGCGGGTCGAGGTCGTCGGGCGGCGCCTTGGGCCAACTTGGCCCGAACGACACCCTGCCGGAGTTCGAGGCCGCCCTTCGTCAGCTTGCCGAAGGTGAGATCTCGCCAGAGCCGGTTCTTACCCGTCACGGCTATCACATCATCCGGATGGATGCGGTTGCCTTGGGGCAGGTCCTACCATTCGAGGCCGTTCGAGACAGGATTGCCGAAGCGATGGAGAAAACATCCTGGGCACGGCGGTCGAGGGCCTTCATCGCACAACTAGTCGAGGCCGCGGATATCCAAGGGGCAGATCTCAACAGGGTCTGATCGGGGGAGGGCGGCGATGAACAAGCCATCTGAACGGCAGCGGAACGCGGCAAGGGGGGAAAGCTCCGGCGCCCGTCCATTGCATGGTCCGCTGGATTTCATCGCCGAAGATCATATGCGCGAACGGGAAGTCTGTGCATTGATCGACCGGATCGTGGCCTCTGCATCCATGGATCAGGCCGATCTTGATCAAGTACTGGTATTCCTTGAGGCGGTGCTGCCGCAACATCTGGCGGATGAGGAAATCGATCTGTTTCCATTGATGCTGAAACGATGCGCGCCGGAAGATGAAATCGAAAAGGTGATCGACAGGCTTCAATCCGATCACGGTCATGCGCTTGCGGATGCGCCTGCGATTGCCGCGATCATTCAGGGCATTGGCGCAAGTCTCTCGAAGCCATCCCAATCGGATTGTGCGCTATTGTCGGACTTCGCCCACCATGCACGCCGCCACCTGATCCTCGAAAACGCGGTCATCCTCCCGATTGCCCGTGCAAGGCTCACCAAAAAAGACCTTCGGCTGATGGAACGGCACATGCTGGAGCGCCGTGGTCTCTCGTCGCCGCTCGGAGAATGAAAATGCTGAATGACCTTCTTGATCGCAATGCGACCTGGTCCGACCAAAGAAACCGCGATGAACCGGGCTATTTTGCACGGCTGGCAACGCGGCAAACGCCCGAGTTCTTCTGGATTGGCTGCTCTGACAGCAGGGTGCCCGCCAATGTGGTCGCGGGTCTCGATCCCGGCGAGGTATTCGTGCATCGCAACGTGGCGAATGTCATCCACTCGTCGGATATGAATATGCTTTCCGCTCTGGAGTTCGCTGTTGATGCGCTCATAATTCGAGAGATCATTGTCTGCGGTCACTACGGCTGCGGCGGGGTCAAGGCCGCGACCGAAGACCTGCCACATGGCCTGGCGGATCACTGGCTGGAACCGATCCGGCGTCTTGCCCGTGCCTATGCCATTGATCTTGCTCAAATTGATGATCAAGAGGCGCGCCGCGACAGGCTTGCAGAGCTGAACGTCGTCGAAGGCGTGCGCCGTGTTGCTGAAACGCCAATCCTCCAACGGGCGTGGAAGAACCGCGTCAGTATTAGAGTTCATGGCCTGATCTATGGCTTGAAAGACGGCAAGCTTCGCGATCTGGATTGCACGGTTGGGCCGGGGCATTTCAATGCGGAGGTCGGGCAATGACCATCATCCGGAAGATCGCGGGCACCGGCTGTGGGTGTGACGACATCGCGCGTTCTGGTTCGCTGATCAGCATCGACGAGGCGTTGTCCCGGATTGTGCGCCTGACACAGGCCGTCCCTGAAACCGAGCTTGTCACCTTGGCGCAAGCCGTCGGGCGCGTGCTGGCGGAGCCGGTACGATCGCGTGGGATGGTTCCGCCTTTTGACAATGCCGCGATGGACGGCTTTGCGATCCACACCGGCGACCTGTGCGGCGACGGGCCTTGGTCGCTTGCGATTGGCGGGCGTGTGGCTGCGGGGCATCTCCCGCTCTGCGAGCCGCGTCGCGGAGAGGCGATTCAGGTTTTTACGGGCGCACCAGTGCCGAAAGGTGCAGATGCGGTCGTGATGCAGGAACAGGTGCTGCGCAGCGATACTCACATCCGTTTGACCGGGCTGGTCAAGCCGGGCAGCAACATTCGCCGGGCCGGTGAGGACATGGCCATAGGGAGGATCGTCGTTCCGGCGGGGCGGTCCCTTTCACCGCGCGATATCGCTGCTTGCGCAGCCGCCGGGTACGAAGCGGTTCCCGTCATCAGGCGCATCCGCGCGGCGCTTCTCGTAACCGGGGATGAGGTCGTTCAGCAGGGCCAAACGAGGGGCGCCGCGGCGATATGGGATGTCAACACACCGATGCTGTCCACAGCAATCGCGGCACCCGGCATTGATCTTTGCAGCATTCAGATTGCAGGTGACAGGCGGCATGGGCTGCGCGCGCAACTGGCGGAGCTTTCTCAGAAGGTGGACCTGATCGTGACGACCGGCGGAATATCGGTCGGCGAAGAAGATCACGTAAAGCCCGCCCTCTCAGAACTTTCCGCGCGCATTGCCTTCAGTGGCGTCGCGGTAAAGCCAGGTAAACCTGTGTCATTCGGACATGTCGGACGGGCGGCGTGGCTTGGATTGCCCGGCAATCCGCTATCCGCCTACGTGACGTGGCAACTCTTTGGCGTAGCCCTTTGCAGGTCGCTTTCCGGACAGTCTCAGGGGACGGTTCGCCGGCGACATGTCGTCTTGCAGCGCTTGCTGCATCACAAACCGGGGCGATGCGAACTTCGGCTGGCGGCCCTGACCGGCTTTGACAGCACGGGGCGCGAGATTGTCGATTTCGTCGATGCGACCCGATCCGGCAGGGTTTCACAGCTTCTGGACATGGACGGCCTGCTGTTCATTCCCGCCGAAACCGAGGACCTGCCCGGCGGGGCCTTGGTTGAATTCCACCCTTTTTGAGAGACGAGGACAGCAAGACATGAACATCGCCTACACCATGGCACCTGGCAGAGGGGACACAGACCTGCTGCTATCCCGGTTGGCCACCACGCTCGCTTCGCAAGGGGTCAGATCCTGTGGCACGGTCCAGATTAACACCGATCGGGCCAGTGGCCCCTGCGCCATGGATGTGCGTGTCCTGCCTGATGGACCGGAACTGCGGATCTCGCAGGATCTAGGATCAGCCTCGAAGGGATGCAGACTGGACCCTGCCGCATTGGAAGCCGCCGTGGGCCTGGTAGAGGCGCGGCTCGGTCCTGATGTTGACCTCCTGATCATCAACAAGTTCGGCAAGCATGAAGCCGAGGGGCGCGGCTTTCGAACCACCATCGCCCGCGCATTGGATCTTCAGATTCCGGTTCTCGTTGGGGTCAACTCTCTCAACTTGTCAGCATTCATGGAATTTGCCGGCAGCGAGGCTGTTCGTTTGGATCCATCCGACGACCCGATTTACGATTGGCTTGCGATGGCCATTGACCTGCCACCGAGCATTCATCCCGCCACGCCAGAAGCCCGGTTGGGTTTGCGCCGATCGGCGCAGGTTGGGCAGTCCTCCGACGCGCGGAGTCATCATCTCGCATAGTGGGCGGGCGGTTGCGGGGATCAGCGCTGTCGCATCCGGCCTTTGAAGCTTTCGACAAAGCCATCCTGCCCTTGGTCATCAATGCTAGGGCAGGTGTGGTCTGAGATTCCATCCGGCAGGAGCGATACGCCTTGCGGCATGCAATCTCGGCCGGACGGAGCGTGTTTCAGGCGGCGCTGACCATTCGGGTCAGTTCCCCCTTGCCGAAGTAGCGGCCGAATTCGGTTTGCATGAAATCTTCAAGGCGCACGTCCTCTTGCCGGACAAAGCCTTGCGCGGGCAGCTTGCCCTGGCGCATCAGGTCCATCACGCCCGTTACGCCCGCCGCCGTGGTGAGCTGGATCGCGCCCCAGGTCTTACCGTTCACCTGACCGGCCAGCGACTTGTTGACGAAGCTGCGCTCACGGTATTCGCCGTCGATCCAGCCCGTGGCGGTTGAGAAGATGAGCACCACGTCCTGATCGGTGCGGGGCAGGGCGGTCTCGAAAATCTGCCCCATCAGGTCGCGGCGGGTTTCAAGTTGCAGGTCTTGCAGCAGCATCTTGATGATGGCGCGGTGACCGGGATAGCGGATTGTCCGGTAAGACACCTTTCGCGCTTTGCCCAACAGGGTTTCCGTCAGCGTGCCAAGCCCGCCCGATGTATTGAAACACTCGTAATCCACGCCGTCGAGGCCGAAATCCTCCAGCGCTTCCAGTGGCGCGGCCTTGATCCGCTCGCCCCCCTCGATCACGTCGCAGGGGTTGCAGTATTCGTTGATCAGCCCGTCGGTGGACCAGGTCAGGTTATATTTCAGCGCATTGGTAGGGTAGAGCGGCAGCGCCCCCACCCGCAGCGCCAGCGTGTCCAGCGTGTCGAACTGTGCCGCCAGATGCGCGCCGGAAATGCCGACAAAGCCCGGCGCCAGCCCGCATTGCGGCATGAAGGCGGTTTTGCTGTCCTTCGCCAGCTCCCGCACGGCCTCGGTCGCGGCCACGTCCTCGGTCAGGTCGAAATAATGCGCGCCCGCGGCCTTGGCGGCGGCGGCGATGGTGGGGGTCAGGTAAAAGGGCGCAGCGCTGATCACCGCGTCGAACCCATCGAACGCGCGTGTCAGAGCGGCCTGATCCCCGGCATCGGCCTGTGCCACCTTGAACCCCGCCTGCTGGAAAGGCGCGAGATTCGCGAATTCGGAATCGACCATTGTGACGGAATAGGTGGGCGATGCTTTCAGAAGTTCGGCAATCATTGTGCCGATCTTCCCTGCCCCCACGATGCAAACGTTCCAGTTGCGCACGATTTAGCCTCCTGCTTTGGGTCCTTTTCCAAAGCCTGAGGCAGGACGTATCGTGTCGTCCTCTGCCGAATGTTCGCGGATCGGGGGTTTTCCGTCAAAATGACGGGTCAGTCAGCGTCGAGTGTCGACATGGCCTGCATCTGGCGGAAAATCCGCTCTGCCGTCTCATCGGATCGGCGGTCAATGCGGCGTCCGAAGACCACGGATGTTGTGGTACGGACGACCCCGGGAATCTCTCCGATCTCGTCGATCAGTATGTCGAGGTCTTCCACCCGCGGGGCCTCTGCCGACAGGAACAGGTCGAACTCTCCATTGATTGAGAAAACAACTTGAATTTCAGGGTAAGTGTTCAGTCTTTGCAAGACCTTGCGCGTGTCCTGCTGACGGATTTCCAGCATCATCAGGATCTGAACGGTTTCCTCGCCGGGATTGCGGGACAGCACCACGGAATAGCCTGCGATGGTGCCATCCTTCTCCATTCGGGCAATGCGTTCATGCACCGTGGATCGGGCCACGCCAAGTGCCTGCGCGATATTGGAAGTGGAGTCGCGCGCGTTGCGCTGAAGTTCCCGTATGATCCGCTTGTCGAGTGTATCGCGCATGCATTTTGCCATTTCAGCCGATGAAATGCCGGAAAGCTGACGAGTTTCACCGAAATGTCAATGCCTTTGGCAACGATGGAGGCGGGGATGCCGAGGGCCCCGATCCTCACGCATTCGTGAGGTGGGCATCCCCGAAAAGTCATGGAATGCTGCCATTGCGCGGCGACGGGATTCGTTGCAGCATAAAGACTCGGAAAATCAAGGCTGTTATGGATCGGGACGGGGTCTGATAGCTGCCGGGGACCGGACATTTTGGAGCTGGAATTAGACGGAATGACATTCACAGGATATCGCGCGCTGACGGCGACCGGGCTTTCGGCCCTTCTATTCACATTGTCGGGCCCCGCCCTTGCCAACGGTATCGGCTTGCCCGACGAAGAGACGCTTGCCGCGCAGATGGAGGTCTATAACTCCGATGCGCCGGGGTCGATCTACGCCTTGCAACCGTTCCGTAACGAAATGACCCTGACCGGGGATGACGGGTTGGAGGTCACCCTGACCTCCATGAACCCGACGGTGAACGCATGGTTCATCCTGCGCGTGGACAGCGATGAGATGTCCCGCCCGCGCTACTATCACCTGGAAAACGCCGCGCCGGATTTCTGGCAGATCTCTCTGGAAATGGATGGCGACGATCCGATCATCCTGATCGAGAATGACGGGGATGAGGTGGAATGCGCGCCTTGGGAAGGACGCAGCTCAGAGCTGGAAGAAGCCCGCGCCGAACCGCTGCCATATGCGCCGATCTGTGACAGCTCCATGTATCTGCGCAACCGCGTGTCCGGGTCGCGCACCACGCGTGAAGCGATTGCCGAGTTCCTGCGCGAAAACGTGCTCTTCGGCGATTCCATCGTGAACCTGATCAAGGGCACGCTGTTCCGCGACGCCTATCTGGAAAGCTCTGACGAAGCTGAATCCGAAGATCCCGGTGCCGTGGTCGAAGCGCTCGGGCAGGCCAATCTGGGCCGCTTCCCGGTGATGCGCGCGGCCCCCGGTTTCGATCTTGTGGGCGCCGAGGGCGGCATGGAAGCTGGCAGCTGGTATCAGGTTGAGGACGCCCCCGGCATCTACGCCAGCATGATGCAGCCCGGCATGATCAGCGATGAAATCCTGAACCGCTCGGGCGAGACCAACTGGCTCGACGGGGTGGAACGCGGCGCCAATGTCTATCTGGTGGCCTTCGACATGCGCGAGTTTGAAATCGGGTATGAGCTTGGCACCGACCACCCCGGTTTCGAATGGTCCTCCCGCCCGCATGGGGCGGGGCGTGACTGGTCGATCCCCGGACCTGACGGGATCAGTTCGCCCGATCCGCTGGTCATGGTGGGTATGCTCAGCCCTTCGCTGACCGACCGGGTCGCGGCGACCTTTACCGGGGGCTACAAGCGCGACCATGGGGCCTTCCGCTACGGGGATATGGCGACCTTCAACCACGGCCACCACTACGGGTTCCTCGTGAACGGCACGGTACTGAGCCGCCTGTGGCCGGGCCTGTCGACCATCTATGTCACCAATGACGGCACCTTCGGCATGACCACCTGGACCGAGGAGCTGAACGAGGAACTGCTGCCGCATCTGCGCTTTGCCCGCCAGAACGGTGTGCCGCTGATCCACCCCGATCCGGAAACCGGCGAAAGCGTGCCGGGCGATCGTGTCACCCAATGGGGCGCGGGCAATTGGTCCGGCTCTGCCGATGCACAGCTGCGCACCCTGCGCGCCGGATCGTGTTTGCGCGAGGTCGATGGTCGGCAGTTCCTGATCTATGCCTATTTCTCGACTGCCACGCCCTCGGCCATGGCGCGGACGTTCCAGGCCTATCATTGCGACTATGCGATGCTGATGGACATGAACAGCCAGGAGCACACCTATATGGCGCTCTACCCCGAGGCCGAGGATGACGACTGGATCGAGGCCGAACATCTGGTCAGCGGCATGAGCCATGTGGATCAGGACACGCGCAACGGCACGATCCCGCGTTTCGTGGGCTTCGCCGACAACCGTGACTTCTTCTACCTGCTGAGACGAGAGTAACCCCAAGCCCGAGGAGCGCCCCCATGAGATACCTGACCCGAACCCTGATGGCCCTTGTTCTTGGCGTCATGGGCGCCGGGGCGGGGGGCGCTCAGACGCTGCAGGAGCTCAACGAACAGATGTTCCAGCAGATGCGGGAGGTGCGCGGCGTGTCGAATGCCGAGCTTCGCCGCATCCGCGAAATCTTTGCAGGCTCCTCCTATATCGGGCAGGGCAATCCGGCGGTCACGCGCCACGCCATGACGCCCGAGGAGGCGGCGGCACGGATCGGCGGATCGGTCGCCAGCGTGCAGCAGAGCTATCGCAACGCCAGGTGGGAACGGATCTGTGGCGGGCCCTATCGTGCGCCGCTTTATGATCCTGCCACCGAAAGCCCCGAGGATGCCGAGGTCTGCGTGGATATGTTCGAGTACCCGAACATTCCCATGGTCTACCCGGTGGTCTGGGTGCGCGCGAACGAGGCGCATATGCTCTGCGCTGCCGAAGGTGGTCGGATCGGCGATGCCCATGAATGGGAAGGCGCGGCGGCGGGTGCGCTGCTGGAGCCTGATTATCGCTTTGACCTTGGCAGCCCGCAGGCGATGCGTGCCTGGCACAACGCGGAATGGGCGCACACCCGCAACACCTACAGTATCGGCCCCTGGCGGTCCGGGGTCTGTGCCACCGGCAGTTTCAAATCGGCCAGCTGCAATGGCGGCAGCTTCACCGGCTGCGGGTCGAACACCTATCCGGCGGGGTCTTTTCCGCAATGCCACAGCCCGCTTGGCGCCTATGACATCGACGGCAATGCGGCGGAACACATGAACCTGCCGCTGTCGCCTGATCAGATGGCAAGCCGGGGATCCACGACGCTTGGCGTGACCGAGATGAAGGGCAGCTGGTTCATCTGGGACACGGTCCGCGCGCATGAACATTGGGCGCGCTGGCGGGCACCGTTCTGGCATGGCAGCCGGGTGATGTCGCCGTCGAGCCATCGGAATTACCACCTCGGGTTCCGTTGTTTCCATGATGTGAACTGACAGGAGATAACGCTCTCAGCCTTGGCCCCACCCACCCACCCGCCACGCCTGAGGGCGCATCGCATGAAAAACCCCGCCGGGTGAGGGCGGGGTTTCGCATGTCTGCTCGGTTGTTTGGGGATCAGCGAGAGGCGATCTGGATCGCAGGCCGTCCGATCGGGCCGTCGGAATTCAGTAGGCCCGCATAGGTACCGTCCATCAGCAGATCCTGCAGGTCGACGGCGCGGCCATTGACGAAGGCAGTGCGGCTGACCAGGCGGATGCCGTGGCTGTAATCGGCATATTCAGCGCCATGCACGGTAGACAGCGGCTGGATCGGGTTGCCGCCGGGGCGGTGCCAGCCATAGATCGCCACGCGGCCCGGCGCGCTGGACAGGCGGTTGGTCAGCACGAGATCCTTCTTGTGGCCCGAGACCAGCATTCCAAGACGCCCGCCCGCGTTCTGGCGCTGGCCTTCCACGGTGGCGTTGTGGCGCATGAAATAGGTGGTCGAAGACATCTGCGAGCCCGGCGTCATCGGTGAGGGCGACAGGCGCAGGTCGGCCTGCGCATAGATCGCGTCGACCATACGGGTGGTGGGCAGCATCATGTTGAACTCTTCCGCGATGCGCGCGGCGGCGGTCAGGCCAAGCGGCACGCGGACAAAGTCGCTGTCGCTGCCGACGGCCAGATAGTCAGGCGTCACGCAGATGGTGACCTGGGCACTGCGGCCATTGGGCAGGACACCGGTGAAGGTGACGGGGGCCAGATCGCGCAGGAAGGCAGGGACATTGCCGCGCAGCACTTCGCGGGCAATCGCCGCGTCGCGGGTGGTGCCAGAGACGTTTTCAAGCGAGGCGATGAACGCCTGTCCGCCGGCAGCGCTGCCCGCCCGGCGCGGGATCTCGCGCGACAGGCGGCGGGTGCAGGCGTTGGCGCTTCGGTCGAAGGCGGGGCCAAGTGCGGCGGGTTCGTCCGGGGTCAGCGCCGCGAGGGTCACGGTTTCGGTGGGGTCGGTGGCGCGGGCCACGAGAGTCGGGCTTGGCGTTACATCCAGATCGGCGGGGCGCGCCGCAGGGCGCGGGCTGATGCTGGTGGCGAGCGGAGAGGCAACGGCCAGTTCGATGACGGCTTCCTCAACGGCGCGATCGAAGGGGCGTTGTTCCGGGCGCAGCGAGGCGACATTGGCGGGGTCGGTGAAACTACGGGCAGCGGCGGCCAGCGCCACGATATGGGCGGGGCGTGGCACGGCCTCAACCGGCGGGCGGCCTGCGATAATGGTCGGGGCAGGGTCTTGCGGGCGCGGCTCGATCACCGGATCGGCCAACACGTAGTCGCGGCCGGGTGCCATAGGCGGCAGCGCGGTCGGCATCAGTCGTTCCGGTCCTTGATCGGCCCCGGCGATGGAGTGCCCCATCGTGTCGGTCACAGGCAGAGCGCCGAGGCTTGCCTGCGGGATTTCCACGCGCGCCGGTTCCACGCCCAGAGTGGCGAGCCGGACCGCAGGCGCGATCTTGGTGACCGTGAGTGTCAGGATCGTCGCGCAGACAAGCGCAGAGGCCGCAAGCGTCGCAATGACGGCTGCGGGCGATTCCATGAACGCAGGTTTACTGTCAACGGCCCGCTGTCCCAGCAGGTCAAAATATCTGTCCCTCATGGCAAAATGGATACACCCACATTTTTAACGAAACAAGAATGCCAGAGTGATTATGGCAGGCCCGCCACAATTGCGGCGGAAAACTGCCGTTTTGCCGCGACTGCGAGCGAATTTCTGCGCGTGCAAAATGGGTCTGGGTTCGCCCTTCAGATACTCGTCTTCTTGAAAACCATCTCGGGCACCGCGCAGATGATCGACATCACCAGCCACCAGATTGGCCGTACATATATGATATTACGCTGTTTTTCCACGGCTTTGACGATGGCCTGCGCTACCTCCTCCGGCTCGGCTGTCAGTTTTGCGGGAAGGTCCAGATGGGCGGTCATGGCGGTGTTCACGAAGCCCGGTTTCACCGTCACCACGTGCACGTTCTGCTTGGCCAACCGGTTGCGAAGCCCCGACAGGAAGGCGGTGAAGCCCGCCTTGGCCGATCCGTAGACGTAATTCGAGGCCCGACCACGGTCGCCCGCGACGGAACTGATTCCCACCAATGTGCCCGAACCACGGTTCACAAACCGGTCCGCCAGAATTCCGAAAACGATCGCAGGGCCTTCGAAATTGGATCGCAGGACAGCGACCGCCTTGGCCGGATCTTTCTCATTTTCCTCCTGCTCACCCATTGTGCCCACAGCGCAAACCGCGATGCGTGGCAGAACCGGCAGGCCATCGACGAAGCCCTCGTGCCCCTCCACATCAAGCGCGTCGAAGTCGTGAAGCGTCACCTCGACCCCATAGCGGGTTTCCAGATCGGCCTTCTCCGCCTGCAGACGATCCGCATTGCGGGCAGCCAGTTGGATGGGATGGCCGAGCGCGGCAAAGGCGCGGGCGGTGGCGCGGGCCATGTCGGACCGGGCTCCGAGGATCAGAACAGGGTGGGTCACAGGTGAAGCCTTTCAGATTGGGCCGAGGCAAAGGCGTCGGCAAGGCCGTTTTCCTTGCGCCATTGTGCAAATGCAGCGGCGCGGGGGTCGGCGGTGGCGAATGTGTCGGCGGGAACACGGCTGTCCTTGGCAAGGTAGAACCGCCCGCCATGATCCAGCGTGATCGCGTCCAGCTCCGGCATCAGGGCGATGGCGCGGGCATGGCGCGGGAAGTCGAGCGCCAGCGTGTAGCCCTCCATCGGGAAGGAAAAGGGGCTGTCTTGCGGACCGAAGCGTTTCAGGACCGACAGGAACGAGGCCTGTCCTGACTCGGAAATCGCCGACAT
Source organism: Nioella sp. (assembly GCF_965215655.1). GTDB lineage: Bacteria > Pseudomonadota > Alphaproteobacteria > Rhodobacterales > Rhodobacteraceae > Nioella. Next base: position 847,507 of record NZ_OZ244111.1, read on the forward strand.
CAGCCGGTGCAGCCCCTCGCGGGCGCTGGCCTGCGGCAGCACGCATTGAAACTGCATGAATCCCTTGCGGCCATAAAGCCGGTTCCATTTCAGGATCGCGTCGAGCGGGTAGAAATACCCGTCCCAGTCGACGATCTGCTGGCCCTCCTGTCGTGATCCGTTCCAGTAATAGAGCGCGTTGAAGGCCCGTACCGAGAGCGGGTTGAGCGCGAAACCCGGTGCGTTCATCGGGAAGGTTTTCTTGCGGCGGCGGGGCGCTTTGAAAGGGGTGGCGCGGTAGCGTGCGGGAACTTCGCCCGGTTCCGCATGTTCGCCCAACATCACCAGCGACCGGCCAAGCGCCGCACCTTTGGCGGCACAGTCGATCCAGGCGACGGAATAGGTGGCGGCCATGTTGTCTTCAAATGCGGTGATCGCTTCGTCGAGATTGGCCGCCGGGATCATTGTTTGGCGAATCCAGCCGGATTTCACCGACCGAAGCCGGATCGCACAGCGCAGGATAATGCCGGTCAGCCCCATGCCGCCGATGGTCCAGCCGAACAGTGCGGGGTTTTCGTCGCGTGAACAGCGTGTGACGGAGCCATCCGGCCCCATCAGGTCGATCCAGTCCACACAGGCGCGGAAGCTGCTCTCGACATGGTGGTTCTTGCCGTGAACATCCGCCGCAATGGCGCCGCCCAGGGTGATCAGCTTGGTGCCCGGCGTGACCATGGGAAACCAGCCGCGCGGCAGGAAGCTGTCGATCACGTCGGACAGCATCACGCCCGCCTCTGCCACCAGTTGCCCAGTGGCGGCGTTGAAAGACAGCATCCGGTCAAAGCCGCGCATGTCGAGCGTCCGCGCCGCGCCAATGGCGCTGTCACCATAGGACCGCCCGTTGCCGCGTGCGATGGCGCGGCCCTCGGCGATCTGCGCGGCGACCTCTGCCTCGGTCCGCGGGGCGGTCAGTTGCGTCGTGCGTTTCGGGAAATTGCCCCAGCCGGATAGCTGCATCACACCCCCTCAGCCTGCAACCGGTCGTCGGTGAAGACGAAGCGCCGGTCGAGCATGTATTTGGTCACGTAGCCCACCATCAGCCCCAGGATGGCCCCCAGTTCGCGCATCAGGTCGGTGCCCCAGATCAGCCAGAAGGCGGTTTCAGACCCCCAGAAGATGCAGGTGGTGACCAGCCCCATGGCGGTATAGAGCGCGAATTTGCGGCTATGGGCTTTCACCCCGGTGGACTGGTCGAAGAAGATCCAGCGCTTGTCGAGCACGTATTTTACGACCAGCCCGACCAGCGTTCCGGCGGCGACGGCCAAGGCGAACATGGTCCCGCTGTCCCCAAAGGCCAGAACGATCCGTTGCGTGCTTAGATTGGTCACGGTCGCGATCACGGCGAAGGCGCCATAGCGCAGGGCCAGGGTGGTCGGGCTCATAGGAACAGGGCCCCCGCCGCCAGCGCCAGCATGGCCAGGAAGGTCGCCTGGCTGGTGCGGTCCGTTACCGCGAAGACCATGGGGTCATCATCCATCTTGCCCCTGTGGGTGACGAACACCATGCGCGTGACCCAGAAGAGCAGCAACCCGCAGACCCCCCACAGATAGGTGGGAGACAGGTAGTTTTCCCGGATGTCCGGCGTGTTGATATAAAGTGCCAGAACCAGCACCGACAGCAGGCCCGAGCTGGTGGCGATCTGGGTGATGATCGGCAGGTCCTCCAGCCCATAGCCCCGCCCTGCGGCTTTCTCCTGCCCGGTCGACTTCAAGTGCACAAGTTCAGCCTGCCGTTTGACGGCGGCGAGCGAGAAGAAGAAGAACATCGAGAAGGCCAGCAGCCACAGTGACAGCGGAATACCGGTGGCAACTCCGCCTGCCACGATGCGCAAGGTATAAAGCCCTGCCAGCACGCAGATATCGACGATCACCTTGCGCTTGAGCCAGAGCGAATAGCTCATCGTCATCAGGAAGTAGAAGGCAATCACACCCAGGAAGGTCGCACTCAGCGTCGCGGCGGTGCCAAGACCCAAGAGCAGTAATACGGGGAATAGCACCGTCCCGTGTGGCACCTGCAACCGGCCAGAGGCCATCGGGCGGCGGCATTTGCGGGCGTGCGCCCGGTCGGGGCCAAGGTCCAGCAGGTCGTTCAGCACATAGCCGGAAGAGGCCACCAACCCGAAAGCGACGAAGGCCAGCAGGCATTGCAGAAAGCTCGCCAGCCCGAGCGACTGGCTGGCCATGACCGGAATGAAGACAAGGACGTTCTTCAGCCACTGATGCAGGCGCATGGCCTTCAGGATCGGGATGATAAAGGGCTCGGGCGGGCTCAGATGGGTGACATCGACGTTCACCTCTGCCACCTTGGCGCGGAAGCCACCCGTCGCGCCCACTGTCACGGCAGCCTTGGCGCGCGACCAGACTTTCAGATCGGCATGGCTGTCGCCGACATAGATATATCCGCCGGGGCCGTAGTGGTTGTCCAGGAACTCGGCCTTGCGCTCGGCCTTCAGGTTGTTGCCGGGTTCGGTCCCGAAGACCTCGTCGAAGAGGCCCAGATGCGCGGCGATTTTATCGGCAAGGATCTGGTCCGATGCCGTCACCAGCGCGGTCTTGCCCCCCTCGGCCCGCCAGGCCTCGATATGGGCGATGACCTCGGCATTATAGGGCAGGCGGGCAATGTCGGGGCAGGCGGTTTCGGCAAGCGCGCGTTTCAGTTCCGGGATGCCTTGCGACAGGGCCTTGGCAGCAATGATCGGCGTGCGCCAGTTGCGCGCGGCACTGGCCCAGAAACATTCGAACAGCATGTCGGACCGCAAAAGGGTCCCGTCCAGATCGACGACCAGAACGCTGTCTTTGGTGCCGGAATCGCGCATCTTCCCGTTCATCTTCCCGGCTTGGGCCTGCCTTTAAGTCCCCGTGCCGTGCTGCTCTGCGTTTCGTTGAATTTTATAAGGCATGCAAAAGCTTGCATAGGGTTAAGGCATTGGCCAGCCGTTTCTGTGGTTTTCTTTGGAAAGCTTGGGGTAAGACGGTCGACAGGAAGGGGGCGAATTGGCTAGGGTTTGAGCTGTATTTCAATCATAAACCGGTCCGCTGCCATGAAAATTTCGCTTTTGTCTTCGCTGCCTGGGGTTGCCATGACCCTGGCTCTGTCTGTCAGCCCGCTGGCGCTTGCCGCTCAAACTGCGCCGGAAAATGCCGCCGCGCTTTGTGCCGAGACGGCTGGTGTGCCAAATGCCGGGGTGCCGGTCAGCCCTGAAGCACAGGACGTGCTGGAGGCCGCCCTGGCCGAAGCCACGCCTCATTGCGAGCAGGCACTGTCCGAAGGCAGCGAGGATCCGGTCGTTTTGTTCCATATCGGCGCGATCCGGCAGGCCGATGGCGATCATGAAGAGGCGGTTGCAGCCTTTGAAGCCGCCGCCGCCGCCGGTCTTGCCGCCGCGAATACCAAGCTGGGGGACTATCATCTCTTTGGAATCGGTCCGTTGCGGCGCGATGCCGATACGGCGGCGGAATATTTCGCTGCTGCCGCCGAAGGGGGCGATCCGGCCGGGCAAATGACGCTCGGGCTGTTGCATCGGATCGGGGCAGGTGTGCCCCGCGATACGGGCCGTATGGTGGAACTGATGCGCGCCGCGGCGGATGGCGGCTATCACTTCGCCCAGTACCGGATTGGCCAGACCTATCTGACCGGCGACGGCATTCCGGGTGGCGAGGATGAGTCGCTCGGCATCCCCAACCGGGACGAGGCAGCGCGTTACCTGTCCATGGCCGCCGAGCAGGGCAATATCGAGGCGGTGCTGGACCTGGCACGCATCTACTCGGAACTCGATGGCCCCGGCACCGGCGACGCAGACCAGCAGTTCCGCTGGACCGAACGCGCGGTCGAGGCGGGGTTGCCCGATGCCATAGCGGCGCTTGGCTTCCTTTATGAGCGTGGGCGCGGGGTTGAGGCCGATCCGGAACAGGCGGCGGCGCTCTATGTGCAGGCGCTGGAAACCGGCGACGTGGATATTGACGACCTACGCGGGCGGATCGGCGGTTACACCCCGCCCTGGGATCGCGCCACCGCAATGGCCTTCCAGGTGATCCTGCGGGAGCGTGGGCTGTATCAGGGCGCGATTGACGGCCAGATCGGCCCGATGTCGCGGGCGGCAGCGGCAGCGTTGGACGATTAACGGCTGATCTCGACGCTCTGGCGCAATTCGCCGCTGTCGCGGTCGAAAATCAGGATGCGGTCGTCATCGGTCACGACCGCATACCATCCCTCTCCCATGGTGATCGCACTGGCGCGCACGCCCTCGGGCAATATCACCTGATCGGGCAGGCTGACACCATCGCCACCCGGGAAACGGGTGACAAAGGTGATCACGACCGCTATCAGCCCGACAATCATCACCACCGTCAGGACCGTCACGAGGATGCGCAGCACCCTCAGGTTCAGCGGGTCCTTGTCGTCTTCTGTCATCGGAGCGTCCTGCATGTCCGGCCTTTCGTCCAAGATCGTCTCGGTCCGTATCGGCCCGGACCCTGCGCCGCGCCTTGATAAGGCACTGGCCCGCGATGTGCCAGAGGACGCGTCGCTGAGCCGGTCGCGGCTGGCGAAACTGATCGCGGACGGCATGGTGCGCGTGAACGGCACGGTGGTGACGGATGCCAAGGCGAAGCTGGTCGAGGATGATCTGGTCGAGATCACGGTCGAAGAGGCCGCCGATGTGGCGACGTTGCCAGAGGATATCCCGCTGGAGATCCTATATGAGGACGACGACCTGATCGTGGTGAACAAGCCCGTGGGTATGGTGGTCCACCCCGCCCCCGGCACGCCATCGGGTACTCTGGTCAATGCGCTGCTGCATCATTTCGGTGGCAATCTCTCTGGTGTGGGCGGCGAAAAACGCCCCGGCATCGTGCACCGGATCGACAAGGATACGTCTGGCCTGCTGGTCGTGGCGAAATCCGACCGCGCCCATCACGGGCTGGCGGCGCAGTTCGAGAAACACACGGTCGACCGGCACTATCTGGCGCTGTGCCATGGCGAACCCGATGCATCCGACCCCCGGTTGCGCGGAGTGCGGGGCACGAGTTTCGAGATGGGCGGGATCCTCAAGATCACCACGCAGCTCGCGCGTCACAAGACCGACCGGCAGCGGCAGGCGGTGCTGTTTTCCGGCGGCCGCCACGCGGTCACGCGGGCGCGGGTGGAGGAAGGCTTCGGCGCAGTGGCCCTGATCAACTGCTGGCTGGAAACCGGCCGCACCCATCAGATCCGGGTGCATCTCGCCCATGCGGGCCACGCGCTCATTGGCGACCAGACCTATGGCGGGCGGCGCAAGGTGGCCCCGAAGGTGATGGGCGAGGCGCTGGCGGCGGAGCTCAACAACTTTCCCCGGCAGGCGCTGCACGCCGCAACGCTTGGTTTTGTCCACCCGGTCAGCGGCGAGCATCTGAGCTTCGAGGCGCCTCTGCCCGAGGATATGGCGACGCTTCTTGAAAAACTTCGCGAAACTGCCCGCTAAACTGTGCGCAAATGCACGTGAAAACCCTGTAACATGCGTTGCGGTGCGTGAGCCTCACGGGGTAATGTCGTCAGGAATTCGTGGACAGGCCTCTTGAATGGCTTTGTTTACGTTCCCATCTTGAATTTAAGTTAATCAGATTTACATCTGAGGATGTCGAACAGGAGATCCGAAAACATGAGCAGTTATGCAAATCTCCCGGCGCCGTCGCCGGAACAGGGCCTGAACCGCTACCTGCAGGAAATCCGCAAGTTTCCGATGCTGGAGCCGGAGCAGGAATATATGCTCGCCAAACGGTGGGTGGACCACGAAGACACCGAGGCCGCCCATCAGATGGTGACGTCGCACCTGCGTCTGGCCGCCAAGATCGCCATGGGCTATCGCGGCTATGGTCTGCCGCAGGCCGAGGTGATTTCCGAGGCCAATGTGGGTCTGATGCAGGCGGTGAAGCGGTTCGACCCCGAAAAGGGCTTCCGTCTGGCAACCTACGCGATGTGGTGGATCCGCGCCTCGATCCAGGAATATATCCTGCGGTCCTGGTCTCTGGTGAAGCTTGGCACGACAAGCGCGCAGAAGAAGCTGTTCTTCAACCTGCGCAAGGCCAAGGCCCGCATCGGCGCGCTGGAAGACGGTGACCTGCGGCCCGAACATGTTGAGCGGATCGCCCATGATCTGGGCGTGACCGAAACCGAGGTGGTTTCCATGAACCGGCGACTGTCCGGCGGCGATGCCTCGCTCAATGCTATGATCGGCACCGAGGGCGACAGCGCGACCCAGTGGCAGGACTGGCTGGAGGACGAGGATGCCGACCAGGCCGGTGACTATGCCGAGCGGGATGAGATGCAGCACCGCCTCGCCCTGATGGAAGAGGCGATGGAGGTCCTGAACGAGCGTGAGCGGGATATCCTGACGCAACGTCGCCTGCAGGATCAACCGGTGACGCTGGAAGATCTGTCGAGTGTCTACGATGTCAGCCGCGAACGTATCCGCCAGATCGAGGTACGCGCCTTTGAAAAGCTGCAAAAACGGATGCGCGACTTGGCGCGGGAACAGGGTGTTCTTGAAACGGCCTGAGGAAAACTCCAGTCAATCAGTGACGGCCCGCCTTTTCGGCGGGCCTTTTTTGTGGTCTTGTTCGCGCTAACAGGGAGATGACCGATATGACTGATCCGATCCGTTGGGGCGTGCTTGGCGCCGCGAATTTCGCCCGGACCACAATGGCACCGGCCATCCATGATGCCGAAAACGCGGTTTTCGCTGCGCTGGCCAGTTCCAGCCCGGAAAAAGCGGCTGGATTTGCCGCGTTGGCCCCTGGGCTGCACATTCATGACAGCTATGACGCGTTGCTTGCGGATCCTGACATCGACGCGGTCTATATCCCGCTGCCCAATGCCCTGCATGTGGACTGGACGGAAAAGGCCGCCCGCGCGGGAAAGCATGTGCTGACGGAAAAGCCCATTGCGATGAAGCTGGACGAAATCGACCGGCTGATCGCGCTGCGCGATGAAACCGGGATCTTGATCGCCGAGGCCTATATGATCCCCCATCACCCGCAATGGCAGATGGTGCGCGATCTGGTGCAGGGCGGGGAGATCGGCGAATTGCTGCATATCGACGGGTATTTCACCTTCCGCCTGACCGATACCGGCAATATCCGCATGCGGCCCGAAACCGGTGGCGGCGTGACCCGCGATATCGGGGTCTATACGCTCGGGTCGGCCCGGTTGGTCACGGGACAGGAGCCCGAAAACGTGCAATCCCGTTTCGGCTGGCAGAACGGCGTCGATGTGTCGGCCCGGATCTGGGCCAATTTCGGCGGTGCGACCTGTTCCATCTACATGAGCATGGAAGCCCCCAATCGGCAGGTGGTCACCTATCACGGCACCGGCGGCTTCATAGAGCTTGTGGCCCCGTTCAATCCCGTCGTGCATCGGGAAGCGTCGGTCCGCATCGTGCGTGCGGATGGAGAGGAACGCCTGCACCGTTTCCCGTCCGCCCGGCAATATGTGAATCAGGTGGAAGCTTTCGGGCGCACGATCCGCGAGGGGGCCGATTACCCGGTGCCGCTGGAGTTTTCCCGGGGCACACAAGCCGCGCTGGAGGCCGCCTTCGCAGGTGAGATGGCGTAGGATCTCAGCCTCAGCCATGGTTGTTTTGGACTCAAACGAAAATTCCCCCTAGTCTCTTGGTGAATTCAGACCGATTGGGGGAGTTCGTTTTGTCTGAACCGATTAAATCCATAACCATTGTCGGCGGCGGTACAGCGGGTTGGATGGCCGCGCTGATCCTGCAAAGCAACTTCGGCGACCTGACCCGACCCGACGCGAAGATGAGGATCACCCTGATCGAGTCGCCCAATGTCCCGACCGTGGGCGTGGGCGAAGCGACCGTCCCCAACATGCTGCGCACCCTGCGCATGGCGGGCATTTCCGAACAAGATTTCTTCAAGACCTGCAATGCCTCGTTCAAACTTGGGGTATTGTTTGCCAACTGGAACGTGGATCGGAACGGCAAGCAGATCGACTACGTCAATCCCTTTGCCCATCCGCAGGTGATCGCGGGGGTCGATCTGGCGGATTACTACCTGCAATACGGGGCAGGGAAGCGCGATTTCATCCAGTGTTTCTCGCCTGCGGTCGCCTTGGGTGAGGCGTTCAAGGGGCCGCGTCCCCTGGGTGAAAAGGCGTATGCCATGCCCGTCGGTCACGCCTATCACCTCGATGCCGGGCGCTTCGCCAACATGATCCGCGACATCTGCAAGTCCCGGGGTGTGCAGCATATCGAGGAAGATGTGGTGCATGTGGAGCAGGACGAAAACGGCTATGTCAGCGCGCTGCAACTGGCCGAGACCGGGCGGCACGAGACCGAGCTTGTCATCGACTGCACCGGCTTCAAGGGGCTGATCATCAACGAGGTGATGAAAGAGCCCTTCATTTCCTATTCCAACTTCCTCGCCAATGACCGGGCGATGGCGGTGCAGATCCCGCATTCCGACCCGACGAAGATCCCGTCGCTGACCCGCAGCTATGCGCTTGGGGCCGGGTGGGTCTGGCGGGTGCCGCTCTATAACCGGATCGGGACGGGCTATGTCTATTCCTCGGCGCATCGCACGGATGAAGAAGCGCGGGACGAGTTCATCGCGCATCTGGGCGACACCTGGAACGGGGTGGAGCCACGCGTCATTCCGATGCGGGTCGGGCGCAACCGCAATGCCTGGGTCAAGAACGTTGTCGCCGTGGGTCTGTCGGGCGGCTTCATCGAGCCGCTTGAATCGACCGCCATCCACATGATCGACATGTCGATCCGCTGGCTGGCGAGCTACTTCCCCGACAAGAGCTACCCGGAGCCCCTGCGGGATCGCTACAACAAGCTGACCAGCAAGCTCTATGACGAGGTGCGGGATTTCATCTGCCTGCACTACGCGCTCGGCAACCGGACCGACAGCCAGTACTGGATCGACGCGCGCGAAGAGCTGGAGGTGCCCGACCGGCTGGCCGAGAACCTGGAGCTGTGGCGTTACGCCGTGCCGGGACCGCTCGACCTGGAAACCGAGGTTCTGTTCAGCTACGCGACCTATCAGGCGGTTCTGCTCGGCAAGCAGGTCTACAACACCGATTACCCGGCGCCATCGTTCCGCAGGAATGGAAACCTGCCGGCTAATTTGTGGCAGGGCTATCTGCAAAAGGCCGAGGCGACCTTCGGGCAGGTCGTGACCAAGATGGCAGACCATCACACGCTGATCCGGGAATTGCGTGGCGAGCTGCCCAAGCCGAAACCCGCCCCGCAGTTTGCGCTGAACCAGCCGACCGTCGGCCTGCCCGGTGCGCCGCCGCCGCGAGTGCCGATTGGCAACCCAAAGCCGGCACCCGCCCCGGCCCGGGCCGCGAACGACGACGAGGATGGATCGGTCAGCCTGCTCTAGCGGCACATAGGCGGTCTCTGATATCCTCTGCCTGCCTCAGTCAGGAATGGACCAAGGACATGGCCGGAGGATGGGCGCGCGACGGCGCGGTGTCGGAACAGATCGAAGCCTCGATCGAGGACGAGTTGAAGCGCATGCAGGCCCGCGCGCAGCCGCAGGGCGAAAGCCTGACTCATTGTGCGGAATGCGAAGAGGACATCCCGGAGAAGCGTCGCATGGCCATTCCGGGCGTCAAGCTCTGCATCGACTGTCAGCAGGAGCGGGACGGGGCCCATAGGGCGCGCGGCGGGATCAACCGGCGGGGATCGAAAAACAGCCAGTTGAAATAGGCGGTGGAAGGATCTTTGAAGATCCTTGAAAAATTCTTGCAAGAGTTTTCCCGCCGCCCGGCCTACCCGTTTGCGATCGGTTTAGACGGGCGCGACAGCTGCACGGACAGGGGCTGGCTCGGTCTCGAATGAGTGGGGCATTCCTACCGGTGGTGCGTCAGCGCCTGCCAGAGCGGTTTGATATCAAGTGCCGCCACCGCAATCCCAAGCGGGATCATCCAGAACCCGAGCACCGGCAGGAAGCCGAACACGCCCCCGACGATCAGCAGCAGACCAAGCACCAACCGCAACCCAGGTGGCACATTGGCCCGTATCCAGACCAGCCCCCGCTTCATCCGCATGCGGATCGCGGCCCATTTGCTTTGCATGTCGCTCACAGTGATGCGGTCTCCAGCCTCAGGATATTTTGCGGGCCGGAGCTGCCTCCGTGGTAGAGCCCGCCGGTATCAGTCCATCCCCCGGAAAGATAGGCGTTATGGGCCCGCGTATTGCGGCAATTGACGGTGAGGTAATAGAGTGCCTGCCCCGGATAGCGCCCCGCCAAATAGCCGGGCAAGGCCGCCAATAGCGCGCGGCCAAAACCCCGGCCCTGATATTGCGCGCCGATCAGCAGCCCGCGCAGGCCCCAGCCATGGGGCTCGGCGAAGTCGTGACTTGGCGCATAGTCCCGGTCGATCTTGAAAAAGCCGACCACCTCCGAACTTTCTCGCACCACATGAAAATCACGCGTGGGCAGGGGGTCTTTCACCATGTCGCCGATGGCCCCCACGAAATCTGCCTGACCGGGACCGAGGGCAAGGTGCAATACCTCATCCACCCGGTCCCACGGCAGGTCGGCGATGGTGATCACCCCTCCATCGCCTCCAACTCGTCGATGAAGCTTTCGATCATGGACAGGCCCTTGTCCCAGAAAGCCGGGTCGCTGGCATCAAGGCCAAAGGGTGCGAGCAGTTCCTTGTGATGCTTCGATCCGCCTGCCTTCAGCATGTCGAAATACTTCTCCTGGAAGTCGTCGCCGCCTTCCTCGTAAACCGCGTAAAGCGCGTTCACGAGGCCATCGCCGAAAGCATAGGCATAGACGTAGAAGGGCGAATGCACGAAATGGGGGATATAGGCCCAGAAGGTTTCATACCCATCCATGAAGTTGAAGACCGGCCCCAGGCTTTCGGCCTGCACGGACATCCACAGCGCGTTGATGTCATCCGGCGTCAGTTCGCTTTCCGCGCGGGCGGCGTGCAGTTTGCACTCGAAGTCATAGAAAGCGATCTGGCGCACGACGGTGTTGATCATGTCCTCGACCTTGCCCGCCAGCATCACCTTGCGTTCGGCGTCATTCTTTGCCTGCCCCAGCATCTTGCGGAAGGTCAGCATCTCGCCAAAGACGGACGCGGTTTCCGCCAGCGTCAGCGGGGTGGAGGACAGCAATTCGCCCTGACCGGCGGCCAGCCGCTGATGGACCCCATGGCCAAGCTCATGCGCCAGCGTCATCACATCGCGCGGTTTGCCGAGATAGTTCAGCATCACGTAAGGGTGGGCGTCCGCGACAGTCGGGTGTGCGAAGGCGCCGGGTGCCTTGCCCTCTTTCACGGCGGCGTCGATCCAGCCATCGGTGAAGAAGGGTTCTGCCAGTTCCGCCATTCGCGGGTCGAAATCCGCATAGGCCTCTGACACCACTTTCCGCGCTTCCTCCCAATGCACCAGCCGGTCATCTTCCATCGGCAGCGGTGCGTTGCGGTCCCAGACTTCCAGCGTGTCGAGGCCAAGCCACTTTGCCTTGAGCGCATAGTAGCGATGCGAGAGGCGGGGGTAGGCGGCGACAACCGCGTTTCGCAACGCCTCCACCACTTCGGGCTCCACATGGTTGGCCAGGTGTCGGCCCATCTGGGGCGAGGGCAGATTGCGCCAGCGGTCCTCGATTTCCTTTTCCTTGGCCAGCGTGTTGTGGACGCGGGCAAAGAGCCCGATCCGTTCACCAAAAGTTGCAGCCAGCGCCCGCGCACCCGCTTCGCGCTTGTCGCGGTTCTGGTCGGTCAGCAGGTTCAGCGTGGCCTCGATGCCAAGCTCTTCGCCGTCCACGTCGAATGTCAGCCCGGCAATGGTTTCGTCAAAGAGCTTGTTCCACGCAGCCGCCCCAACCATCGACTGATCGTGGAGGAATTTTTCCAACTCGTCCGACAGCTGGTAGGGCTTCATCGCGCGCATCCGGTCGAAGATGGGGCGATAGCGGGCCAGATCGGCATTGGCGGCCATCAGCCCCTCGAAATGCGCATCCTCCAGCCGGTTGAACTCCAGCCCCCAGAAAACCAGCGAGGTGGTTGCGATCGTAATCGCCTCCTGCATGTTCGACATGAACTGCGCGCGTTCCGGGTCGGTGGTGTGCTGGTAATAGCGCAGGCCGGCGAAGGACATCAGCCGCCCGGCAATCAGGTCGATCTTTTCATAGCGCTGCACGGCCTCCAGCATCTGGTCTGCCGTCAGCTCGGCCAGCTTGCCTTCATAGTCCGAAGCAAAGGCGGCGCATTCCCCGGCCAGCCATTCCTTGTCCCGGTCAATCTCGGGTGCGTCGGTGGCGGGGTAGAGGTCGCTCAGGTCCCATTCCGGCAGGTCCCCCAGATTATCGGCCCCTCCACCGGCATTGGCATCGCGGAGAATGGGATCGGGATCGGTGGGGATACGGAACATCAAGATACCTCTTTGGACATTGGTTCCCATCGATATGCGGTTTGATGCGCGCTTTGGCAATGGCCGCTTCTTGCCTTGCGAGGAGTATTGATGCTTAATGGACTTAGTGGCAGGCAATCAGGCGCGCGGACCTATCTCACGATATCTAACGGGAGGTTTTCTATGCGGAGTATTCTTATTTGTGCCCTCGTTTCCACATCACTACTGACGGCCTGCGACAGCGGACCTAGTGGAGATTCAAGCATCTTCCAGGTGCGGAGTTTTGAAACTGGGCGCAGACAGGTCGGTGAGATCACCGTCGAGAATTCCACCTACGATGTGTTTGATATTGATTTCCAGTATGACGACCGTCAGGAAACCCGCCGCTATGTCATTGTTGGCAGCACCCGGGTTCAGTGCACGGATGAAGACTGCCAGCAGGCTGTCGAGGAATATCTGCGCAACGAACGCCGGGGCGAAGAAGACCACGGGTATTGATCTAGAGGTCGACGGGCTCATCTACCGGATCGGCGAATTCGCTGTTCGGCTCAGTAACACGGCGGCGGATGATGATATCGCCATTGGGCAGCCGTTCGGGCAGTTCGTACATTGCGACGTCGTCAATCAACGCGCCAAGCTCTGCGATCATGGGCAATAGATGCTCATCCACGAAAGGCCGCATCTCCTCGGCCAGGCCTTCAAGGATCAGCCGCGAGCCCTCTGACAGCAGCCCCCAGCCTTCGCGCAGATTGCTGTCTTCACCGGTGTCCTGCGCGGTGGCAGGGCTGGCGAAGGCAAGGATCAGGGCAAAGGGAATGACGTGTTTCATGCCCCATAAGATAAGCGCGAATGGCCCCGGTTTGAAGGGGTCAGCCGCTGACGGGAGCGGGAAATGGCCCATTCAGTTCCATCGTGACCGGGAAGTGATCCGAGGCCAGCAGCAGCGCCCGTTGCAGGGTCTCATCGCGCCAGCAGGCCGGGTCTTCGAACGGGTGCCAGATGCGCCAGTTTCCGCTGAAAGGGCGCAGGACCGGGCTGACCATGATGTAGTCGAGCAGCGCCGTCAGGAAGCGATCCTCATCCCGAATATAGAACCGCGCTGTGGTGGGTTGTGCCCCGAGCCGCGATTGCAACGCCTGCTCCGCATGCGGATCATACAACTGGTCCTCAAGGTCCAGATCGGTGCCCAGTACGATTTCCAGCCCCGACCGGCCAAAGAGCCGCTCAAATTCATCCAGACCCGGACCATCGTTGAAATCACCAGCCACGATCAGCGGATCCCCCATGTCCAGGTGATGGTCCACCCGTTCCCGCAGCCAGATACATTGCGCCAGTTGCTTGCGCCGGTTGGCGATGGCCAGACGCATCATCTCATCGCGGTTGCGCGCGCCATGGGGCGCCTTGGACTTGGCGTGCACCCCGATCAGCCGGAACGTGCCTTCATCGCTGTCGATCAGCGCCTCAAGCGGCGGTTTGGAGAAGGTCACCAGATCCTCGGTGGCGTCGATATCCAGGTCGATGCGGTAGGTTCCGTCAAAGCGGGGGGCGATGCGGGACCCTTTCTTGCCCGTTTCCTCACCGATCGGATCATGGACGGCACTCAAAACATCAGGATCGTAAAGCAGCATGATTTCCTGCTGCGTGTGGTTCTCGAAGCCGATCAGCGCTTTGCGCGCGCGGATGCCAGCGTAGGCGGCGAAGCCCTCAAGGGCGAGACTGCCATTGCGCTGACGTGAGCTGTCGGGCGCTTCGATGACCAGAACGACATCGGCATCCAGACGTTTGAACACGAAGGCCAGGGCGGCAAGCTGCTCGCCCCGCGTGACATCCTGACGGCCGGACCACTGCCCGTCCTCCAGCAACTTCCCCTCGTCATCGAAGAGATTGGAAAACCATTCCACGTTATAGGTGGCGATGCGCATGGAGGTCAGCTCCCGTGGTGGGCTTCGATCTCTTCCCAGGCCTTGTTGATGGCAATAAGCCGGGTCTGGGCCAGTTGCACGGCCTCTTCCGGCACCCCGCGCGCCATCATCCGGTCGGGATGGGTTTCGACCACCAGCCGTCGCCAGACCTTGCGGATTTCTGCCAGCGACATGGCCGGGTCTACCCCCAGAACCGTGTAGGGGTCGGGATCCGCATCCGGCACGTTGCGGGCGCGCAGGGCCGCGAATTCGCGTTTGGACATGCCGAAGATCTCGGCCACCCGTTCAAGGAAGGCATCCTCGGCGGGGTGATATTCGCCATCGGCCACGGCGATGTGAAACAACCCGTCCATCAGGTCCGTCAGCACAGCGCTGTCGGCTTCGAACATTGTGGCGATCTTGCGGGCGTAGTCCTCGAACCCGGCCACATCCTCTCGTGCCAGATTGAAGACGCGCGCTGCCGATCTCTCATCGGCCTGCGGAATGGCGAAGACCTCGCGGAAGGCGGTCACCTCGTTGCGGGTGACCAGGCCATCGGCCTTGGCCATCTTCGCGCCAAGGGCAATCACGGCAATCGCGAAGCCGACGGTCAGTTCCGGCGGCTTGCGCAGCTTGTCGAACATGGCGCCAAGCCCTTCACCGGAGGTGAGGGCCGCTAGCGCGTCACTGATACGGGACCATAGGGACATGGGGGGCTTTTACCCCGACGGGCCGGGAATGTCAGAGGAATTTCTGCATCAGCACAAGATCGTGCCACCGGTCGAATTTTCGTCCCACCTGCAGCAGGCGAGCGCTGTGGGCATAGCCAAGCGCGCTGTGAAAGGCGAGCCCGGCACTGTTTTCACCAGAGATGCCTGCAAAAAGCGAATGCACCCCGGCCTTGCGGGCATGGTCTTCCAAAGCGGCCATAAGGTCGCGCCCCAGCCCCCGACCCTGGGCCGAGGGCGTGATATGTACAGAATGTTCCATCGTATGGACGTAGCCCGGCCCGCCCCGGAACTGGAAATAGGTGGCAAATCCCACAACGGTACCCGCGTCTTCGGCCACCCAATAGGGCTGTGAAGCCATCGCTCCCGCAATTGCCGAGGGTTGCTTTTCCTCAGTGGTAAAGGTGGCCACCGTATCGCGAATGATATGGTTCCAGATCGCCGCAATGGCTGGCGCGTCAGCAGGTCGGGCGGTGCGGATCACAGGCGGATGGTTCCCTTCGGACCGGTCAACTCGACCGAAAGTGCCGGGGCAGGGCCGGTCACAATAGACAGGCGCGGATCGGTGATCATGGGGGCCAGTGCGGCGCTAAGGGCCGCGGCCTCGGGGTGGGTCAGGATAAGCCCGGTCATGCGAATACCGTGATCGGGCAGGCGCGGGGCCGGGTGGGCGCTGCCCTGCCATTCGATCATCGCGGGGAAGCAGTTGTTGAAGGGCAGTTTGCCATCGGTCGGCACCGCCATGCGCCAGCGCAGGTCGCCCCGCTCCAGCTCCCACGGCACGCCTGCGCCTTCGGGGGCTGCGGCCAGCGCGGCCTCCAGGTCGGGGCAGCGGCAAATCCAGTTGGTCATTCGGGGCGCGCCCGCGAATCTGTCGATGTCAAACCAGCGCGGCTGGTCGGGGCCCGGGGCGGCGGGGTTGATCGCGATGACCTCCAGATATTCCTCCGGCCCGAGCGAGAGCAGACGGTTATGCGTGCCCATGGCGGCATGTTCGCCTCCCGGGGCAAGCTCCACCCCCAAAGCGGTCTCGACATGGGCAACGCCTTCGGCAAGGCTGTCGCAGGAAATGGCCAGATGGTCGAATGTCAGCATGAGTTTTTCCGCCTAGCGCCTATCTTGCGACGCAGGAAACCCCGCCTGTGGGCGAAGTGCAAGAGAAACACCGCGATGGACCTGACCGCCCAGAAAGCCGCCCTCCGCAAGAAAGCCTTCACAGCCCGCGCCGAAGCCTTTGAGCGCGCGTCGGTATCTGACGCCAATGTCGCGCTGCTGGCTGAAATCGGTCCGGCCGAGGGCAAGGTGATCGCCGCCTATATGGCCATGCGGACCGAGCTGGACCCGACGCTCGCCATGCGCGCGCTGGCGGAAGCAAACCGGATCTGCGTGCCGGTGATCGAAGCAAATGGCCAGCCGCTCAGGTTCCGCGAATGGCGCCCCGGCTGTCGGATGGTCGACGGCCCCTTCGGCGCTCGGGTGCCGGAAAATGGCGACTGGCTGGAACCAGAGATCGTCGTCGCGCCTCTGGTGGCCTTTGACCGGGGCTGCAACCGGTTGGGCTATGGTGGCGGGTTCTATGACCGGACGCTGGAAGGGCTGCGTGCCAAGCGTCCGACACGGGCCATAGGCTTTGCCTATGCAGCGCAGGAGCTGGAGGGGCTGGTGGTGGAACCCACCGATCAGCTGCTTGATGCGGTGGTGACCGAGGCGGGCGTGTTCCGGCCCTGACGAGGGATGCGCGGAAACGGAGGGCAACGATGGCCGAACACGACTACACCGCGCGGATCGTCTGGACGGGAAACCGGGGGCAGGGGACGGCCAGCTATCGCGGCTATGACCGGACGTGGAATGTCGAGACACCTGGCAAGCCGGTGATCAACTGCTCGAACGACCCGCTGCTTGGCGGGGACCCGACGCGCCATAACCCCGAGGATATGCTGATCGCGGCCCTCTCGGCCTGTCACATGCTGTGGTTCCTGCACCTGGCAAGCGATGCCGGGATCGTGGTGGAAGGCTACGAGGACGATCCGCTGGCAAAGGGCGAAAGCCTGCCCTCTGGCGCTGGCCGGTTCCTGTCGGCCACGCTGCGGCCCCGGATCGCGCTGGCGCCGGGGTCGGACCCTGATGTGGCGGACCAGATTCACGCCCGCATTCACAAGGTCTGCTACATCGCGCGATCCGTCAATTTCCCCGTCAGCTATAACGCGAGCTACATTGTGCGCCCCTCGCCCTGAGAGGTAACCGCACCCGACCTCTTGCCGCCCCGCACTGAACCGCCTAAGCCTTGGGCATGAGATTGCTTTTCCTTGGCGATGTGATGGGGCGTGCGGGGCGCGCGGCCGTTGCGAACACCCTTCCCCGGCTGAAAACCGACTGGCGGCTCGACTTCGTCGTGGTCAATGGCGAGAACGCGACCTCGGGCCATGGCCTGTCGCAAAGCCATGCAGAGACCCTGCTGGCCGCAGGCGTTGATTGCCTGACCCTTGGCGATCACGCCTTCGATCAGCGCGACATGCTGCAATTCATCAACAAGGAGCCGCGCATCGTGCGGCCTGTGAACTACGCCAAGACCGCACCGGGCCGGGGCTTTCAGCTGTTCGAGGCCAGGGGCGGGCGCAAGGTACTGGTGATGCAGGCGCTTGGGCAGGTGTTTATGAAGCGGCCCTTCTCGGACCCGTTTTCGGCGGTCGAGGGCATCCTGCGCGCGCATCCGCTTGGCGGGCTGGCCAGCGCCATTATCGTGGACATTCATTGCGAGGCGACTTCAGAGAAGATGGCCGTCGGGCACTTCTGCGATGGCCGCGCGAGCCTTGTGGTCGGCACCCACACCCATGTGCCCACGGGCGACGCACAGATCCTGCCGGGCGGCACCGCTTACCTGACGGATGCGGGCATGTGTGGCGATTACAACAGCGTTATCGGGATGGAAAAGACCGAACCCCTGCGCCGCTTCATCACCGGCATGCCGAAGGACCGGTTCACGCCGGCAGCGGGTGAGGCGACCCTGTCGGGCATATTTGTGGAAACCGATGACAAGACCGGCAAGGCGGCCAGGGTCGCCCCGATCCGCATCGGCGGGCGCTTGCAACAGGCGGGGCCGGATGGCGCGCTCTGAAAAACTGTGGCTCGTGGCGGTGCTGCTGGTCTGCTCGCTCGGGTGGGGCATTTCCATCCCCATGAGCAAGATCGCGGTCAGCGAAGGCTATCGCCACGTCGGCATCATCTTCTGGCAATTCGTGCTTGGGGCGGTCGTTCTCGGTTTTATCAACCGGATGACCGGGCGGGGCCTGCCGACAGATCCGCGCGCCTTGCGGTTTTACCTGATCATCGCCCTTATCGGCACGCTTCTGCCCAATAGCGCCAGTTATACGGCGGCCATTCATCTGCCCGGCGGCATCCTTGCGCTGTGCATTGCGATGGTGCCAATGCTGGCCTTCCCGATCGCTCTGGCCTGGGGCAATGACCGGTTTTCGCCTGCGCGGCTTTTGGGCCTGTGCCTTGGCCTTGCCGCCATTGCAATGATCATGCTGCCGGAGACCAGCCTGCCCGATCCGGCCATGCTGGTCTGGGTGCCCGTGGGGTTGATCGCCCCTGCCTTCTATGCCTTCGAGGGAAACTATGTGGCCCGCCACCAGCCCGCGGATCTGGATGCAGTGCAGGTGCTTCTTGGTGCGTCGCTTGTGGGAATCGTGATCTCTCTGCCCATTGCGCTTCTATCGGGGGAATGGATTTCCCCGCTGCCGCCCTATGGGTTGCCCGATCTGGCGGTGGTCATCTCTTCCGTTGCCCATGCGCTCAGCTATGCGGGATATGTCTGGCTGGTGGGGCGGGGTGGGCCGGTATTTGCTGTGCAGATCTCCTACCTGGTGACCGGGTTCAGCGTTGGCTGGTCGTGGCTGTTGCTTGGCGAAACCTATTCGCCTTGGGTCTGGGGCGCCTTCGCGCTGATGTTGATGGGGGTGGCCTTGGTGCAGCCGCGTGCAAAGGAAGCCCTTGCCGTTCCTCTGCCCGTCAACAATGATGGCCCCTGATCAATCGGGACGGGATCGCCGATGCTTGCTGAGTTCCTATCGCCAACCATGCAAGGGGTTCTGACCCTTGGCGTCGTGGCCGTGATGTTCATTCTGTTCGTGCGAGAGACCTTCCCGGCAGAAGTGGTCGCCATCGCCGGGGCCGCCGCGCTGCTGGCCGCCGGGTTTCTTCCCTATGCCGACGCCCTGTCAGTCCTGTCGAACCCCGCCCCCTGGACCATCGCGGCAATGTTCATCGTAATGGGGGCCTTGGTGCGCACCGGGGCGCTGGCCAGTTTTACGCATCTGGCAGAGGCTAAGGCCAAGACCCAGCCGAAGTCGGCGCTGGCGGCGCTGCTTGGCTTCGTCGTCATCGCCTCGGCCTTCGTGTCGAACACGCCTGTGGTCGTGGTCATGATCCCGGTTTTCGTGCAGATCGCCCGGTCGCTCGGTCGTCCCGCGTCAAAGTTGCTGATACCTCTGTCTTATGGCGCGATCATGGGCGGCACGCTGACGCTGATCGGGACCTCGACGAACCTGCTGGTCGATGGTGTGGCCCGCGCGCAGGGGCTGGACCCGTTTTCGATTTTCGAGGTCACGCCCGTGGGCATCGTCGTGGTGATCTGGGGAATGCTCTACATGTCCCTGATCGGCCCTCGCCTGCTGCCCGACCGCAGTTCGATGGCCGATATGCTGTCAAGCCGCAAGAAGATGAAGTTCTTCACCGAAGTGGCCCTGCCCGAGGACAGCGCCCTCATTGGCCAAAACGTCAACGAGGTGGACCTGTTCAAGCGTGAGGGCGTGCGGCTGATCGACGTTCTGCGCGGCGATGCCTCGCTGCGGCGCAATATGGCGGGCGTGGTGCTGGAGGCAGGCGACCGGGTGGTTCTGCGCACCGATATGGCCGAGGTTCTGGGCCTTCAGCAAAGCAAGGATCTGCGCACGGTGGACAAGCTGTCATCGGTGCAGACGACCACGGTCGAGGTGCTGATCTCCCCCGGCTGCCGCATGGTGGGCCGTTCGCTTGGCGCGCTGCGTCTGCGGCGGCGCTATGGTGTCTATCCGCTCGCCGTGCATCGGCGGAACCAGAATATCGGGCGGCAACTGGATGAGTTGATCGTGCAGGTGGGCGATACCCTGCTGCTGGAGGGCGATCCGGCCGACATCCAGCGCCTCGCCGCCGATATGGACCTTGTCGACATAACCGCCCCCACCGAACGTGCCTATCGCCGCCGTCACGCGCCGATTGCTTTTGCCGCCATGGTGGGCATCGTGGCCTTCGCGGGGCTTGGCGTGGCCCCCATCTTCCTGCTGTCTGTGCTGGCCGTGGCGGTGGTTCTGATCACCCGCTGCATCGACGCGGAGGAGGCGTTTTCCTTCGTCGACGGGCGTCTGTTGGCGCTGATCTTCGCCATGCTCGCCATCGGGGCGGCGCTTGAGCACACCGGCGCGGTGGAGCTGATCGTGACCACGCTGGCCCCATGGCTTGGCAACCTGCCGCCCTTCGTGCTGGTCTGGGTGATCTACCTGATCACTTCGATCCTGACCGAGCTTGTATCGAACAATGCGGTGGCAGTGGTGATCACGCCCGTGGCCATCGGGCTAGGCACCGCCATCGGGGTCGATCCCCGTCCGCTGGTCATCGCGGTGATGATCGCGGCCTCTGCCAGTTTCGCCACACCGATCGGCTACCAGACCAACATGCTGGTCTATGGCCCCGGCGGCTATCGCTTCACCGATTTCATGAAGATCGGCATCCCCCTGAACCTGAGCCTTGGCATTGTCGTGAGCCTCGTCATCCCATTGATCTGGGCATTGTGAGGGCCAAGGGGTGAGCGATTACGCCAAGGGCCTGTGGCTGACGCTGACCGGTGTTCTGATCCTGTCGCCCGACGTGCTGTTGATCCGGCTGGCGGGCCTGCCCGAATGGACGCTGATGTTCTGGCGCGGGGCGGGCATGGGCGCGGTGATCGCGCTGTGGCTGATGCTGACGCAGGGGCGTGGGGCGATTCATGCGTTCAAGGGAGTGGGGCTGGCGGGGTTGGCGATTGGGTTGAGCTACACCATTGGAAATGTGAGCTTTCTCTATTCGGTCGGCCATACGCTCGCGGCAAATACACTCTTCATCCTCGCCACGATGCCGGTGTTCTCAGCCCTCATCGCCCGGTTCGTCTTGGGCCAGCCGGTGCCGGGACGCACGTGGGCCACCATTGCGGCGGTCATGGCCGGGATTGCCCTGATCGCATGGGGAAGCGCCGGGGGCGGGCAGGGAGACCTGTTGGGGGACCTCGCCGCCGTGGTCACGGCGCTGTCCTGGGCGGTGATCTTTGCCATCGCGGGGCAGAAGAAGACGCTTTCCATGGTGCCCGCCATGTCTATTGCCGGGTTCTTCGCCATGTTTGTCTCGCTGTTCCTCGCGCCGGGGCTGTCAGTGCCCTCCGTTTCGCTGCCTTTCGTGGCCTTGATCGCGTTGATCGTCACGCCGGGGGCCACTGCGCTGCTCAGTCTTGGCCCGCGTTACCTGCCGCCTGCGGATGTGTCGCTGATCATGCTGCTGGAGGCCGTCTTCGGCCCGCTTCTGGTCTGGCTGGTGCTGGCGGAGTTCCCAGGGTTCTGGACGCTGGCGGGCGGGGGTGTGGTGCTTGGCGCGCTGGCGCTGAACAATCTGGCCGCGCTGCGGGAAGGGCGTTAGAGCGGCCAGACCAGCAGGATCGTGGGGATCGAGACGCCGATCACGATGATCTCCAGCGGCAGGCCCATGCGCCAGTAATCGCCAAAGCCGTAGCCGCCGGGGCCAAGCACCAGTGTGTTGTTCTTATGCCCGATCGGGGTCAGGAAGGCCGCCGAGGCCGCCACGGCGACAGCCATCAGGAACGGGTCGGGATTGACCTCCAGCGCCTCGGCCATGCGGATGCCGACGGGGGCGGCGACGATGGCCGTGGCCGTGTTGTTCAGCACATCGCTCAGCGTCATGGTGACAACCATCAACAGCGTCAGCGTGCCCCAGGCGGGCCAGCCTGCGCTGATCGAAACCAGCCCCTGCGCCAGCAGTTCCGTACCACCCGAGGCCTCAAGCGCCGCGCCGAGCGGGATCATCGAGCCGAGCAGCACCACGACAGGCCACTCGATATGGTCATAGACTTCCGCCAAAGGCAGGATCTTGAACAGAACATAGGCCACGACCACCAACCCGAGCGCAATCGGCAGGTAGACAAGTCCGAGCGAGGCCGCGATCACCGCGCCCGCGAAAAAGCCGATGGCGGCCCATGTCTTGCTGTCGCGGGTGACGGCAAGGCCCCGGTCGGCCAAAGTCAGCCCGCCGAGCCAGTCCACCACATCCTCGCCCGTATCCGACGGCGTCAGCAGCAGCAGGATATCGCCGGGCTGTATGACGGTCTGACGCAGCCGTTTGGTCATCCTCTGGCCCTTGCGCGAGATGCCCATCAGCACGGTGCGCTTGCGCCAGCCCAAACCAATCGCCTGTGCGGTCCGGCCCGCAATGCGGCTGCTGTCGGTCACGACCATCTCGATCAGACTGACGCCTTCGCCCACGGCGTCCTCAATCGGATGCCCCTCTGGCGCGAAGTCGAGCTTCAGCGCGGTGCGGAATTCATCGAGCGCTTCGGGCACCGCCTCCAACACCAGGATATCGCCCGCCTGAAGCACCAGGTTACGCCCCATGCCAAAGCGCCGCTTGCCATCACGGACTAGACCCAGGATCGCCACATCGGCCTTTTCCGCAGGCTCCAGCAGGTCGCGCAGGCGGGTGCCGACAATCTTGTTTTCCTCGGGGATGGTCAGCTCGGAAATGTAGGGCTCCAGCTCTCCAAGCGCGTCGCCCCCGACGCCGGAATCGCGGATCGGGATGAACCGCCAGCCAATGAACGCCACGAATGCGAGACCGGCGATGGCAGCCGCGCCGCCCACGGGAGCGAAGTCGAACATTCGAAACGACTCGCCCAGGGATTCCTCGCGGATCGCCGCGATGATGATGTTGGGGGGCGTGCCGATGAGAGTGACCATGCCGCCAAGGATCGTCGCGAAAGACAGCGGCATCAGCGACAGGCCGGGGCTGCGGCCCGCCTTGCGGGCGGTGGCGATATCGACGGGCATCAGCAGCGCCAGCGCCGCCACGTTGTTCATGAAGGCCGACAGCACACCCCCCACGCCGCCCATGATCGCGATATGGGTGCCGAGCGAGCGGCTGGCATCGACCAGTGTGCGGGTGATCAGGAAGACCGCGCCAGATCGCACCAGCCCGGCAGAGACGACCAGCACCAGCGCCACGACCAGCGTGGCCGGGTGACCAAAGCCCGAGAATGCCTCGCTTGCCGGGACCAGCCCCAGAACAACCGCCACCATCAGCGCCCCGAAGGCCACCAGGTCATAGCGGAACCGGCCCCACAGAAGCAGGCCGAAGACGATGCCGAAAAGCGAAAACAGAAGGATCTGGTCAGTGGTCATGGCACAGTCTTAACGCGCCATGACCACGGGTGTCACCCGATCAGATAAATTCTGCCGTGGGGCCGGGGCGGGCATTGGCGACAGCCAGCGCATCGCTGAGCTCGATGGTTTTGTCAAAGAGCGCCCGGCCGATGATCGCGCCAGAGATGTGCTGGACGTATTTCAGCCGCGCGATGTCATCTAGGCTGCGCGACAGTCCACGGGCGATGACGGGCGCGCGGGCGCCGTCGGCCAGTTGCGAGATCACCCCGAGCGAGCCGTCGCTGTCTTCGATATCAGCGTCGATATCGGTGACAACGAACGCCGCCAGCGGATCCTCGTCAAAGGCCGCGATGAAATCGGCGGGGGTGATCGCAGCCGTGTCGCGCCAGCCATTGGTCATCAGCTGGCCCTGGAATACATCGACGGCGACAACGATCTGGTCGGGGAAACGCTTGGCCGCCTGTTTGACGATATCGGGGTTCTGAGCGGCAAGCGAGCTCACGACGATGCGGCCCGCACCCTTGTCGATCCACATGGCGATGGACTCGAGGCTGCGGAACCCGCCGCCCAGTTGCACGGGAATGCCGGAATGAAGAATGATCTCTTCGATGATGCTGGCATTGCCATCACCGCCGACGACCCAATCCAGATCGGTCACATGCATCCATTCCGCCCCGTCGGCGGCAAAGCCCTTGGCCTTGGCGATCGGGTCGACATGCCAGATCTGCGGTTCTTCGATACGGCCACGATGCAAGGACACGCAGCGGCCGTTCTGCAGTTCGATTGTGGGGTAGATCATCATGGGTCAGGTCCTCCCGGTGGGTCTGGGCAAGACATAACCGACTCGGGTGCGGGACGTGGTGTTTGAAAACGGCATTCGCGCGATCCATGGCGTCGCGAAACCCCGCTTGCGTGTCCCCTCTGGCTTGCAGTAGAACCGCGCCGATCAAGCATTTCAGGAGAAGCGTGATGGCAGGCCATTCAAAATGGGCGAACATCCAGCATCGCAAGGGCCGTCAGGATGCGTTGCGGTCCAAGCTGTTTTCCAAGCTGGCCAAGGAAATCACCGTGGCCGCCAAGATGGGCGACCCCGACCCGGACAAGAACCCGCGCCTGCGGCTGGCGGTGAAAGAGGCCAAATCTCAATCCGTGCCCAAGGACGTGATCCAGCGCGCGATTGACAAATCCCAGGCCGCGGGCGGGGATGATTACGAGGAAATCCGCTACGAGGGCTATGGCCCGGGCGGCGTTGCGGTGATCGTCGAGGCGATGACCGACAACCGCAATCGCACCGCGTCGACGGTGCGCTCGACCTTCGGCAAGCATGGCGGCAACCTGGGTGAAACCGGCTCCGTGTCCTTCATGTTCGAACGCAAGGGCGAGATCATCTATCCTCTGTCTGCCGGTGATGAAGACGCGGTTATGGAAGCCGCGATCGAAGCTGGGGCCGAGAACGTGGAGACCAACGAGGAGAACCACGTGATCACCTGCGCCGATACCGATCTGAACGAGGTCTCGACCGCGTTGGAGGAAACCTTGGGTGAATCGGAAACCGCCAAGCTGATCTGGCAGCCCACCACCACGACCGAGCTCGATCTCGATGGCGCGCAGAAGCTGATGAAGCTGATCGAGATCCTGGAAGACGATGACGATGTGCAGCGCGTCACCGCGAATTTCGAGATTTCCGACGAGGTGATGGAGCAGTTGGCGGGCTAGAAAAAAGGGGGGCGCCACCCGTACACCCCCTGTACACCCCCCGTGCACCATGTGTGCAGACGAAAAGCGAAAAGCCCGGGGCATGCGACCGGGCTTTTTCTGTTGGTGGAGGGCCGTTCGAACGGCCTTGGAAGCGCCCTGCAAGGCGCTTGGCCCGCCCGGTGTCGAAGACCCGCGCTACTCTGCCGGAACCGCAGCGGGGCGACGGGTGAGGGTGGCCAGCCAGCGGCGATAGGTTTTCAGCGGGCGCTCGAACAGGGCGGCAAATCCGAAGCAGACCGCCAGAGTGATCCCGAGCAGCCACAGATCGTAAAGCGGCAGGCTCTCTGGCAGGCTCGCATCAAGCAACTGCAATGTCGGATAATGCATCACGTATAGCGAGAAGCTGCCGCCGGCCAGCCAGCGAATAGCCTTGGCCAGACCTTCGGACTCGCGCCATTTGCTTGCGGCCATCAGCGGGGCAACTCCGATCAGATGCAGCGCCATCAGTACGGCCAGCAGGCTGTTCCACATGACCTCGTCAGAATAGAGCAGGACGGTGTTGTAGTCGGCGGGCGCAAAGGCTCGCGCGGTTAAAGCGGCGAGCGCATCGGCCACGCCTGCCCATTTCAGGGCCACCATGGCCACGGGCGCGCCGATGGCGAGGGTCCAGGCCACGGGCCGAGACAGCGACGCGGCGTCAGGGCTCGACACGCGTCGCCAGACCAGAACGCCAAGCAGCCAGGCGGGCATCAGCGCCAGGATAGGCACGCCGGCCAGGAATGCCACCAGCGCGATCAGAACCAGCCGCCTTGCGCCCGACAGGAACACGGCGAAGCCGAAGATCATGTAATAGGCTAACTCGTAGGACAGCGACCAGATCGGGCCGTTTGAGCCGAGGCGCACCGGTTCCATCACGCCGAGCCATTGCGGGGTCAGGGTCAGGCCACGGAAAAGGAACTCAGTCCAGCTGAGATGCTGGTAGTAGCCAAGGGGATAGGCGTCCATCGTGATCCGCGTGCCGATGGCATCAAAGATCAGCGTCAGGAACAGCGCCGGGACAATCACCGTGAAGATCCGGGTGGCGCGATTATAACTGTAGGTTTTCAGATCGCCGTCGCGCTCGGCGGCGAAGGCAATGACGAGGCCGGAGATCACGAAGAACACCACCACCGCATCCGAGGCGATGTTCCAGTCGCGCAAGAAGTAGTAGTCGCCTCCGGTAAAGCGGACATGCGCCATGTGTCCGAAGAGCACCGCAAAAGCCGCAAGCGCCCGGACCGCATCGAGCCAGAGGGAGAAGCCACGGGTCATGCGCCTTACTCCGCCGGATGCTGTGACGGCGAGGGATCGGCAGCCTCGGGCTTCATCCCGAAGCGGTCCCTCAGCGCCTGCCAGCTTTCCACGAAGGGCAGCACCATCGCCGCGCGCAGGGTGGGGTGGGGCTGGTCCTTTAGGTTGCCCTGCCGGTCGGCGACACCATAGGTCAGATCCTCGTAGCTTTCGGGGATGTAGAGCGTGCCGAACATCCAGTCCCACAGGGCGAAGATCGAGCCATAGTTCTTGTTGAAATGCTTCTTCGCCGCCGAATGGTGGATCTGGTGTTGCGCGGGCGAGATCAGGATATGCTCCATCACACGGCCGTAGCTGACCCAGATATGGCTGTGGCGAAAGTTCGATCCGAGCGCGTTGAATGCCACGTAGAACACATTCGCCCCGCCAATCGTCACAAGGTTTGCCTGACCGACAAGTGCATAGAGCGCGACGCCCTGCACGACGCCGACGATGACGCTGGCCATGATGTTGCGGATCAGCACCTCGACCGGATGAACGCGGGCGACGGTGACGGGTGTCAGCACGTCGGCAGAATGGTGGACGGCGTGGAAGGGCCAGAGCGATTGCCATTCGTGGCAGATGCGATGCGTCCAATATTTGGAGAAGTCGTTCACCACCACGATGATGAGGGTCAGAAGCGCGGTACGCCCGAGGGTCACCGGCGGCAGGGCGTAGCCTTCACCGGAAAATGCCGCCAGCGTCACCACGACCTTGAAGGCCACGAAGGGAATGAAGACCACGGCTCCGAAGAACCCCACGGCACCGAGGATGTGATTGGCAAGGAAGAGCTTGAGGTCCACCCAGTTCGACTTGTGGGTGTAAACCGATTTCGGCACCAGCCAGGACAGGAAAGGCGCGGGCCGCCCGCGCGCCAGCCAGATGATGAAGGCCAGAGCGATCGTCGGCGCGATATAGATCAGCGCGAAGCGGATGCCCGGGTCGATGGGTGCCCGGAAGACAGCCGTCACAATATCGGTAAACCAGTCCATGTTTTCATGCCTTGCCCGTTATTCTTTGACGCAGGCTAGGCAGAGAAGATGGCGACAACGGGGCACCAATCGGATGAATTCGAGCCAATTGTTCAGGATCAGGGCGGGGTTAGCTGGGTTGCCGCCTGCCGTTTCAGGGCGCGGGTCAGGTCGCGCAGGGCCGGGGTGGCCTGACGGCTGACCTGCCAGAAGAGGGGCGTGGAGAAGCGCTTTCGGGGGATGAGTTCGACCAGGGTTCCACTGTCGAGATAGGGCTGAAACAGGGCGACCGGGTTTGCCCCCCATCCAAGACCCAGGCAGATCGCCTCGGTGATGCCTTGCGTGGTCGGCAGGTAGTGGGTGGGGACGGACAGCCGCGTGCCGCCGATGGCCGCCGCCCAGTCCCGCTGCAGCCGGTCCTTGCGGTTGAAGGTCAGGCAGGGGGCGCGGGCCAGTGCATCTGCCGTGACGCCATGGTCGAACCAGCGGGCCGCGAAATCCGGGGTGCATGTCACGGCATAGGGCAAGGCGCCAAGCGGATGCAGATCGCAGCCAGAAATGGCCCGTCCGTGCGAGGTGATCGCCGCCGTGACCTCACCGGCGCGTATCAGATCCGCCGAATGGTCCTGGTCGTCGACGGTGATATCGAACAGGAAACCTGTCGCTGCGGCCAGCGCGGGCAGCGCCCATGTGGCGAGGCTGTCGGCATTCACGGCGATCCGCAGGGGGCGGTCCGGGTCAGGACCAAACCCCGCCAGATCCTGTACGAGTGTCTTTTCCATCAGGCCCACCTCTTCCGCATGGCGCAGCAGGCGCGCACCGGCCTCGGTCGCCATGCAGGGGCGTCCGCGGCGTATCAGGATGGTGCCGACCCGGTCCTCCAGCTGCTTGATGCGCTGCGTGATGGCCGGTTGGGTCAGGCCGAGCTGTCGCGCTGCCCCGGCGAAACTGCCGGTGTTCAGGATGGCCGCAAGGGCCTTGAGGGCATCGTAGTCGAGAATCATAAGTATAGTTTATCATACAGAGTAATAAGTAAGTCGAATTTATTGACGGAACGCGCTAGCAGGGGGCGTCGTCAAAGGGGTTTTCCATGTTTCACGCCGTGTCTGCCGGGTTCTATCTGGGCTTCAGCCTGATCCTTGCCATCGGGGCGCAGAACGCTTTCGTCCTGCGGCAAGGGCTTCGCCGGACCCATGTGTTCCCAGTGGTGCTGACATGCGCGATATCAGACGCGGTTCTGATCGCGCTTGGCGTTGGCGGCTTTTCCGTCATGATTGACCTGATACCCTGGATCGCACCCGCCCTGCGTTTTGGCGGGGCGGCGTTTCTGATCTGGTACGGCGCGCGCAGTTTCCATGCCATGTGGCGCGGGGGCGAAGCGTTGCGAGCGGCCGACACCGGCGCGGGGTCTCTGCGGGCGGCGCTGCTGACCTGCCTGGCGCTGACCTGGCTCAATCCGCATGTCTATCTGGATACGGTCCTGCTGATCGGGTCCATCGCCACCCAATATGGCGAGAATGCCCATTGGTTCGGCGCAGGTGCGGTGACTTCCAGCTTCACCTTCTTCTTCTCGCTCGGATACGGCGCGCGGCTTTTGGCGCCGGTCTTTGCCCGCCCGCGGGCGTGGCAGGTGCTGGATGGGGTCATCGGGCTGGTGATGTGGGCGATTGCGGCGAAGCTTTTGTTTGGGACGTGACGTATCGCCTTGCCGTTCCCCGCGCTTTGGGGTTCTTTGCTGCACATGGCAAGCAATTCCCCCCCCGAGCGCCCGAGCGGCCAGAACCCCGCAATGGGAGTGTTCTGGATGGTGGTCACCGGGGCCTGCTTCGTGGCGGTGACGGCTTTGGTGAAGATCGTCGGGCCAACGGTGCCACCCGCGCAATCGGCCTTCCTGCGCTATGCGCTCGGGCTGGTTTTCGTGCTGCCGATGATCCGGCCCATTCTGAACGCGCAGCTCTCGCGCCGGGCAATCAAGCTATTTGCCTTGCGCGGTTTCGTCCATACGTTTGGCGTGATCAGCTGGTTCTACGCGATGACCCAGATCTCGATCGCCGAGGTGACGGCGATGAACTATCTGAACCCGATCTACGTGACGATCCTGGCGGCCATCTTCCTGGGCGAGCGGCTGGCGATGCGGCGGATCATGGCGGTGGTCGTGGCCTTCTGCGGGGCGTTGATCATCCTGCGCCCCGGCTTTCGGGAAATAAGTCCCGGCCATATCGCGATGCTGTTCACGGCAGCGGCGTTTTCCGTTGGCTATCTGGTGGCCAAGATCATGGCGGATGAAACCTCGCCCGCCGTGGTGGTGGGGATGCTGTCCTTGACGGTGACAGTCGGGCTTGCCCCCTTTGCCTGGGCGGTCTGGGTGCCGCCGACATGGGAACAGATTGGCTGGCTGTTCCTCGTCGCCTGTTTCGCCACGGCGGGGCATTTCACCATGACGATGGCCTTCAAGGCCGCGCCCCTGACGGTCACGCAGCCGGTGACCTTCCTGCAACTGATTTGGGCCACGCTGCTTGGCGCGGTCGCCTTTGGCGAGCCCGCCGATATCTTCGTGATTATCGGAGGCGCGATGATCATTGCGGCGATCAGCTATATCACCCTGCGCGAAGCGATGCTGCGCCGCAAACAGGTGACGCCGGCGGTTGCGCAGACCAAGCTGTAGCGGCCGGCGTTCGTTTGTTGCCACCCGAATAGGCATCAGGTGCAGAGATTGCCTAGCGGCGATCCAACGCGGTGCAGGCGACGGTTCCGGCATGTTGCGTGCGCTTGTCGCCGCGCCGGTCGGGCGTATTCCTGATCCCGTGGAGGATCACGAATGGCTTTGGAAGCGATCTTGTTTGGCGGGATCGGTGCGATCTCGGAATGTGCCGATCTGGACCGGGCGGCATGGAATGGCGCGTTTCGCGCGCAGGGGCTGGACTGGGACTGGAGCTGGGACATGTACCAGCGGCTGCTGGCCACCCGTGACGACCGTTCACCCGTGGCGCGCTTCGCGGTGCAGCAGGGGTGCGCGGTGGATGTCGCCGCTGTGGAACGCACCCAATCGCATCTCTTCGCGGCGATGCTGGCCGAAGGGTTGCCACTGCGCCCGGGCGTGGCGGCGGTGATCATGGCAGCGGCGGGACGCGGGCTAAAACTGGGGCTTGTCAGCCGCTCGGCGACGGAACCGGTTCGGGCCATGCTGAAGGCGACGGCACGGGCGCGCGGCGGCGTCGGGTTCGACGTGGCGATCCTGCGTGACGACCTGCTCCACCTGCCGCCGCATCCGGAGGCCTATCAGCTCGCATTGGCGCAGGTCGGCGTGTTGCCCTCTGCCGCCCTTGCAGTGGTCGACAGCGCCGCAGCACTGCAAGCCGCGGCCGCTGCGGGGATCGGCACTTTGGGCTTTCCCGGTGCCCTTGCACGGTCTGGCGGGCTAGGCGTGCCGGGGCAGGGCGGTGAGGTGGCGGTACTGTCCATGGCCGAGGTCGATGCAGCGTGGCGGCGCAGTCTGAGGCAGGCGGCGGAGTAAGGCTTTTTTCAGAATCCGCCGCCGCGATTGACCTCGGTCAAAGTCGGGCTTTCGCGCGCCCTGCTATCCATGCTGTCGGAACACGACAATAAGAGGAGCGCGACATGTCCCATACCCCCCATGAACTGGCCGAGGAATTTCCCGACAAGGTCGAGAAGATCCACGAGCTGAAGACCTCCAACGCCCATTTCGCCAAGCTGATGGACGAATATCACGAGGTGAACCGCGCCGTGCATCGCGCCGAGACGGGCATTGAGCCGAAAGAGGAGCTGGCCGAGGTTGAGATGCGCAAGAAGCGCATGCATCTGAAAGACGAAATCGCCGGGATGCTGGCAAAGGCCTGATCGATATCACATCTCGAAACTGGCGCGGTCGGGGCTATGCCTCGGCCGCGTCTTCGTTTTCGGAGCAGCCTTCCACATGGGCCTGGAAACGCTCGAAGAACTGGTCGGCCATCTTGCGCGCGAACCCGTCGATCAGGCGCGAGCCAAGTTGTGCGATCTTGCCGCCCACCCTGGCCTCGACATCGTAGAACAACTCGGTGCCGCCTTCGGCATCCTCCAGCCGAACCTTGGCCTCGCCTTTCGCAAACCCCGCGACGCCACCCTTGCCTTCGCCCGAGATGGTGTAGCTTTCGTTTTCGACGACATCCGACAGAGTGACCTCACCCTTGAAGGTGGCTTTCACCGGGCCGACCTTCTGCTTGACGGTGGCGGCGAAACCCTCCTCGGGTGATCCCCTCAGTTCCTCACAGCCCGGAATGCATTCCTTCAGAACCTCGGCAGAGTTCAAAGCCGCCCAGACCGTCGCCCGATCCGCCGCGATCACCCGGCTTGAATGCATTTCCATGATGGTCCTCCCGATTGCGTGTCACGATAATTTGGCCGGGGTCGGCGGCCTGCGTCAACGCCCGATCTCATAGGGCAGGGTTCCGCGCTGATCAGGGTCGATGCGCAATTGTCGTTCCAATGGCGGCACGGATCGCTGATGGCAATTGGTGCGTTCGCAGATACGACAGGAAATGCCAATCGGCTGATAGGCGCTGGCGGTGCCGATATCCATGCCATCGGCATAGACCACGGCATCGGCATGCTGCACCTCGCAACCCAGCCCGATAGCAAACCGCCTTGTGGGGGCGTGGAACGATCCGCCCGATTTCGACACGTCGCGGGCAAGGCACAGGTAGCGGACCCCGTCTGGCGTTTCGGCCAGTTGGCGCAGGAAACGGCCCGGCGTCTCGAACGCCTGATGAACGTTCCACAGCGGGCACGCCCCGCCGAAGCGGGCGAATTGCAGCCTTGTTGCGCTGTGGCGCTTGGTGATGGTGCCGGCCTGATCGACGCGGACGAAGAAGAAAGGAATGCCCTTGGCACCGGGGCGTTGCATCGTGGACAGGCGGTGCGCCACCTGCTCGATCGAGGCCCCGAAGCGGACGGCCAGCTGTTCCAGATCGTGGCGGGTCTCGCTTGCGGCGTCCATGAACCGGCCATAGGGCATCAGCACAGCGCCCGCGAAGTAATTGGCCATACCCACCTTGGCGATGGAGCGGGCAGTGTCGGTCTGGAACCGGGCGAGGTCGAGCGTCGCCTCCAGCAGCCGGTCCTGTGCGATCAGGGCATATTGATGCAATAGCTGGAAGCGCTGCGTTTCGGGGGCGGTGCGAGGCGACAGCGTCAGTTCTTTCCGGGTCGGGTCATAGCGGCGAATACCGGCATCGTCGGCGTAGCGCACCGTAATCCCCTGATCGTCAAACGCCGCGCGGATATGGGCATCCAGATTGCCACCCGCCTTTTCGGCGAAGCGTTCGGCGGCGTGATCCACCGCGTCAATGTAATTGTCGCAATAATGGAAGAAATCGCGCACCTCTTCCCACGGGCTGGCGGCGACGCGCGCGCCTTCGCGGCCAAGCGCCTCATCCAGCGAGGCGAGCCGTTCATGGGTTTGCCTGTACGCGCGGTGCAGGTCGAGGAAGGCGCGGGCCAGTGCGGGGGCATTCGACGCGGTCAGGCGCAGGTCGGGCAGGGGCGGGGCGGCCTCGGTAAAAACCGGATCGGCCAGCGCCTCTCGCATGTCGGAGACCAGCCGTTCGGTGTCGCCCGAAGCCAGCTCGGTCACGTCATAGCCGAACTCCTGCACCAGCCCGAGCATTACGGTCGAGGACACGGGCCGGTTGTTGTTTTCCATCTGGTTGAGATAGGGCAGCGACACGCCAAGCTTGGTGGCAAACTCCTTTTGCGTCAGGCCCATGCGCCCGCGCAATTCACGCAGCTTCGCCCCGGCATAGAGTTTCTGGATCGCCATGCTCGCCTCTTACTTTGCAAAGTCACTATGAGCTTTGCAAAGCCTTGCGGCAAGGGGTCAGACCGCGCCGACAAATCGTTCGCGGTGGATCGTGTAGACAATGGCCGCAATCGACAGGGCCGAGCTGGCCAGCATGATGACCACAAGGGGCATTGCCGTCTCGCTGCCTGCCAGTGCGTTGCCCGCCAGATCGGCCAGCACGGCGCCCCCGGCGAGCATTACCGCGCCCCCGACGCCCGAGGCCGATCCGGCCAGATGTGGGCGCACGGACAGCATGCCGGAATTGCCGTTGGCCATGGTCATGCCGTTGCCGAGACCGACCAGCGTGACCGAGCCAAAGAAGGTTTGCGCGGAACTGAGCCCCAGGAAATGCAGTGTGACGGGGATGAATAGACCGGCTGTGGAGATTGTGGTGCCGTAAAGGATCATCCGGTTGATTCCCACCCGGACGGAGAGGCGTGCCGCAACGAAGTTTCCGCAGAAATAGCCAAGAGCGGGGGCGCCGAAATAGAAACCCACCTGCGAGGGTGTCAAGTGGTAGATCTCGGACCCCACATAGGGCGCGCCGCCCAGATAGGCGAAGAAGGCACCGGAAGCGAAGGTCGTGGCCCCGCAATAACCCCAGAAGCGGCGAGAGGTGAACAGCTCGGGGTATTCGCGAATCTGGTCACGGAAGCTACCGGTGCTGGCCCGCGCTGTCTCGCCAAGGTCGAACCATGTCAGCGCCAGAACCGTCAACCCCGTTGCCAGCAGCAGCACGAAATTCGCCTGCCAGCCGAAGGTTTCTCCCAATATGCCGCCCACCACGGGGCCGATCATCGGCACCAGCGCCATGCCCATGGTCACATAGCCGATCATCGAGGCTGCCTGTGGCCCCGGAACGATATCACGCACCACGGCACGGCCAAGCACCAGCCCCGCGACCACCACGGCCTGCGCCATTCGGAACGCCAGGAAGATCTCGGCCGTGGGCGCGAAGATGCAGCCGATGGTGGCGAGGGAAAACAGGATGAAACTGCCAAGCAGCACCGGGCGGCGACCATAGCGGTCGGATACCGGGCCGATCCCCAGTTGCAGGATCGCATTGATCAGCAGGTAGAGCGTGACCGAGCGCTGCATCAGCGCATAGTCGGCCTGAAAGTACTCTGCCATCTGCGGCAGGGTCGGCAGAAAGATATTCATCGACATCGCGCCAAGCGCCGTCGCCGCGATCAAGGTCGAGATGTGAGGGGGCGTGGACCGGTCTAGGTACCGGACCTCGGGGACTGAACTCATTGGTTTACTTAACGCCGCAATGATCCCCTTGTCCATGTGCGTTCTCGCACATTATTCACGATCATTTGCTGATTAGCATTTGCAAATTCAGCAAATTCAGCAAGTTTGCAAATATGCTGAATTCAACTGGCTATTCCCCAGAGACTCGCTAGGTTCCCCTCGAATTCGAAAAGACGGACGGGTCGCTCCCGCTCCGCTACGGGAGGAAGGGGACCCCATGAAAGACATCCTGCAGGAACTGGAGCATCGCCGCGAAGAGGCCCGTCTTGGTGGCGGTCAGAAGCGGATCGAAAGCCAGCACGCAAAGGGCAAGCTGACCGCACGGGAACGGATCGACCTGCTACTGGACGAGGACTCCTTCGAAGAGTTCGACATGTTCAAGACCCACCGTTGCACCGATTTCGGCATGGAAAAATCCAAGCCGCGCGGCGATGGCGTGGTGACCGGTTGGGGCACGATCAACGGCCGCATGGTCTATGTGTTCAGCCAGGATTTCACCGTCTTCGGCGGGTCGCTGTCCGAGACGCACGCGGAAAAGATCTGCAAGATCATGGACATGGCGATGCAGAACGGCGCGCCCGTGATCGGCATCAACGACTCGGGCGGCGCGCGCATTCAGGAAGGCGTCGCCTCGCTCGCAGGTTACGCCGAGGTGTTCCAGCGCAATATCATGGCCTCTGGCGTGGTACCGCAGATTTCCGTGATCATGGGGCCCTGCGCCGGTGGCGCGGTCTACTCGCCCGCGATGACCGACTTCATCTTCATGGTGAAGGACAGCTCCTACATGTTCGTGACCGGCCCCGACGTGGTGAAAACGGTGACGAACGAGGTTGTGACCGCCGAGGAACTGGGCGGGGCATCGACCCATACCAAGAAATCCTCCGTCGCGGATGGTGCGTTCGAAAATGACGTGGAGGCGATGGCCGAGGTCCGCCGCCTGGTCGATTTCCTGCCGCTGAACAACCGCGAGAAGCCGCCCGTGCGCCCCTTCTTCGACGACGTGGCGCGGGTGGAGGAGAGCCTCGACACGCTGATCCCGGACAACCCCAACAGCCCCTATGACATGAAGGAGCTGATCCAAAAACTGGGGGATGAGGGCGATTTCTACGAAATCCAGGAAGATTACGCCAAGAACATCATCACCGGGTTCATGCGACTGGAAGGCCAGACCGTGGGCGTGGTGGCAAACCAGCCGATGGTGTTGGCAGGTTGTCTTGATATCGACAGCAGCCGCAAGGCCGCGCGGTTTGTGCGTTTTTGCGATGCGTTCGAGATCCCGATCCTGACGCTGGTTGACGTGCCCGGCTTCCTGCCCGGCACCAGCCAGGAATATGGCGGCGTCATCAAGCATGGCGCGAAGCTGCTCTTTGCCTATGGTGAAGCCACGGTGCCGAAAGTGACCGTGATCACCCGTAAGGCCTATGGCGGCGCCTATGACGTGATGGCGTCCAAGCACCTGCGCGGCGATTTCAACTACGCATGGCCGACAGCGGAAATCGCGGTGATGGGCGCCAAGGGCGCAACCGAGATCATCCATCGCGCCGATCTGGGCGATGCCGAAAAGATCGCGGCCCATACGAAGGATTACGAAGACCGTTTCGCCAACCCCTTCGTGGCGGCCGAGCGTGGGTTCATCGACGAGGTCATCCAACCCCGCAGCACCCGCAAGCGCATCTGCCGCGCCTTCGCCTCGCTGCGTGGCAAGAAACTCCAGAATCCGTGGAAGAAGCACGACAACATTCCCCTTTGAGCTTCTTTCTCGGGTCTATCCCCCATCCGTTGTCCGGCCGGCGGCACGGGTGGGGGAACCCCTAATTCAAGGAACGGCTATGCGCAGGATCACGCACAGGATGTTGCAGCGAGAGGACGGGCAATGACTGCCCGCCGCTGGCATATCCTGCGCGATGGCGCGTCGCTGACGCTGGCGCGGCACTTGCCCGCGCGGTTCGATATCGGCGTGGTGACCGAATTTCCGAAGATGGGAAAGCTGCGTCTGGCGCAACAGGTCCGACAGGATATGTGGCGCGCGTTGAGGGACGTGCGCGGCTTTTCCCCCGTGGTTCATGTGGAGGAGCAGGATCACGGGCTGAGGCTTCGTGCGGGCGGGCGGGTCGAGGGCCCCGCCCCCCGCGCGGGCCTCGAAAACATCATCGCGCGCGTTCTGGCCTGCCCCCGCAACCGCGCCCGTTGGGCGGCTTTCGCGGGGCGTCGGGCATGAGGGCGCTGGCGGTGATCTTGGCGCTGACTGCGCTCGCAGGCTGCCGGGAAGAGGCACTGGAGCTGCCCTCGGGCCTTGCCGTGGAGCTTGCGGGGACCGTGATCGAGGCACAGCCCGATGGTGAAACCTGGCTGATCCTTCAGGTGCTGGCCCCATCTTTGGCTGGTCGGCGTATCGGGGCCGACGAGATGGCCCAGGATACCGGTGTGATCTGCGACACATGGGGGCTTGCGGCGGCGGGTGAAGCCGACCAAACCCCCGATCAGATCGTGGTGCAGGTCATGAGCGAGAGGGTCGAACGCGGCCAGCCTGCCCCCGGCGTCACGCAGGTCTTTGCCGGATATCGCCTGCAAGGCGGGTCCTGCATCTGGGAGGATTTCTGATGACCCTACAACATGTTGCGAGACGTTCCTGCTGTGGATATCTTTCTGATGCAGCGCGGACACAGGACACAATCCCGCCATCATTTGGCTGCTTTTCCGCCGTCGTTTCCGGTATGATCAAATTTGGCCATGTGTGTACGGCCATTCCCGGGAACCCGGTCCGCCCCCAAGCGACCGGGACAAAAAACGATAGGAGAGCAGGATGTCCAACCGCATCAAAGCGCTTCTCGCTTTGGGCCTTCTTGTCGGCGCCGCAGCTTGTGCGCCGGCCCCAGAGCCAGAAGAGATTATCATCATCGACCCCGCGCCCATTCAGGCCGAGCCGGTGTATAGCAACAAATACGACTGATGCAGACCGGACCGGGCGGGGCATTCCCGTCCGGCCTTTCCGCGCCCCGGCAATCGGGGGGGCGTGGGCATGATCAAGCATCGTGGCTTTCCGGGGCGTATGCCCGGCACCGATTTCCAGTTCACCATCCGGCGCGAGAACAAGAAAGGGGCGACGCCCCTGATTGCGCGGGAACGCTATGCCGACCGGCGCCCGGCCGACCGCCGGGCCGATGCAGCCTTTGTCGAGGCGCTGTGGCTCTATTTCGGCGATCAGCCCTTTGAGCGCGGCAACCTCGATGCGGGGCGGTTGTCCTGGCTATTCGGGCGCGAGGTGGTCGCGCTGGATGATCCTTTCGATCCAGAGGATTACGAGGCGCTGTTGCAGCTTGACGTGGTCCGCGCACGGGCGTCTTTCCCAGAGGCATTCGACGGCACGGGCCATTGGGAGGGGTCGGCATGAACCTGCCTATGGCTTGCAGAATTGCGCAGAAACGCGCCCAAAAATCGAACCGCGATTTTTCCGTCTCGCACCGCGAAAATCCTCGTGCAATCGTCACTGTGCCGGCCTTAGTCCCCAGCTTCAAACGGGCCGGTGGTAATGTGACGTGTTACCCTTCCCCTTCAGAGCGGCCCGTCGGCATTGACGGCGGGCCGTCTTTTTTCAAAGGTGGGTCACGCCACTCAAAAGAAGAACGGGAAGAGGCACGAGCAACATGCAGAAAATCAAACTTATTGCGGTGTGCGCGATCGCGGCAACGCTTCTGTCGGGCTGTTTTGCACGAACGGATCTGGATCGCGCGGCCGTCGGGGCCGCTGCGGGCGGCGTCGGTGCGGCGGTGCTTGGTGGCAGCGTCGCAACCGGCGCGGTTGTCGGCGCGGCTGCTGGCGCGCTTTGCGACGACGTCAATCTCTGCTGACACAACGAACATAACACCTGCGCATCGCGCGCAGATCGGCAATTCAATGGGACCATCTGGGGCTGACCGCCCGGGATGGTCCTTTTTCGTTTCCACGCCTGCCGTGACGGCCCCGGCGTAAGAGGAGGACAAGGGACCATGTTCAACAAGATCCTGATCGCGAACCGGGGCGAAATCGCCTGCCGCGTGATGAAGACAGCCAAGAAGATGGGGATCACGACGGTCGCCATTTATTCGGACGCCGACAAGCATGCGCTGCATGTTCAGATGGCGGACGAGGCTATACATATCGGACCTCCGCCGGCGAACCAGTCCTATATCGTGATTGACAAGGTGATGGAGGCGATCAAGGCCTCGGGCGCTGAGGCTGTTCATCCGGGCTATGGCTTCCTGTCTGAAAACAGCAAGTTCGCGGAAGCTCTTGAAGCGGCTGGTGTGGCGTTTGTCGGCCCCCCTGTCGGCGCAATCGAGGCCATGGGTGACAAGATCACCTCGAAGAAGATTGCACAGGATGCACAAGTATCCACAGTCCCCGGTTATATGGGCCTGATCGAGGATGCTGACGAAGCGGTGAAGATTTCCAACGAAATCGGCTACCCCGTCATGATCAAGGCCAGCGCCGGGGGCGGCGGCAAGGGGATGCGGATCGCCTGGAATGACGAGGAGGCCCGCGAAGGTTTCCAGTCGTCCAAGAACGAGGCGGCGAACAGCTTTGGCGATGACCGGATCTTCATCGAGAAATTCGTCACGCAGCCCCGTCATATCGAGATTCAGGTTCTGTGCGACGCGCATGGCAACGGCATCTATCTGGGCGAGCGCGAATGCTCGATCCAGCGGCGCAACCAGAAAGTGGTGGAAGAGGCGCCGTCGCCCTTCCTTGATGAGGCGACCCGCAAGGCAATGGGGGAACAGGCCGTGGCTCTGGCCAAGGCCGTGGGTTATGCCAGCGCGGGCACCGTGGAGTTCATCGTCGATGGCGAGAAGAATTTCTACTTCCTCGAAATGAACACGCGCCTTCAGGTGGAACACCCGGTGACCGAACTGATCACCGGTGTGGACCTCGTGGAACAGATGATCCGCGTGGCCGCCGGGGAGCCGCTGTCGATCACCCAGGACGATGTGACACTGACCGGGTGGGCGATTGAAAACCGGCTTTATGCGGAAGACCCTTATCGTGGCTTCCTGCCCTCTATCGGGCGTCTGACCCGCTATCGTCCGCCAGCGGAAACCGCCGCCGGGCCGATGCTGATCAATGGCAAATGGCAGGGCGATGCGCCCGAAGGGCCGACTGCCGTGCGCAACGATACCGGCGTCTATGAGGGCGGCGAGATCAGCATGTATTACGACCCGATGATCGCAAAGCTCTGCACCTGGGCGCCGACCCGGGCCGAGGCGATCGAGGCGATGCGGATTGCGCTCGACAGTTTCGAGGTGGAGGGCATCGGCCACAACCTGCCCTTCCTGTCGGCGGTGATGGATCACCCCAAATTCATCTCGGGCGACATGACCACGGCCTTCATCGCCGAGGAATACCCGGATGGCTTTGAGGGCGTGACCCTGCCAGAGGATGAGTTGCGCCGTGTTGCGGCCTCTGCCGCCGCCATGCACCGGGTGGCCGAGATCCGCCGTGCCCGCGTGTCTGGCCGGATGGACAACCATGAACGCCGCGTGGCGACCGATTGGGTCGTGGCGCTGCAGGGCGAAAGCTTCCCGGTTCATATCGACGCCGATCATGACGGATCGACCGTCACCTTCCCGGATGGGCAGGTGCTGCGGGTGGCCAGTGACTGGACGCCGGGCGATCAACTGGCGGTGCTCGATGTGAACGGCAGCCCGCTGGTGTTGAAGGTGGGCAAGATCACCCAGGGCTTCCGCCTGCGGACGCGCGGGGCCGATCTGGCCGTGAAGGTGCGCAGCCCGCGTCAGGCGGAACTGGCAGCGCTGATGCCCGAAAAGGTCGCGCCCGACACCTCGAAACTGCTGCTCTGCCCGATGCCGGGCCTCATCGTGAAGGTGAATGTCGAGGTCGGCCAGGAAGTGCAGGAGGGCCAGGCGTTGTGCACCGTGGAAGCCATGAAGATGGAAAACATCCTGCGGGCCGAGAAGAAGGGCGTTGTGTCCAAGATCAACGCGGCGGCGGGGGATAGCCTGGCCGTTGACGACGTGATCATGGAATTCGAGTGATGGCATCGCATTCGCCATACGCCCCCGCCTGGATCTGGGCGGTGCACGGGCTCGGCTTTCTGGCCGGGCTCGGGGCGATGGCGGGTGTGTTCTGGCTGC
The DNA here is from genome assembly GCF_965215655.1 of Nioella sp. GTDB lineage: Bacteria > Pseudomonadota > Alphaproteobacteria > Rhodobacterales > Rhodobacteraceae > Nioella. Next base: position 888,217 of record NZ_OZ244111.1, read on the forward strand.
TCTTGGCCGATTTCCTGAGCGATCAGGTCAAGGCCGGGCCTCTGGTGGGCGCGCTGCTGCTGGCGGTTGTGGCCGGGGCAGGGGTGTGGGCCGGGGCGTTGACGTTGTGGCTTGGGCGTCGATGGTTGCTATTGGCGACCGTGGCTGCTTTGGCGCTTTTGCTGGCGGGTGGTGGCGTCATGGGTGCGGTGATCGGGCTGGAAACCGACCCGGCCACATCCGGGCTGGTGGCGCTTGGCGCGCTCTTCCTGGCCGGGGGCGTGATCCTGGGCGGCATGGGGGGCGAGGCATGAGCGAAGCAGCTTATTGCGACAGCCCCATTTCCTCGATCCGCATCGGCAGGTTGTCGATGGCGCGCATGATTTCGCGCACGTCCCACGGGTTGGGTTTGCGCAAGGCGACGCGCCCGTCGCGTTGGATGATCACCATCGAAAACCCACGCGGGCGCAGCGCCTGCCGAATCGGGCTTTCGGCGTCGGGGTCGGAATCAATGACCACCACGACATCACGTTCCAGCAAGGGGCCGGGCCGTTCCAGCAGCAGGTCGATCTGGTCCTGGAAGCGCGGGTCGCGGTCGGTATCGGCAAAGACCACTATGGGCCGCGCGACCCACATAAGCTCGTCCAGCGTGATGCCGCTTTCCACCGCGTCGATGACTTGCAGCACCGGCACGGCAACTTCCGCCTCGACCGGGGCGTCGGCCTGCTGTGCAACGCCCGGCAGGGCGAGCGTCAGGGCCAGCAATAGAAACAGGACTGCGCGCATGAAACCTCCGTATGTCAAAGATATAGGCGCGCGTTTCGTGAAAGCGAAGAGGCATAACCGCAGGGGCATCAGAATATGGCCCTGCACGGCGCAGGCCGGGGGCTGTTCCCCCGCCGCGCGGGACTGAAAAGAGGACCGAAGAGATGAGCGACAAGACCCAAGCCTGGCGCGATATGGCCGAGAAGGAACTGCGTGGCCGTGCACTGGATGACCTGACCTGGAACACGCTGGAAGGCATCGCCGTGAAACCTCTCTATACCGAGGAGGATGCCGCAGATCTGCCACATATGGGCAGCGTGCCGGGGCAGGAGCCGTTCACGCGGGGCGTGAAAGCCACGATGTATGCGGGTCGCCCCTGGACGATCCGGCAATATGCGGGGTTCTCCACCGCCGAGGAATCGAACGCTTTCTACCGCAAGGCGCTGGCTGCCGGTCAGCAGGGCGTGTCGGTCGCCTTCGACCTGGCCACCCATCGGGGCTATGACAGCGATCACCCACGCGTTGAGGGCGATGTGGGCAAGGCCGGCGTCGCCATCGACAGCGTCGAGGATATGAAAATCCTCTTCGACGGCATCCCGCTCGACAAAATCTCCGTGTCGATGACCATGAATGGCGCGGTGATCCCGATCCTCGCGAATTTCATCGTGACGGGCGAAGAACAGGGCCATGACAAGGCGCTGCTGGCCGGGACCATTCAGAACGACATTCTGAAGGAGTTCATGGTCCGCAACACCTATATCTATCCGCCGGAACCCTCGATGCGGATCATCTCGGATATCATCGAATACACCTCGAACGAGATGCCCAAGTTCAACTCGATCTCGATCTCCGGCTATCACATGCAGGAGGCCGGCGCGAACCTGGTGCAGGAGCTGGCCTATACGCTGGCAGACGGGCGCGAGTATGTGCGCGCGGCGATCAATGCGGGCATGGATGTGGACAAGTTCGCAGGCCGTCTGTCGTTCTTCTTCGCCATCGGCATGAACTTCTTCATGGAGGCCGCCAAGCTGCGCGCCGCGCGGCTGCTGTGGCATCGCATCATGGATGAATTCGGCGCGAAGAACCCGCGCTCCAAGATGCTGCGCACCCATTGCCAGACCTCGGGCGTCTCCTTGCAGGAACAGGACCCCTACAACAACGTGATCCGCACGGCGTATGAGGCGATGGCGGCGGCGCTTGGCGGCACGCAGTCGCTGCACACCAACGCGCTGGACGAGGCGATTGCCCTGCCGACCGAGTTCAGCGCCCGCATCGCGCGCAACACGCAGCTGATCTTGCAGGAAGAAACCGGCATCACCAACGTGGTCGATCCGCTGGCGGGCTCCTACTACGTCGAAAGCCTGACCGCCGAACTGGCCGAAAAGGCTTGGGCGCTGATCGAGGAAGTCGAGGAAATGGGCGGCATGACCAAGGCCGTTGCCTCCGGCATGCCTAAGCTGCGCATCGAGGAAACGGCGGCGCGCAGGCAGGCGATGATCGACCGGGGCGACGAGGTGATCGTCGGCGTGAATAAGTACCGCAAGGATCACGAAGACCCGATCGACATTCTCGACGTGGACAATGTGAAAGTCCGCGACAGCCAGATTGCCCGGCTGGAGAAGATCCGTGCGTCGCGCGACGAGGCGGCCTGCCAGGCCGCGCTCGATGAACTCACCCGCCGTGCCGAAGAGGGCGGCAACCTGCTGGAGGCGGCCGTGGAAGCGGCCCGCGCCCGCGCATCTGTCGGAGAAATCAGCATGGCGATGGAAAAGCAGTTCGGCCGCCACCGCGCCGAGGTCAAGACATTGGCCGGGGTCTATGGGGCCGCCTATGAGGGCGACGAGGGCTTCGCCGCGATCCAGAAGGACGTGGAAGCCTTTGCCGAGGAAGAAGGCCGCCGCCCGCGCATGCTGGTCGTGAAGATGGGTCAGGACGGGCATGATCGGGGTGCCAAGGTGATCGCCACGGCCTTTGCCGATATCGGGTTTGATGTGGATGTCGGGCCCCTGTTCCAGACCCCGGAAGAGGCCGCGCAGGACGCCATCGACAATGACGTGCATATCATCGGCATCAGTTCCCAGGCGGCAGGGCACAAGACGCTGGCACCCAAGCTGATCGAGGCACTGAAGGCCGAGGGCGCGGGCGATATCATCGTGATCTGCGGCGGGGTCATTCCGCAGCAGGACTATGATTTCCTCTACAAGGCCGGGGTGAAGGCGATCTTCGGGCCGGGGACGAACATCCCCGAAGCGGCCAAGAAGATCCTCGACATCGTGCGCGAAACGCGCGGCTGATCCCTGAAACGAGACACTGAAAGGCCTCGTCCAAGGCGGGGTCTTTTTCCATGCTTGCGCGCGTGCCAGCGGGGGCGGACCGGCCGGGGCACCCGTGACACGCAGCGCCCGAAGCTCGGCAAGCCTCACGCGTTCGTGCCATGATCAGCGAATTTGCCAGCTTCGGCTTGAAAACCCCGCCCGTCAGGGGCAGCTTGGGGCAACTGACCGCCGTTCCTGGAAGGATGATCGCCCCATGGCCCTGCCCGTGAAACAGCAAGCGACCTATTGGGGAATCGCGGCGGCTGTCTTTCTGTTGCTCATGTGGTTTCTGGGGCAGGTGCTGTTGCCCTTCGTGGTGGGCGGGGCGATTGCCTATTGCCTCGATCCGCTGGCCGACCGGCTGGAAGATCGTGGCTTTTCAAGGGCCTGGGCAACGGTTGTGATCTTTGCCTTCTCGGTCTTGCTGTTCCTGCTGGCGCTGCTTCTGGTGCTGCCGATGCTGATCGGGCAGGTGATTGCCCTCGTGCAGGCCGCACCCGAGCTTTACGAAACCGTGCGCGATGTTCTGCTGGAGCGGTTCCCGACGCTGATTCAGGAGGATTCTGCCGCACGCCAGACCATCGCCGATGTGCTGGCTTCTGCCCGCAGCCAGATCGGCACGGTGATTTCTTCGGTCCTGTCCTCGGCGGGAGCGGCCATCAACAGCGTCGTGGTTCTGGTGATCGCCCCGGTGGTGGCCTTCTACCTGCTGCTTGACTGGGACCGGATGATTGCAGGCATTGACGACCTGCTGCCCCGCGACCATGCGCCCGTGATCCGGCAGCTGGCGTCAGAAATCGACCGGACGCTCGCCAGTTTCGTGCGCGGGCAGGGGACGGTCTGCCTGATCCTCGGCATCTTCTACGCCATCGCGCTGATGTCCGTGGGGCTGAACTTTGGCCTGATTGTCGGGCTGATCGCCGGGGCGCTGACCTTCATCCCCTATGTGGGGGCATTGGTGGGCGGTGTGCTGGCCATAGGCCTCGCGCTGTTCCAGTACTGGGGGTATAGCGAGGTTGTGGATGGCGAGACCGTCCGCCATGCCACGGATTGGCTGCGCATCGGCATCGTCGCGGTGATTTTCGCCATCGGTCAGGTGGCAGAGGGCAATGTCCTGACCCCCAATCTCGTCGGCAGCTCGGTCGGGCTGCATCCGGTCTGGCTGCTCTTCGCGCTTGCGGCTTTCGGGTCCATCTTCGGTTTTGTTGGCATGCTGGTCGCGGTGCCGGTTGCCGCGATGATCGGGGTTCTGGTGCGCTACGGCATGGCGCAGTATCGAGAGGGCCGCCTGTATAAAGGGCTTGAAGGCCGCGGCGAAGACGACGACATGTAAGACATGGCCGAACAGCTTCTTCTTGACCTTCCCGTGCGCACCGCCCTGGGGCGCGATGATTTCTTCGTTTCAGGCGCCAATGCCGCTGCCGTGGCCGGGATCGAAGCGTGGGAGAGCTGGCCGCATGGCAAGATGGTGCTGGTGGGGCCGGAGGCGTCGGGCAAGACCCATCTGGCGCATGTCTGGACCGCGATGACAGGTGCGCAGGTGGTTGAGGCCGGGGGGCTGGCCGAAATCTCGCCTGATGAAATCGGAACAGCACTTGTGGTCGAGGATGCCGACAGGATCACCGGGGGGGCAGCCGAAACCGCGCTTTTCCACCTGCACAACGCGGTGCTCGGACAGGGCGGACGGCTGTTGCTGACGGCACGGACGGACCCGGCTCGCTGGCCCGTCACGCTGCCCGATCTGAAAAGCCGGATGCAGCAGGCGGGTGTGCTGAAACTGCAAGGCCCCGACGATGCGTTGCTCTCTGCGGTCATGGTCAAGCTTGCGGCGGACCGTCAGCTTGCGCTCGGCCCCGAGCTGATATCCTATGCAGTCCTGCGGATGGAGCGGTCCTTCGTTGCGGCCCGAAAGCTGGTCGAGGCCATCGACGCCCGCGCCCTGCGCGACAAGACGCGACCCACGAAGCCCATGATTGCCACGCTTCTCGCGGAGTTGGCGGAATGAGTGTCACGCGGGTGTCACACCTCAAGCCTATGGCAGCCACATGATCAACGCCGATTTCCTGCACGAACCCATCCCCGCCCCGGTCGACCTGCCCGAAGCGCAGCGCAGCGGACCGCAGCGGTTTTTCAACCGTGAACTCAGCTGGCTGGCCTTCAACTGGCGGGTGCTGGAAGAGGCGGAAAACCCCCGCGTGCCGCTGCTGGAACGGGTGCGTTTCGTGTCGATCTCGGCGGCCAACCTGGACGAGTTTTATACGGTCCGTGTCGCGGGCCTGCGCGAGCTTGCCAATGAGGGCAACACGACGCCTTCCGATGATGGGCGATCCCCGACCGAGCAGTTGCGCCTGATCAATGCGGATGCGCGCAAGCTGATGCAGTCTCAGCAGGCGGCGTGGAATGCGCTGAAATCCGAGATGGAGGCGGAGAAGATCACCGTCGTGACGCGCTCGGCCCTCAAATCCGCCGATAAGACCGCGCTTGACGATATCTTCCTGTCCAATGTCTTCCCGGTCCTGTCGCCGCTCGCCATCGACCCGGCCCATCCCTTCCCCTTCATCCCGAATGAAGGTGTGTCTTTGGCCCTGCAGATGAAGAGGGAACGCGACGGACGGCCTTTGCAGGCGCTGTTGCCGATCCCCGGCCAGATCGACCGCTTCGTGCGCCTGCCCGCGCCGGAAGGTGCCGCGCGGTTTCTGCCGCTGGAGGAATTGCTGCTGCTGAAAATCGGCACGCTTTTCCCCGGTTACAAGCTGACCGGATCGTGCATGTTCCGGGTGCTGCGCGACAGCGATCTGGAGGTGGAGGAAGAGGCCGAAGACCTGGTGCGCGAGTTCGAGACCGCCCTGAAGCGCCGCCGCCGCGGCCATGTGGTGCGCCTGCAGGTCTCTGCCGGGGCACCGTCTGCGCTGAAAGAGGAAATCTGCGAACAGCTTGGCGTCATCGGTGACGAGGTGGTCGAGGTGCGCGGCATGATCGGCCTCGCGCGGCTCAAGGAACTGGTGCTCGACGAACGGCCCGACCTGCTCTGGCCCAGCTTCACCCCGCGCGTCCCCGAACGGGTGCAGGACCATGAGGGCGATATGTTCTCGGCCATACGGCAAAAGGACATGCTGCTGCACCATCCTTACGAAACCTTCGACATGGTGATCCGGTTCCTGGCCCAAGCGGCGCGTGATCCCAACGTGGTGGCGATCAAGCAGACGCTTTACCGCACCTCGAACGAAAGCCCGATTGTCGATGCGCTGTGCGAAGCGGCGGAGAACGGCAAATCAGTCACAGCATTGGTGGAGCTGAAAGCCCGGTTCGACGAGGCCGCCAATATCCGCCAGTCGCGCAAGCTGGAACGGGCGGGCGCGCATGTGGTCTATGGGTTCATCAACTACAAGACCCACGCCAAGATCAGTGCCGTTGTCCGGCGCGAGGGTGACCGGCTGGTGACCTATACCCATTTCGGGACCGGAAACTATCACCCGATCACCGCGCGGATTTATACGGACCTGAGCCTCTTTACCTGTGATGACGCGCTTGGGCGCGATGCCACCAAGGTGTTCAACTATGTGGGCGGCTATGCGGAACCCGAGAAGCTGGACAATCTGCGCATTTCGCCGCTCAACCTCAAATCGACGATCATCGAGAATCTGAAGGCTGAAGCGGACCATGCCCGCGCGGGTAAACCGGCAATGGTCTGGGCCAAGATGAACAGCCTGATCGAGCCTGACGTGATCGACGCGCTTTACGAGGCAAGCCAGGCGGGGGTGAAGATCGACCTTGTGATTCGGGGCATCTGCGGGCTGCGTCCCGGTGTGAAGGGCCTGTCTGAAAACATCCGGGTGAAATCGGTCGTGGGCCGGTTCCTGGAACACAGCCGGATCGTCTGTTTCGGCAATGGCCATGGGCTGCCCGCCAAAAAGGCGCGGGTCTATATCAGCTCGGCCGACTGGATGGGGCGCAACCTCAATCGCCGGGTGGAAACGCTGGTGGAATGCACCAACCCGACGGTGAAGGCGCAGATCGTCAGCCAGATCATGGCGGCGAATCTGGCGGATGTCGCCCAAAGCTGGGTCTTGCAGGCTGATGGCAGTTTCGTGCGCCCTGACCTCGATCAGATCGACAAGCCGTTTTCCTGCCACCGGTTTTTCATGCAGAACCCGTCGCTTTCGGGACGCGGATCGGCGGGGGCGGCGGATGTGCCCGAATTGGCGCATTCGCATGATTGACCGAGTCACGCGCCCCGTGCCATGACCGGATCATGATGGGACAAGCCGAATTGGCGGATCCGCGTATCGCAGGGTCCGGGACGGTGGCCGACGGGGGGCTTTTCGGCACGCCACTTTTTCAGGATCCGCACGCGCGGAACCTGGCGCGTGTGGGCGTGATCGACATTGGCTCGAACTCGGTCAGGATGGTGGTGTTTGACGGCGCGGCGCGCTCTCCTGCCTATTTCTACAACGAGAAAATCCTCTGTGGCCTAGGGGCGGGCTTTGCCCAGACCGGGCGACTGTCGGAAACGGGCCGTCCCCGTGCATTGGCGGCGCTGAAACGCTTCGCGGCACTGGCCAAGGGCATGAACGTCACCTCTCTGGTCACCGTCGCCACAGCCGCGATGCGAGAGGCCGAGGATGGCGCGGAGTTCAAGGCCGAGGCAGAGCGTGAAACCGGCCTGACCATCCACGTGATCGACGGACGCGAAGAGGCGCGGCTGTCCGCGCAGGGGGTTCTGCTTGGCTGGCCCGGCGCGTTCGGCATGATTTGCGATATCGGCGGCTCGTCCATGGAGCTGGCGGAACTGCTTGGCGACGGGCAGGTGGGCGCGCGCGAAACCTCTGATCTCGGGCCGCTCAAGCTGCAGGGCATCAAGGGCGGCAAGAAGGCTATCAAGGCGCATATCAAGGATCGCATTGCCACGCTGAGGGAACAGTTCACGGAACCTGCGGGACGGCTGTTCCTTGTGGGCGGGTCGTGGCGGGCGATTGCCCGGATCGACATGGAACGCCGGGGCTACCCCCTGAAGGTGCTGCATGAATACCGGATGACCCGCAAGGATATCCGCGCCACGATCGCCTATATCCAGAAGGCCGATATGGAAGACCTGCGCGCCCGCACCGGCACCAGTGCTGAACGGATGGCGCTTGTGCCGCTGGCCTCGCTGGTGCTGAAAGAGCTGGTGCGCAGCTTCAAGCCCGATGAGGTGGCAATTTCGTCTTACGGTATCCGTGAAGGGCTGCTTTACGAGCAGATGTCGGACGAACAGCGCCAGCGCGACCCGCTGATCGAGGCCGCCTATCAGATGGAACTGGCCAATGCCCGGATGCCGGGCTTCGGACGGGCGCTTTACCGGTTCATCGAGCCGCTCTTCGGCAGTATCCGCCCCGAAATGAAACGCGTGATGCGGGCGGCGTGCCTGTTGCATGACGTCAGCTGGCGGGCGCATCCCGATTACCGCGCCGAGGTCTGTTTCGACAATGCAACGCGGGCCAACCTGGGCGGTCTGACCCATGAGGAACGGGTCTATCTGGGTCTTGCATTGCTGCACCGCTACAAGTCCAGCCGCAAGGATACCGGCTTTGACCCCTTGCTGGAGCTGTTGACAGAGAAGCAGGTCCAGCAGGCCGAGATCATGGGCCGCGCCATGCGGTTCGGGGCGATGTTCACGCTGGAAAAGCCATTGGATCACGGCAAGCTCAAGCTTTACCCGAAAAAGGGCATCCTGGAGCTGACCCTGAAGACCGATACCGCCCGCGATCTGTTCGGCGAAGTGGCGCAGGCCCGGTTCAAGGCGCTTGCGGCTGCCATCGGGGCCGAGCCGGTGGTGAAGGGGCTGCGGTAAGGCGGTGTTCACCCTGCATGGTCTGGGATGCCGGGCATGATGCAAATCGTCCTGCGGTTGTGCTAGGGTCGGGTCACTTTTATTAGTTTTGACCCGAGGTGACACATGTCAGACCCATATTCAGACCTGGGATCACAGGATAAAAAGGTTCAGGCACAGATCGCCGATGCTATGGATGCCCGCTGTCTCGACCCCAGCCAGGTTGCCATCCGCGCGGCCTATCTGAGCGCTCTGCAGCTTCCTGTTGATGCATTGGCGGTAGAGTTCGGTTCTGGAACGGGCCATGTAACCAAGGATCTGCTGACCATGGCCGGGGCAGCCAGGGCGCATGGAATCGAGCCTTCTCCGATCCTTGCACAGCGCGCCATTGAAAGATTTTCCGACGATGAACGTTTGAGCTTCGAGATTGGTGATGCGAAACAGACCGGGCTTCTGGCGGGGTCGGTCGATCTTGTCCTGATGCACACGCTTCTCTGTCACGTCCCAGGTCCGGAAGATGTTCTGAAAGAAGCTTACCGTGTACTGAAACCCGGTGGCGTTTTGGCAATCTGCGATGGAGATTATGACACGGCCACTGCACAGATTGCAGATTTCGACCCGCTTGATCAGCTTGTCCGATTCATGATCAACCAGAATGTCACCAACCTCTGGATCATGCGTCAGATCGGCGGGATGCTGACTGAATGCGGTTTCAACATGGGTGCGCGTCAGGGGCATGGCTATGTCGCTGACGGCGATGCGGCCTATTTCATGACCGTCATTGCACGCGGAGCCGAGCGTATGGCTGAAACCGGCATGCTGCAGCCCGAGACTGCTGAGGCACTGAAGGCTGAAGCCGTGGCGCGCCTCAGGGCGAACCGTTTTTTTGGCTTCATGTCCTATGTCAGCCAGATCGCGACAAAGCCCGGCTAGTGCTGTGTCTTAGGTCTTGCGGCGCAGGAATTTCAGGCCGGACCAGTCCTGATCCACGGCGCAGACCTTCACATCGACCCATCCCGTCGGCAACATCAGCTCGCGCAACCCGTCTTCGGTGAGGTCCCTGAACAGGGGCGAGGATTTCTTGGGCCAGCTGATCCAGAGCATCCCCTTCTGGGCCACCAGATCCAGCGCGGCGGGGCCTTCCTTGTCCAGCGTTGCACGATCAGGGCAAAAGAGGTGAACGATGTCGGCCTCGGTGCGCCCGGTCAGCATCTGCACCCCTTCAGCCCCGGCAAGCAACTCATCAATATGCGGGGGCGGGTTCAGGGCGAGGTAGCTCAACCCCGGTTTCAGGCCGAGCTTCTGAAAAAGCGGTTTGCCGGAATAGCCCACGGGATTCGGTTGTTTTCCCATTGTCCCCTCTGCACGTCATCTTCATCCAATCCAAGGTATCCGAGCATGGATAGGCAGGCAAAATTGCCCACCTGCAAGACGTGGGTTTCATTGCCGAACATAGCGATCCGCAGCCTTGTGCCGACCCTCATAATCCCAGTTCGTAGCATTGGCAGCCATGGCTCGGTTCACGGCGTCCTTCATCGGCAGACGCGCCCAGACCTCCGTTTCGATGGCATCGAGATCGAAGCGGCCGCCGGCTATGATCCCGTGCAATTCCGCCTCGATCTCCGATACGTCCGGGTCTCCGGCGCGGTTGGTCCATTCATCGGGGTCTTCAACGAGGTTGAACAGTTGAGGCGCGGAGCGGTGGCAATAGATGTATTTCCAGTCGCCAAGCCGCACCATGAAACTTGGACGCATGATGCCCTCACCATGGTATTCCGAGATGATCGGGATGACCTCTAGCGCCTCACCGTTCATGGCGGGCATCAGGGATCGGCCTTCCAGCGAGCGGACAGGTGTCTGGCCTGACAGCTCTATCAGCGTTACGGGCAGGTCAATCAGGGATACCGGAGTGTCGATTTTCCGGGCCTTCTTTCCCGGCATGTTGATCAGCAGAGGAATGCGGGTCGACCATTCATAGAAGCTGCGCTTCTGGATCAGCCCGTGTTCCCCGAGCATCTCACCATGATCCGCGGTGAAGATGACGATGGTTTCATCACGCTGACCCTGTTCTTCCAGGACCGCCAGCAGTTCCCCCAGCTTGTCATCCACATAGTGGCACAGCGCCGCAAATCCCCTGCGCATGGCGAGCAGATGTTCAGGATCGCGCATGTCGCCGGAATCCAGCCCGTGCCAGCGCCGCAAAGCCCGGTCGAAATCGGAATATCGTGCGCCCATGTCGTCCGGGTATTCCGGCAAGGGAAGGTCAGCGTCTTTGTACATGTCCCAGTATTTCCGGGGAACAACATAGGGAGGATGGGGATTGGTGAACGATACGGTCAGCATCCAGGGGCGGTCCGGCGGGTGGCGCAGATACTCCAACGCTCGGAACTGGGTTTCCTCGTCATACTGTAGTTCTTTCGACCAGCCGGGGCCGATATTCTGGGCTTGGAACTGTGATACGAAATCGAACGCCTGCCAGTCCGGGTCATCCTCGGGCGGCAGCGGATAGGACCAAAGAAAGCCCGAGGGGTAAATGTCGGGATTCAGACGCCGCTGAAATCCGTGCAACTGATCTGGGCCGATGAAATGCATCTTGCCTGACAGCACAGTCTCATAACCCGCATTGGTCAGGTAATGTGCGAAGGTCGGTATGAAGCTGTCGAACGGGTCGCCGTTGTCGAAACAGCCGGTGGTGGAGGTGTGCAGTCCGGTCATGAGGCAGGACCGGGCGGGCACACAGATCGGACTGGGGGAATAGGCGTTGGTGAACTGGACAGAGCGCTTCGCAAGCGCGGTTAGGTTCGGTGTGTGCACACCGGAAAATCCACAGGCTTCCAGCAGGAAGGGGGGCATCTGGTCGGCCATGACAAGGAGGATATTGGGGCGGTCGGGGGTACTCATGTCCGTAGTCGTCCTTTTCTCACGAAGCCATCCGCAGCTTCTGGTCAAACTGGCAATTCCGTCAACCTCCGCGTGTTCGGTGTGTGGATGCGCCGCCCGACGCTCGGGCTGACCGCCGGTGGCACCGTTTTGTTACGCACGGCGATGTCACTCTTCCAAAGTCGTCTGGCTGCCAATCCAATCCCGGAAAACCTTGACCTTGGGAGTATCCCACCGGTCCTCCGCGCCGATCAGGGCGAAGCGCCCGTACTGGGTCTCGCAGGACAGGTCGGGAAATGGCAGAACCAGCGCACCGTGCTCCAGTTCGTCGCGGCACAGAGCGAGATCTGCCATGACCACACCCGCACCCATCACCGCGGCCTTGGCTGCCATGTCGAGATTGGGGAAGGCCTCTCCCTGTGTCGGGTCGAGCCCGTCGATGCCGAAATGCTGGACCCATGTGCGCCAATCCTCACGCGCGGGGCTCTCGTGCAGCAGCGTGAACCGGCCGAGATCGGCAGGGGAGGCAAGGGGCGGACCCGCTTCCAGCAGCGCGGGAGAACAGGCCGGCGACAGGCGCATCGGAAACACCGGCTGGGTCCTGATGGCATTGGGGCGGCCAGGCCAGAATTCCAACGAAACGCCGAGGTCATACCGCCCCGGGTCAAAGCCGGATTCGCCGTAGAAATCGGTGGTCAGACGCACCTGGATGTCGGGATGCGCCTGCCGGAACAACGCCAGCTTCGGGAAAAGCCAACGGATTGACAGGGTGGGCGGGCAGATGATGCGTAACTCTGCCGCCTGCTCGGTGATCCGGTCGGCTTGCGCCGCGATCTTTCCAAACGCGTCGGTCAGCACCGGCAACAGGTCACGCCCCGCGTCGGTCAGGGTCACGCCGTTATGGCCACGATGGAACAGCTGTAGGCCCAGATGCTCCTCCAGCAGTTTCACCTGTCGGCTGATGGCTCCGCGCGTGACGTGCAATTCTTCGGCTGCGGCGATGTAACCATCGTGCCGGGCAGCAGCCTCGAAGGCGCGAAGAGCATTGAGAGGGGGCAGGCGCATGGGTGCTCATGGATCAGGTTTATTCATCCATGATGTGAGGATTCATGGTTTGCGGCAAGCCCGGGGCCTAACTTAATTTGGCATCAAGCAGCAGAAATTGGAGCGTGCAGATGGCATTCGTTCAGGAAATATCACCCTTAACTGCACATGATCGCTCAGGGGCTTTGGTCCGTATCCTGCATGGATTGTCGGCTTTCGGGCGGCGCGTGTTGGGGCGCGGTCAATGCGCCAGCTGCGACGAGGAGTTGCTTCGGCTTGCGGAATTATCCCCGCATCTGCTGGCGGATATCGGCTTTCGGAAGGATGAACACGAGACCAACGATGCCCGTCAGGTCTGGCGCAAGGGTCACATCGTGCTGGAGCTTCCCGCGCCTGAATGAATATCCTCCCGGCCACGGGGCCGCCTAGTGGATGCGCACGCCCTGCCGGGTCAGCTCCGTCTGCACGGCGGTCAGGTCGACCTCGGCCAGGCCCCGGTTCGATTTCAGCGACAGCGCCGCCGCCACACCCGCGCCCTGACCGGCCACCGCGCAGCAGGCCATGTTGCGCACCGCCGCGTGAGATACCTTGTCGCCGCCAATGGCGCGGCCCGTGGCCAGCAGGTTGTCGATCCCCTTGGGCAGCATCGACCGGTAGGGGATCTGCATGTAGCGGCCCGTCGTGGGCAGGATCAGGATGCCATAGCCGTCGATGAATTCGGGGTAGATGCCGATCGTGTCCTCGAACCGGCCCTGATGGCGCACATCCGCCTCGGTCATGTTGTAGACCGCGTCGATCTTGCGGCTGTCGCGGATGCCAATGGACATGCCGAAGTTCCGCAACCGCACGCCTTCGCAGCCGGGCGTGTAGCGGCGCAGCGCCTCGATGGCCAGCATCGCCTGTTTGCGGCCCTCGATCTCGAACTTCGTCAGGCTGTCGGGGTCCACCCCGTCGCAGCCCGCGAGGTGGACGAGATTCATATAGGTCATCTCGCCACTGTCATGCACTGCGCCCCAGGTGCCGCCGATGGTGTTGAGATGCGCCGGGATCACGCCGTCGCGGATCGCCTGCGCGAAGGGTTTGGCCAGGAAAGGGGAATACATGTCGTCTTCCTTGCCGTCGGTCTCGACCTCCCATTCGCCGGTGGACCAGTTGGCATAGGTCTGCGGGTCGGCCTTGACCCCGTCCATGAAGCGCTGTTTGTCCACGCCCGCGACGTGGAACATCACGCTTGCTGCCTGCGTTTCCTCCAGCGGAGTCTTGCGGGTGGGGGCCCCGGCCCGATGCGCGACATCGGCGTCGCCGGTCGCGTCGATCACCCGTTTGGCCAGCACGGCCTCGCGTCCCGCCTTGCTTTCGACGATCACGCCCCGGATCGCATTGCCTTCCATGATCGGGGCCACGAACTGACGGTGCAGCATCGGGTGAATGCCCGCCTCCTCGACCAGCCGGTCCGCGACCAGCTTGAAGCCCTCGCTATCCAGCTCATAGGACAGTGACTGGCTTTCGGGCACCGCCGCGCCCATGGCTTTGGCACGCTCCTCGAATTCCCAGCCGATACCGCCTGCCTCGACGGTCTGTTCATGCCGGTACCAGGCGAAGCCCTCGACGCCGACCACTGTGATATTGCCACCGAAACAGCCGAACCGATCGAGTAGCGTCACTTCCGCCCCCGCCCGTGCGGCAGCCAATGCGGCAGCCAGCCCGCCGGGGCCGGAGCCCACGACCAGCACTTCGGTCTGGTGCACAACCGGAATCTCGCGGGCCGGTTCGGTGATGGTCAGCATGGGGGCACTCCGCCTGAGGTGTCATCAAACGGTTACAATCACCATCCGCGGGGCGGGGTCAATCGGCTTGACAGTTCCGGGCCGCTTGGCCCTGATGCGATCCAGCAGAAAGGACCCCAAATGCGCACTGAATTTGACGCCGAACTGGAAGACCGTCTGGTCCGTTACGCCGCCATCGACACCCAGAGCGATGAGACCTCGCCCACCAGCCCCTCGACCACGATCCAGCTGGATCTGGCGCGGGTTCTGAAGGCGGAACTGGAGGAGATCGGGGCAGCGGATGTGCACCTGACCGAGTACGGTGCTGTTCTGGCGACGATCCCCGCCACGGTAGAGGGCGCGCCGGTCATTGGATTCTGCGCCCATATGGACACCGCGCCTGCATTCAACGCAACGGGGGTGAAACCCGTGGTCCATCGTCACTACAACGGCGGCGACATCACCTTCGCCGATGCGCCGGGGCTGAAGCTCTCGCCCGAAAACGCGCCTTACCTGGCCGAGAAGGTGGGCGAAGACATCATTACGGCGAGCGGCACGACTCTTCTGGGCGCAGACGACAAGGCGGGCATCGCGATTATCATGACCATGGCGCGCAAACTGCTGTCCGAGCCGGGGCACAGTCACGGCAAAATCCGCATCGCCTTCACCCCCGACGAAGAGATCGGGCGAGGGGTTAATGAACGTCTGCCTGCGGATATGGGGGCGGACTTTGCCTATACGCTCGATGGGTCCATGCCCGGCGAGCTGGAATATGAAAGCTTCTCTGCCGATGGTGCTCTGGTCACGGTCAAGGGCGTTGCGGCGCATCCCGGTTGGGCCAAGGACAAGCTTGTGAACGCGCTACATCTAGCCGCCAAGATCGTGCAGACCCTGCCGCATGTGACGATGACGCCCGAAACAACCGAGGACAGAGACGGCTTCATCCATCTCTATGCCATGTCCGGCACCGCTGCTGAGGCCGAACTGAGCTTCATCCTGCGCGATTTCGAACTCGACGGCCTCGCCGCCAAGGGCGATCTGCTGAAACAGGTCTGCGACGTGGTTGCCGCGACCGAACCCCGCGCCGAGATCACCTGCGCGATCCGGCCCCAGTATCGCAACATGCGCTACTGGCTTGAAAAGGACATGTCTCCCGTCGACCTCGCCCGCGAGGCCTATCGCGATCATGGCATGGACCCGGACAGCACCGCCATTCGCGGCGGCACCGACGGGTCGCGCCTGACGGAACTGGGCCTGCCCTGTCCGAACATCTTCTGCGGGATGCAGGAAATTCACGGGCCGCTGGAATGGGTCAGCGTGCAGGATATGGCGCTGGCGACCAAGGTCTGTCTCAGCCTTGCCGCCCGCGCCGCGCAACCCTGATTGCCCCCGCGCGCCCTTTCCCCTAATCAGGGGCCAAACGAACCTATAGGTCTGCCCACATGCGTCTGTCCCGCTACTTCCTGCCCGTTCTGAAAGAAACCCCCGCCGAGGCCCAGATCGTCAGCCACCGCTACATGCTGCGCGCCGGCATGATCAAGCAGCAGGCCGCTGGCATCTATTCCTGGCTGCCGCTCGGCTTCAAGGTGCTGCGCAAGATCGAGAATATCGTGCATGAGGAGCAGGCCCGCGCCGGTCACATCGCGATCCAGATGCCGATCCTGCAACCCGCGGACCTGTGGCGCGAATCCGGGCGTTATGACGACTACGGTCAGGAAATGCTGCGCATGCAGGACCGGCATGAGCGCGATTTGCTGTACACGCCGACCGCCGAGGAAATGGTGACGGATATCTTCCGCAGCCATGTCAGCAGCTACAAGGACCTGCCGCTGACGCTCTATCAGATCCAGTGGAAATTCCGCGACGAGATCCGCCCGCGTTTCGGCGTGATGCGGGGGCGCGAGTTCTATATGAAGGACGGCTACAATTTCGACCTCACCAAAGAGGACGCTTTGCACGCCTATAACCGCCACCTCGTCAGCTACCTGCGCACCTATGAACGCATGGGCCTGCAAGCCATCCCGATGCGCGCCGATTCCGGCCCCATCGGCGGCGACGATACCCATGAATTCCTCGTGCTAGCCGAAACGGGCGAATCGGAAGTGTTCTACGACAGCGCCGTGACCGATCTGACCTTCGGCGACCGCGAGATCGACTATGACAGCGTCGAACAGTGTCAGGGCGTGCTGGAGGAGTTCACCTCGAAATATGCGCGCACCGACGAGACCCATGACGAAGCCCTATTCAACCAGATCCCCGAAGAGCGCCGCCGGGTGGCGCGCGGGATCGAGGTGGGGCAGATCTTCTACTTCGGCACCAAGTATTCCGAGGCCATGGGTGCCACCGTTCAGGGCCCCGACGGGCAGAAAGTGCCCGTCCACATGGGCAGCCACGGCATCGGGGTCAGCCGCCTTCTGGGCGCGATCATCGAGGCCAGCCATGACGACAAGGGCATCATCTGGCCCGAGGGCGTGACGCCGTTCCATGTGGGGATCGTCAACCTGCGTCAGGGGGATGAGGCCACGGATGCCGCTTGCGAACAGCTCTACAAGGCGCTGACCGCCGCCGGGCTGGAACCGCTCTACGATGACACCAACGAACGTGCCGGGGGCAAATTCGCCACCATGGACCTGATTGGCCTGCCATGGCGCATCACCGTGGGGCCGCGGGGCCTCAAGAACGGGGTGGTGGAACTGACCAGCCGCCGCACCGGCGAGAGCGAGGAGATGAGCCCGGAGGCCGCCATCGCCCGCGTGCAAGAGATCTACGCGCCGCATTTGGGCTGACACTGCCCTCAGGAAAACGAAAAACCGCGCCTCGATCACTCGGGGCGCGGTTTTCTGTTTCCGGACGGCTTAGCGCAGGCGCACATCAACCGAAGCATTGTGGCGGCACATGAAGGCGCTGCCTTGCGCGGTGTAGCTGCCCGTCCAGCGGCCACCGCTGGTGGTGCGATAGCGGAAGCGAATGCGGGTCTGGGCGTTTTCAACGTCTTCCAGATTGCGGGTGAAGCTGAAGTAGTAGCCATCCTGAATGACCCGGTTTTCGAAGGGTTCAGACCGCCAGATGCCCTGACCGTAGTCATAGTAATCCACGTCATAGATCTGGATGGCTTCGCCGCTGTAATTGTGCAGGCGCATGGTCACATCCTCGCAAATGTCGAAGCCCCAAGCGCTGGCAGAGGTGGCGGTGGCGGCGAAGGCGGCTGCGGCAAGGGCGGCTTTGATGAAGGTCTTGAGGGTCATTGGTCTGTCTCCGGTATTGGTGTCTGTGTTTCGATGATCCTGTTGTGCCGGAAGGGGGCCGTGCAGGGCATGGGGTCGATCCCCCAATATGCGCGCATGTTCGGTGAATTCCGGCGCAAGCCCCTGACCCAAAAGAAAAACCGCGCCCCGGTTTCCCAAGGCGCGGTGCATGACTGAAGGAGGGGTCGTTCAGCGAACGCTGACGGTAACGGACCGGTTGTGGCGGCAGGTGAAGGTGTTGCTCTGCGCGACATAGCCGCTTTCCCACCGGCCCTGGCTGTTCGTCGCGCGGTAGCGGAAGCGCAGCATGGTCTGGGCGTTTTCCACATCTTCGAGGTTGCGGGTGAAGGAGAAGCTGCCGCCGTTCTGAATGACGCGGTCGGGCAGGGGTTCGGACCGCCAGATGCTCTGACCGAAATCGTAATAGTCGAGGTCATAGATCTCGATCGCCTGCCCGGAATTGTTGTTGAGGCGCATGGTGACGTCCTCGCAGATGTCGAAGCCCCAGGCGCTGGCAGAGCTGGCGGTGGCGGCGAGGGCAGCGGCGGCGAGGGCGGCCTTGGCGAAGGTCTTGAAGGTCATCTTGGTGTCTCCTGAAGGATGCTGTGTTTCGATGACCCTGTTGTGCCGGATGGGGGCCGCACGGGGCATGAGGTCGATCCCCCAATATGCAGGCGGCAGGGTTTCGCCGGGGCCGGGCAGGGGCCTCAACAGACGGGGGCGTCCTGTGCTATGTTGGCCAAAAAGCAGAGAACAGGCAGACCTATGAGATTATTGGCACTGGCCGCCGGATTGGCAGGCGCGGGCGCGATGGCGCAGTTCCCCGAGGCGTCGCAGCACTACGTGCAGCGGCTGGCGGGCGCGGTGGATGAACTGTCGGTCGTGGTGGCGGATTTCGACCGTTCGGCGCAGTCCGCAGGGCTGACGCGGGACGAAGCATTGGCCGAGCTGTCCGGGTCTGCCTTCCTCGCCGCCCGAAACGCGGACATGACCCGGACGATCACAAGGTATGAGGCGTTGTCCTCTGACCTGACGCTTCTGCGCGCAGCGGGGCCGGTGGAGCGCGCCCTGTTGCTGCCCGCCCGGTTGGACACGGAAATCGGTCGCCGCGCCTTGGAGGATTTCCATCCGGCGCTGCCCCTGACCGCCAGCGGCGCAGGCTTTGCCGGGGTGGGCTTTCTGGCGGGCTATGGTCTGTTGGCTCTGCTCCTGTCCGGGTTGGGGCGTTTGATGCGGCGGCGGCCTGTCGCCGAAACGTGAAACGGGCAGGTGAAAGGGCGGTTCCCGCTGCCCGCGCCTTGCGCTAACCTGCGCGCCAAGCGCCCGAGCCATCAGCGGCGCAAGACAGGAGCAGCCATGCCGACCCCGCCCAAACCTTTCGCCCGGTTCGAGTTCATGATCGCCTGGCGCTACATCCGCGCCAAGCGTGCCGAAGGCGGGGTCAGCGTCATGACCTGGATCAGCTTTCTGGGCATCATGCTGGCGGTGATGGCGCTGATTGCCACGCTCGCCGTGCGGGCCGGGTTCCGCCATGAATTCGTGGGCACCATTCTGGGCGCGAATCCTCATGCCAGCGTGATCCCCGTGGGGCGGCAGGTCGAGGGTGGGCGCAGCCTGCGGGTGCTGTCGGACTATGACGCCATTGCCGAACGGCTGCGCGGCGTCGAGGGCGTAACCTCTGCCTTCCCGGTCATTCGCGGGCAGGTCATGGCCACCGCGAATGGGCGTAATGCGGGTGTGGAGGTTATTGGGATAACGCCGGAAAATCTGGATGAGGTGCCACTGGTGGCCAGCCCGGAACTGGCCTATGGCGCGCTCAGCGACTTTCCCTATGGCGTGGCTCTGGGCGTCGGGGTGGCGCGGGAACTGGGCGTCAGCGTGGGGGACCGTATCCGCCTGATTTCCCCAGACGGTGCGCGGACAGCCTTTGGCACCAGCCCCCGGATCAGTGCCTATGAAGTAACCTATATCTTTCAGGTTGGGCGTTACGACATTGATCGCATTCGCGTCTACATGCCCTTTGATGAGGCGCAGACCTATTTCAACCGCGATGGTGTCGCAGACGAGATCGAAGTAAGCGTGACCGACCCCGATACCGTCCTGAACATGGTCATCCCCCTGACCCGCGCGGCTGAGGCTGAAGTGATCATCTGGACCTGGCGCGACAGTTCCGGCGCGTTTCTGCGGGCCTTGCAGATGGAGGATAACGTGATGTTCATCATCCTCTCGATCCTCGTTCTGATCGCCACGATGAACATCGTCTCGGGCCTGATCATGCTGGTCAAGAACAAGAGCCGCGACATCGGTATCCTGCGCACCATGGGGCTGTCAGAGGGCTCAATTCTAAGGGTTTTCTTCATCTGCGGGTCCTCCATCGGCGTGGCGGGGACGCTGGCGGGCGTGGCCCTTGGTTGCGCCTTCGCGATCTGGATCGACCCGATCTTCGCTGCGGTCAACTGGATGGCGGGGGGCGGGGTCTGGGACCCGTCCGTGCGGTTCCTCTCGACGCTTCCGGCGCGGCTGGAACTTGGCGACGTTATGTCGGCGGTGACGCTGTCGCTTGGGCTTTCCTTCGTGATCACCATTTTCCCGGCCCGGCGCGCGGCGCGGATGAACCCGGTGGAGGCGCTGCGCTATGAGTGATCCGGTGCTGGAACTCGACGGGATCGAGAAGGGCTACAAGCTTGGGAAACCTGGGGAAATCCGGGTGTTGCGCGGGGCGTCGGTGCGTATTCAGCCGGGCGAGGTCGTGGCGCTGGTGGCGCCCTCTGGCGCCGGGAAATCGACGCTTCTGCATATCGCGGGGTTGCTCGATACGGCGGATGCCGGAACAGTGCGGATCGGGGGCGATGACCTGACCCGCGCGCGGGACCGGGCGAGAACGGCGGCGCGGCGACAAGGTGTTGGATTCATTTATCAATTTCACCATCTGCTGCCGGAGTTCACCGCCGCTGAGAACGTGATCCTGCCGCAGCTGGCCAATGGTATCCCCCGGGCAGAGGCTGAGGCGAGGGCGGCGGAGTTGCTGGCCCGCGTGGGGCTGGAAGACCGCGCCGATCACCGGCCCGCGGCGCTGTCGGGCGGGGAGCAACAGCGCGTGGCCTTCTGCCGCGCGCTGGCCAACAAGCCCTTGATTTTGCTGGCAGATGAGCCGACGGGCAACCTCGACCCCGGCACCGCCGATGTGGTTTTCGGCGCGCTTTTGACGCTGGTCAGGGAAACCGGGATGGGGGCGCTGATTGCCACCCACAACCTGGAACTGGCCGCCCGCATGGACCGGGTTCTGCACCTTCAGGACGGGGTGCTGGTGGCGCAGCCTGAGGGCTGAAAACAGGGGGGTGCCATGCGTACACCCCCCGTACACCGGGCGTGCAGACAGATGGCGGGTACAAGCACGGTCCTTTGCGGGCAGACGGCCTAGCCGGTCTTGCGTGCGACGGTCAGCACCTCGGCGCACCAGTCGGCGATCATCTTCACCACCGGTCCGCGCATCGCGTCGCCCTCCATCAGGATCTCGTGCCGGCCGCCGTCGATCTGCTGCAACCGGCTGCCCGGCCAGCTTGCGGCGCGGGTGTGGATGGCGGGTGTCTCGACGATGCGTTCATCGGTGCCCAGAAACACCATCATCGGCAGATCGGGCGGGTCCATCTCCATCAGCGCGGCGGTTTCTTCCAGCGCCGCGTTGACCCAACGGATCGAGGGGCCGCCGAGCGCCAGTTCCGGGTGTTTGGCGACCTGACCTTCCATGTAGTTGAACATGTCCCGGTCATTGGTCAGCGGGTTGTCGTTGTATTCCATCGCGGTGGCGGGGCCGGTGGTGGGGGCAAAGTTCTTGTCCAGCCCGAGCGGTTTGGACAGTCCCATGACCACGCCGGAAATCGCCTTGAGGAAGCCAGACATGCGGATGCCCCACATTGGTGAGGAAAAGATCACGCCCGACACCGGCAGCCCGTCATAGATCGCCCGCAGACCGATCGCACCGCCCATGGAATGGCCAAGAAGGAACCAGGGTTTCGGCAGGTCGAGTTGGTCGAGCACGGCGCGCAGGGCGTCCACGTCTTCGCGGTATTCATCGAAACTGACCACATGGCCCATGTCGCGGCGATGCGCGGGCCGGTCGGACAGGCCCTGACCGCGCCAGTCCATCGCCAGCATGCCATAGCCGAGCCCCGCGAATTCCCGCGCGAGGCGTCCGTATTTCTCGATATATTCGGTCCGGCCCGGAAACATCAGGATGGTGCCCTTGGGCCCCGCCGGCCAGACGCCCACGCGCAGGCGCGTGCCATCCCTGGCGCGCAGCCAGTAGGCATTGGCCCCTTCGGGCCCTTCGGCGATATCCTGAAGAAACGGGGCCGGTTCCATCGTCGCTTATCCCAGAAGGCCACCCAGACGCATGGCGGTGCCCATGTCGCCGTCAAGGCGCAGGCGGCCGCCCATGAAGGCGGAGGTCGGGTTCAGCTCGCCCGACAGAATCTCTTGAAAGGTGTCGGCATCGGCAGACAGGGTCACGTCTGCCTCGTCGCTGTCATCGGCAGCGCGCACGCCGCTGCCGTCGACCATGATCGCGCCTTCGCCGTCGATAGAGAATTTCGCGGTGCCGTCAAAGCCGCCCGACAGTTTTTCGGAAAGTGCGGCCACGGCTGCTGTGATGATCTCGCTCATGTGATGCGTCCTTCGTCAGGTTCAGGCCGAAATCACTGGAATGACCGGCCCCAGATGCTAAGTTCGGGAATGACCATGCGGAATATGCGTTCAACATACAACAGTGTCGTGACGGCAGCCATTGCCTTGTGCCTGTGGATGCTGCCGGGGCAGGGGCTTGCCGATCAGCTGGACGAGCTGTTTCGGCAATTGGCCGATCCCGGCACGACCAACTGGGAAACCGTGGAACGCGACATCGAGATCCAGTTGAGCCTGTCCGGTTCGGCCTCTGCCGACCTGTTGCTGCGGCGCGGGCAGGACGCGCTGGAAGAACAGGATTTCGAGGCGGCGATTGATCACCTGACCGCGCTGACAGACCATGCGCCGGAGTTCGCAGAAGGCTATAACAGCCGCGCTGTTGCCTATTTTCTGGCCGGGCTGATCGGGCCTGCTCTGGACGATCTGCGGCATGTGCTGGTGCTAGAGCCGCGCCATTACGGGGCGCTCGCCGGGATCGGGGCGATTCTGGAAGAGGTCGGTGACAATGAGGCCGCACTTGCCGCCTATCGTGCCGCCTTTGCTATACATCCGCACCGTCCCGACCTACATGGTGCCATAGCCCGGCTGGAACGGGCGACCGAGGGCACCGCCCTTTAAGTACCGCGATCCCGAACGAAGGGCGACAGAGCAGAACCATGCAACGCCAGGGGCGCATAACGGCCGTTCTCGGGCCGACCAATACCGGCAAGACCCATTATGCCATCGAGCGGATGCTGGCGCATCGCACGGGGGTGATCGGGCTGCCTTTGCGGCTTTTGGCGCGTGAGGTCTATGACCGGATTGTCGCGATGCGCGGGCCGCGCGTGGTGGCGCTGATCACCGGCGAAGAACGGATCGTGCCCGACAGTGCCCAATACTGGGTCTGCACGGTCGAGGCGATGCCCACGGGGATGGGGTGCGATTTTCTGGCGGTGGATGAGATCCAGCTCTGTGCGGACCCCGAGCGGGGGCATGTCTTCACCGACCGGCTGCTGAACGCGCGGGGGCTGCATGAGACGCTGTTCCTCGGTTCCGACACAATGCGCAGCGCGATTGCGGCGCTGGTTCCGGGTGCGCAGTTCATGCGGCGGGAGCGGTTCTCGGAACTGACCTATACGGGGTCGAAGAAGCTGTCCCGCATGGTCACGCGGGCGGCGATCGTGGGGTTCTCGGTCGAGAATGTTTACGCGATTGCAGAGCTTCTGCGCCGTCAGCGGGGCGGGGCCGCCGTGGTGATGGGGGCGCTGAGCCCACGCACGCGGAACGCGCAGGTGGAACTCTACCAGAACGGCGATGTGGATTACCTTGTGGCAACCGATGCCATCGGGATGGGGCTTAATCTCGATATCCGGCATGTGGCGTTTTCCGGCCTGCGCAAGTTCGACGGGCGCAAGATGCGGATGCTGGCCCCCAATGAACTGGCCCAGATCGCGGGACGTGCCGGGCGGCATACGCAGCCGGGGACGTTTGGGGTGACCGGCGAGGCCAGCCCGCTGGAAGATGAGGTGGTCGAGGCGATCACCAACCATTCCTTCCGGCCCGTGGGAAAGCTGTTCTGGCGCAACACGCGGATGGCGTTCGGCACCGTGGACCGGCTGATTGCCTCGCTGGAGGCACCGGCAGAGGATGAATGGCTGACCCGCGCGCGCGAGGCCGACGATATCCGCGCGCTCAAGACCATCGCGGCGATGCCGGAAATGGCCGACCGGGTCAGCGGCCCCAAGGACGTGCGCCTGCTCTGGGATATCTGCTGTATCCCCGATTTCCGGGGCATCAGCCATGCGGAACACGCGACCCTGCTGGCGCGGATTTACGAGTTTCTTCACGGCCTGGGGCGCGTGCCCGATGACTGGATGGCACGGCAGGTCAAACGGCTGGACCGGACAGATGGCGATATTGATACACTCTCGAAACGTTTGGCCTATATCCGCACATGGACCTATGTGGCGCAACGTTCTGGCTGGGTCGATGACGAAAGCCATTGGCGCGGAGCCACGCGTGCCGTAGAAGACCGCCTGTCAGATGCTCTGCACGAACGTCTGACCCAAAGATTTGTTGACCGGCGCACCAGCGTATTGCTGCGCCGGTTGAAGCAGAAGGAGGGCCTTGTGGCCGACGTGAACGAAAAGGGTGAAGTGACGGTTGAAGGCGAATTCGTCGGCCGTCTGGAAGGGTTCCGGTTCCGGCAGGACGCGAGCGCAACCCCGGATGAGGCAAAGACGCTGCGCCAGGCGGCGGTTGCGGCTTTGCGGCCCGAATTCCACTTGCGCGCCGACCGGTTCTACAACGCCCCCGATACGGAGTTCGATTTCACCGAACAGGGTGGCCTGATGTGGGGCGAACAGGCGATCGGCAAGCTGGTGAAGGGCGCAGAGCCCTTGAAACCCGTGGCCGAAGCCTTCGTCGACGAGGAAGCCGGCCCCGAGGTGATGCAGAAGGTGCAGCGCCGGCTGCAGCATTTCATCGACCGAAAGGTAGCCACGTTGTTCGAGCCGCTGTTGGCCATGAGCCGCGACGAGGCGATCACCGGTCTGGCCCGCGGCTTTGCCTTCCGTCTGGTCGAGGCGCTTGGCGTTCTGCCGCGTGCCGAGGTGGCGGAGGACGTGAAGGCGCTCGATCAGGACGCACGCGGGCTGCTGCGCAAGCATGGCGTGCGCTTCGGTCAGTTCACGATTTTCCAGCAACTCCTGCTGAAACCCGCACCTACGCGGTTGCGTCTGGTGCTGTGGGGGCTGGCCAATGACCATGACGAGTTCCACGAAAGCCCGCCGCCGGGTCTGGTGACGATCCCTGCCGTCGAAGGTGCGCCGCGAGAGTATTACACCAATTCGGGTTATCGCCTGGCCGGGGCCCGCGCGATCCGCATCGACATGCTGGAACGTCTGGCCGATATGCTGCGCCAGCAGGACAGCCGGTCGGGCTTTGAGGCCACCGCCGATATGCTGTCGATCACCGGCATGACGCTGGATCAGTTCGCCGATCTGATGGGCGGGCTTGGCTATGCCGCCGAGAAGGGCGAACGCGCCAAGGTGAAAGCCGCGCCTGCCGCCGGTGGAGAGCCTGAAACCCCCGCCGAAGTGCCGGGCGACGCGCCTGCGGAAGCGCCCGAAGCGCCTGCCAAGACCCCGGCGGAGACGCCTGTCGAAGCACCGGTCGAGGCCCCCGTCGAAACCCCGGCAGAACCCCCGGTTGAACTGCCCGAGCAGGGCAGCACTGAGGCGGCGGAGCCGGAGATCGAAACCTTCTACACCTTCACCTGGGCACCGCGACGCCGCACCGGCCCGCAAGGCCCGCGCCGCGATGGTGGCAAACAGGGCGGCAAGCCCCGTGGCAAGGGTGGGCCGAAAGGCAAGGGCGGTCCCAAGGGGCCTCGTAACGAGAAGCCCAAGTCCTATACCGCCAAGCCCGAGCGCCGCGAGAAGAAGATCGACCCCGACAACCCGTTTGCGCAGGCGTTGGCGGGGCTGAAGGGCAACTCCTGACCGAGGGAGCGACCCCTCGGCTGCGGCTCGACAAATGGCTGTGGCATGCGCGGTTCTTCAAGACCCGCACCCTGGCCGCGCGCGTTGTTGCGGGCGGCCATGTTCGGGTGAATGCCCAGAAGGTACACAAGCCTGCCGCGACCGTATCCCCCGGCGATGTGCTGACCTTTGCCCAGGGCCGTGACGTGCGGGTGGTGCGCGTGGTGGCGATCGGGGAAAGGCGCGGTCCGGCCCCGGAGGCGCAACAACTCTATGACGATTTGACACCGGTCAAGGAAACCGTCCCGCAAAACCCGTCATACGAGGGAAAGGGACGCCCCTCGGGCAAGGATCGCCGGGCGCTTGGTTCTTTACGCCGCAGCCCGCTTGAATGATGCCCCGGCCCGGATTAAACCGGCCCCAGAGTTGCTGAACGGAAGTGCCATGACCTACGCCGTGATCGAAAACTGCATCAACTGCAAATACACCGACTGCGTCGAGGTATGCCCGGTGGATTGCTTCTACGAGGGGGAGAACTTCCTCGTCATTCATCCCGATGAATGCATTGATTGCGGTGTCTGCGAGCCGGAATGCCCGGCGGACGCGATTCGGCCCGATACCGAGCCGGACATGGAAAAATGGGTGGAGCTGAACCGGAAATATTCCGAGATGTGGCCGGTTATTGTTTCCAAGAAGGATCCGCTGCCCACGGCAGAGGAATTTGACGGCAAGGACGGCAAGCTGCCGCTTCTGTCGGAAGCCCCGGGCGAGGGCGGCTGACCGATTCGCCCCGGCGCTGGCTGTGTTGCTGGTGCCAAATGTGATGTTGCGCTGCGGCAAAACCCTGTGAAAACAGGGCTTTTGGCGATAGTTGCATTGCGAATCTTTGAAATGGTCGAATTTTGTGCTATATTCCTGTTACAAAGGATGTCTCGTGAACGCACAAGACGCGGTCGTGCCACACCGCGCATGAAATCAAAGAATGACAGCCCGTAGTGGAAAGTCCCGCTTTCCTCGCGGTGTTTTTGTCGCCCGTGACCGGGCTGTAAAAGGAAAACCATATGAGCAAATCGCGCAAATCGCAGGACTTTCGCCCGAACGACTATGTCGTCTACCCCGCGCATGGGGTCGGGCAGATCGTGTCCATCGAGGAACAGGAAATCGCCGGGCTGTCGCTCGAACTTTTCGTGATCTCCTTCGAGAAGGACAAGATGACCCTGCGGGTGCCAACGGCAAAGGCCACCGAGGTCGGGATGCGTTCGCTGTCCAGCCCCGATGTGGTGAAGAAGGCCATGGATACGCTCAAGGGCAAGGCTCGGGTGAAGCGCGCCATGTGGTCGCGCCGGGCGCAGGAATATGAGCAGAAGATCAACTCGGGCGACCTGATTTCGATCGCCGAAGTGGTCCGCGACCTGCACCGCGCCGATGACCAGCGCGAACAGTCCTATTCCGAGCGTCAGCTCTATGAGGCGGCGCTGGAGCGTCTGACCCGTGAGCTGGCTGCCGTGAACGGCATGGATGAGGCCGGGGCGCAGAAGCGCGTCGACGAGGTGCTGACCGCCCGCGCCGCCTGATCTGACCTGAGTGGTTCAGGAATTGACCCCGTTGCAGCGATGCGGCGGGGTTTTTCCTTGGTTGGGAAGGGCCTTCGAAGGCCCTTGAAAGCGGTTTCGAAACCGCTTCTCTGAAGGCGCTTGCAAGCGCCTTTGCCGCGAGGTCAGAGCGAGGCTGCCAGAACGGCGAGGGCGGCGATTTCGGATAGTTGCTGGCTGGCACCCAGAATGTCGCCGGTCTGACCGCCGATCTTGGCCTTCGCCAGCATCCCGAGTGCGATGGCCACAGCCGCAATCAGCAGCGCAGCCCAGATTGCAGTGCTTCCGGTCAGGGCCATTGCCAGCACCAGCGCAACACCCCCGCCGATCCCGGCAGCCTCCAGCGGTGGTTGCCCCACGGCCCGTGACAACCCGCCTTCGCGGGCGGGCGGCATCCAGGCCATCAGCGCCACCATCGGCACACGCGACAGCAGCGCGGCGGCCATCAGCGCTGGCAAAGCCTGCCCCGCCGTGATCAGTCCGGCCAGCAGCGACCAGCGCGCCAGCACGGACAGGATCAGCGCCAGAACCCCGTAGGTGCCGATATGGCTGTCCTTCATGATCTCCAGCCGCCGCTCTGCCGTCCAGCCACCCCAGAGCCCGTCGGCGGTATCTGCCAGCCCGTCCTCATGCATGGCCCCGGTGACCATCGCCATGACCGCAAGCGCCAGCGCTGCAGACAGGCCGGACCCAAGCCCAGAGGTCAGCCAGATCGCCAGCCCGGCCAGCAGGGCAGGGGCCAACCCCGCCAGAGGCCAGGCCCAGGCCGCCGCTGCGCCACGGGTCAGGTCAGGCTCACCCGGCAGGGGCAATCGGGTCAGCAACCCGAGGGAGAGGCGCAGATCGCCGGTAATCTGTTGCAGAATGTCGCGCGGGGCCATGATCCCGGATCCTTTCGGTCGCATTCCAATGGACAATCCGGCATATCCGCCCAAACGCCCCTTTGGCAATGACAGAGAGACCGACGCCGATGACCACGCCCTTCACCAGCCTTGCCGAGTTCCGCGCCCTTCTGGCGGAGGCCCCCGGCCCGGACAGCGCCGCCATTTCGGGTGCACAGGACCGCAACGGACAGCTGACCAAGCCGCCGGGCGCGCTTGGGCGACTGGAGGATCTGGCAATCTGGTATGCGGGCTGGCGTGGCGATGTGCGGCCTTCGATCACCGCCCCACAGGTGCTGATCTTCGCAGGTAACCATGGGGTGACGACGCGGGGCGTGTCGGCCTTTCCGGCCGAGGTTACGGTGCAGATGGTCGCCAATTTCGAGGCGGGTGGCGCGGCGATCAACCAGTTGTCGAAGGCGGCAGGGGCAAGCATGCAGGTCCATGCGCTGGACCTGGACAAACCTACGGCGGATTTCTCAGTGGGTCCGGCCATGAGCGAAGCTGAGGTCGTGGCCGCACTGGCGACCGGCTGGAACGCGGTCGACCCCAAGGCCGACCTGCTGGTCACCGGTGAGATGGGGATCGGCAACACCACCTCCGCCGCCGCCATCGCATTGGCGCTCTTTGGCGGTGAGGCCGCCGATTGGACGGGGCGCGGCACAGGCGTCGATGACGCGGGCCTGGCGCTGAAGGCGCAGGTCGTGGCCGAGGGGCTGGCGGCGAACCCGCAGGCGGGCGAGGAGGCGCTGGAGGCGCTGCGCTGCCTTGGCGGGCGGGAGCTTGCGGCAATGGCGGGGGCGATTGCCCACGCGCGGGTCTTGCGCATTCCGGTCATCCTCGACGGGTTCATCTGCACGGCGGCGGCGGCAACGCTGGAACAGGCCGTGCCGGGCGCTCTGGATCACGCGGTGGCGGGGCACCTGTCGGCGGAAACCGCCCATGGTGCGGTGCTTGAACGCCTTGGCAAAGAGCCGCTTCTGGCGCTCAACATGCGGCTTGGCGAAGGGTCCGGCGCGGCGCTGGCGATCAATGTGCTGAAAGGCGCGATTGCCTGCCATTCCGGCATGGCGACCTTTGCCGAGGCCGGTGTGTCGGACGGCTAAACGCCGTCCCGCGAGGATTCTTCGTCCTCGACCGGCTCCGGCAACTCGGCCTCGTCCAGATGCGTGGCGATGGCGGTTTCCAGATTGGCGTTCAACTCGCTCGAGCGGGCCACATAGGCGTCATTCTCGGCCAGGGGGATGCCGGGCTGCCACAGCTCTGCCAATTCGCGCAGCACATGGCGGTCATGGCGGTAGAAGGCCATTTCCATCTCATGCGCCTCGTATTCGGACAGCCCCATGTTTTCGAGCACGTAGCGCCCGGCGCGGAGTGAGCTGTCGAACATCTCGCGCACGATGTCATTCGCGCCCGCCTGATACAGTTCATAGGTGTGCACCCGATCATAGGCGCGGGCGACGATATGGATATCGGGGCGGCGGCGGCGGGCGTAGCGCACCAGTTTCAGTACTTCTTCCTTGCCGTCCATGGCCACCACCAGCACCTTGGCATGGTCGAGCCCCGCCGCATGCAGCAATTCGGGCCGCGTGGGGTCGCCGAAATAGCCGTGAATGCCGAAACGGCGCAAAAGCTGGATCGTGGCGAGGTCCGCATCCAGCACCACAGTCTTGAAGCCCGAGAGCTGGAGCATCCGGTTGACCACCTGCCCGAAGCGGCCGGTGCCTGCGATGATGATGCTTTCGGGGCTGTCGATTTCATCCGGGGCGGGGCCTTCCTCGGCGGTGTCTTTCACCAGTTTCGAGAGCATCTCGTACAGGATGAAGAACAGCGGCGTCAGCAGCATCGACAGGGCGACGACGAGCAGAAGGATTTCGGACACGTGATCGGGCAACACGTGGCTGCCGACCGCGTAGGAGATCAGCACGAAGCCGAATTCACCCGCCTGTGCGAGGCTGAGGGTGAAGAGCCATTGGTCGCGGCCCCGCAGGCCTGCCGCCAGGCCGATCCCGTAGAGGATGAGGCCCTTGGAGATCATCACCGCGAAGGTCAGGCTGAGGATCGTGAAGAGATGCGTCCAGAGCACATCGAAATGAATGCCTGCGCCCACAGTGATGAAGAAGAGGCCCAGAAGCAGGCCCTTGAACGGCTCGATATTGGCTTCCAGTTCGTGCTTGAACTCGGAATTGGCCAGAACCACGCCCGCGATGAAGGCCCCGAGAGCGGGTGAAAGACCCACGAGCACCATCAGAAACGCGATGCCCACGACGATAATCAGCGCGACGGCGGTATACATCTCGCGCAGTCGCGCCATGTGGATGAACTGGAACAGCGGGCGGGTCAGGAAGCGTCCCCCGATAATGACGGCGGCGACGGCGGCGATGGTGATCAGCGTCACGCCCCAGGCGGGCAGGCCCTCGACAAGCGACATGCCGGTCTCGGCGGCGGCCTCCATGCCGGGGCGCTGGATCGAGCCATCGGGGGAGAACTGTGCCGCCGGAACCGTGGCCAGCAGCGGCAGCAGCGCCAACATCGGGATAACGGCGATATCCTGCGTCAGCAGGACGGAAAAGGCGGATCGCCCGCCGCCCGTGCGCAGCAGTTTCTTTTCGGTCAGGGTTTGCAGGACGATCGCGGTGGAGGACAGCGCAAAGATCAGCCCGACGGCCAGCGCCTGTTGCCAGGGCAGGCCAAGGATAAAGGCCCCGCCCCCCAGAACCGCCGTCGAGAGGCCGATCTGCGCGCCGCCAAGCCCGACCAGCTTGTCA
Organism: Nioella sp.; assembly: GCF_965215655.1. Classification (GTDB taxonomy): domain Bacteria; phylum Pseudomonadota; class Alphaproteobacteria; order Rhodobacterales; family Rhodobacteraceae; genus Nioella. The sequence goes on from NZ_OZ244111.1 coordinate 919,402, forward strand.
CGCATTTCCCAAAGGCCCTTGGGGTTCAGCTCCAGCCCGATCAGGAACAGCATCATGACAACGCCGAACTCCGCCACATGCTGAAGCCCGTGCGGATCGGCCCCCACCTGATAGAGGATCGGGGCCAGCGCGATGCCCGCGATGAGGTAGCCCAACACGGACCCCAGCCCGAGCCGCACCGAAAGCGGTACCGCGATCACCATCGCGGCGAGGTAGAGCGTGGCCTCGAAAAGGATGCTGTCCATGGGGCGGGTCGTCCTGAAAGTGTTCGCAGGTGCAGCATCGCGGGTCTGCGGCGGTTTGGCAACAGCACAGGCTGTCAGGTGGGCAGGGGCGCGTCGGGTTTCTGCTGATCCATGACGATCTGGCTTTGCACCCGCGCGACGGCGGGGGTGGGCAGGATGACCTCGTGAATCAGCCGGTGCAGCGCGCCCAGATCGGTGCAGTAGACCCTGAGCAGGTAATCGGCCTCGCCGGTCAGGGTCCAGGCCGAGATGATCTCGGGCCGTGTATCGACGATCCGGGTGAAGGCGCGGACCTGCGCGGGGTCATGGGTGGCCATCTGCACCTGCACGAAGGCCTGAACGGTGAGACCGAGCGCCTCGGGCGAGACCACGGCGCGGGAGCCGGTGACGATGCCTGCCTGTTCCAGCCGCTGGCGGCGGCGGCCGGCCTGGCTGGCCGAGAGGTTCAGCCGGTCGCCCAATTCCTGCGCGGTCAGTCCCGCATTGTGCTGAATCGCTTTCAGAAGGCGGCGGTCGGTGTCGTCGATCATGTGCGTTTATCTCGCGTGATATCCCACAACTGCGCTACTTCATCGCACAAAATTTAGCTATGGCAATGAAGTTCGCGCATTTTATGCGGGGTGTACGCGGTAAATTCGACCTAAGCGAACACCAGACAGGAGGAAACGCCCATGGGCCCGTTCCCGCATGACGCCCCCCGCGCCACTATTTCCACAGAGAACCCTGCCGGCACCGACGGGTTCGAATTCGTCGAATTCGCCCATCCCGACCCGCAGGAGCTGCGCGATCTTTTTGCCAAGATGGGCTTTGTCCATACCGCCAATCACAAGACCAAGGCGGTGGAGCTGTGGCAGCAGGGCGATATTTCCTACATCCTGAACGCGGAGCCGGGCAGCTTTGCCGCCAAGTTCGTGGAAGAACACGGGCCCTGCGCCCCCGCCATGGCCTGGCGCGTCGTCGATGCGCAGCACGCCTATGAGCACGCGATTTCCAAGGGCGCGGAAGCCTATGAGGGCGCGGACAAGACGCTCGACTGGCCCGCGATCAAGGGGATCGGTGGCAGCCTGATCTATTTCACCGACCGCTATTTCGACGCCTCGCCCTATAACGAGGAGTTCGACTGGATCAGCAGCGCGCACCCGCAGGGCGCAGGGTTTTACTACCTCGATCACCTGACCCACAACGTTCATAAGGGCAATATGGACGTCTGGTTCAACTTCTATGGCGATCTGTTCAATTTCAAGGAAATCCGTTTCTTCGATATCGAGGGCAAGTTTACCGGGCTTTATTCCCGCGCGCTGACCTCCCCTTGCGGGCGCATCCGCATCCCGATCAACGAGGATCGGGGCGAGAAGGGGCAGATCGTCGAATACCTGCGCCGCTACAAGGGCGAGGGCATTCAGCACATCGCCGTGGGGACCGAGAACATCTACGCCTCGACCGACCTGATCTCGAATGCCGGCATCCGCTTCATGCCCGGCCCGAACGAGGCCTATTACGACCTGTCCTATGAGCGGGTCAAAGGCCATGACGAGCCGAAAGAGAAGATGATGAAGCACGGCATCCTGATCGACGGCGAAGGCGTGGTCGATGGAGGGGAAACGAAGATCCTGTTGCAGATCTTCTCCAAGACCGTGATCGGGCCGATCTTCTTCGAGTTTATCCAGCGCAAGGGCGATGACGGGTTCGGCGAGGGCAACTTCAAGGCGCTGTTTGAGTCGATCGAGGCCGAACAGATCGAACGCGGGCTGTTCACGGACGAAGAAAAGGGTGACGCGGCCTGATCAGGGCGACGCGTCAAAGACCCGGGGAGGGACCCCCGCCTGGCACGATCCGGGCGGGGGTTTTTCGTCAGTTGAAGGCGACGACGCCGAAGATGATGGCGATGGCCACGCCGCCGCGCGCGATGGAGGACAGAACCTTCATGCGGGCAAGGTCAGGCGGTGTGCCGGATTTCTCGGCCTTCACGGCAATCGCGGTCATCATCGACACCGGTACAAGCACAGCTGTGGCCCCGATGAGCTTGACCCAGAAGGTCCAGCCCATTGCCATGGTGTCATAGGACAGGACAAGTATCCCGACCCCCGAGAGCCACAAAAGAATGATCGCAGCGAAACCGATCTTGCCGATGATCCCCATGGTCTGGGCGACCATCGGCGGCGGTGGTGCCTTTGAGGTGATGACCTTTTTCAGCAGGAGCCCATTGCCGATGCTGGCGGCGCCACCTGCGAATAGGCCGAACATGTGAATGATCTTGAGCGTGATCAGCATGATATCCCCCTGTCATGCAATCTATGAGAGTAAATCCTAGGGCCACGTCGCTCCATCGGTCAAATATGCAATATCCTTAACCAAATTTCATTTGCGATACCGGGTTTCGGTCGGCATGTCGGAGGTCATGTAAATTGAGAGGCGCAGATGAAACGCTCCGAGATCAACGACATCATGGCCGAGGCAGATGCCTTCATCCGGTCCTTTGGCTTTGCCCTGCCCCCTTTCGCCCATTGGACCCCCGAGGAGATGCAGGCGCGCCGGGGGGAGATTGCGCGGCTGGTCGAGGGGCACATGGGCTGGGATATCACCGATTATGGCGCGGGACGGTTCGAGGATATGGGGCTGTTTTTGTTTACGCTCAGGAACGGGCGGCAGGCAGATCTGAAACGGGGCGGCGGCATGTGCTATGCCGAGAAACTGCTGATTTCCCGTAAGGATCAGCTGAGCCCCATGCACCGGCATTATCTGAAGGCGGAGGACATCATCAACCGGGGCGGGGCGGACATGGCCATTGAGCTTTTTGGCTCGGCCCCCGATGGCAGTCTCGACGAGACGGCGGGCGGCACGGTACTGTGCGACGGTGTTGAGCGGGAGTTTGCGCCCGGTGAGGTGCTGCGGTTCGCACCCGGTGAAAGCATCACCCTGATGCCGGGCGACTGGCACGCGTTCTGGGGCGAGGGGGGCGATGTGCTGATCGGGGAGGTCTCGACCGTGAACGACGACGAAACCGACAACTGGTTCCGGGACCCGATCGGGCGCTTTGCGGAGATCGAGGAGGATGTGGCGCCGGTGCATTTGCTGGTGTCGGATTACGCGCACTGGTTAGGGTGATCGGGAGGGATTTCGCCGTGCCTTCGGCACGTCGACCGGCGCGGCCCTGGCGGGCCACGTTTGAGGCCGCGACAGGTTTCGACCGGGGATGGGGGCGCTGCCCCCGCCGCCTTTCGGCGACTCCCCCGAGGTACTTTTGCCAAGATGAAAGCGTCAGGGGGGCGGGTTGGCGAGCCCGTTAACCTTAACGAAAGCATTGATGTCGCAGGCTGATTGTCGCCGGAGTGTCGGGCGCGGCTTCCCAAGGGCGGGGCGGGCCGCTAAAACGCGCCGGACAGGTTACCAGAAGGTTCCGCATCATGACCCAGATCCGCCCACAACCCGGCATAATGGAAATCGCGCTCTACCAGGGTGGCGGGGCCTCAATCGCGGGGCAGGAAAAGCCGCTGAAGCTCAGTTCGAACGAGAACCCGTTCGGGCCGGGACCGAAGGCCGTGGAGGCGGTTCAGGCCGCGGCGGGGGCGATGCATCTTTACCCCTCGACCGATCATGCCGCGTTGCGAAACGCCATTGGCGAGGTCCATGGGCTGGACCCTGACCGGATCATCTGCGGTGTCGGCTCGGATGAGATCATCACCTTCCTGTGCCAGGCCTATGCGGGGCCGGGCGACGAGGTGCTGTATACCGAACACGGGTTCCTGATGTACAAGATCTCCGCCCTTGCGGCGGGGGCCACGCCCGTGGTTGCGCCGGAGCAGGAGCGGACCGTCGATGTCGACGCGATCCTTGACAAGGTGACCAGCCGCACGCGGCTTGTCTTCATTGCCAACCCCAACAATCCCACCGGCACCATGATCGGCGGCAACGAGGTGGCGCGGCTGGCGGCCGGGCTGCCGGAGAATTGCCTGCTGGTTCTGGACGGGGCCTATGCGGAATATGTGGATGGGTTCGATGGTGGCGCGGGACTTGTGGATGCGCGTGACAACGTCGTGATGACCCGGACCTTTTCCAAGATCTACGGTCTTGGCGGGTTGCGGGTCGGGTGGGGTTATGCCCCCCGCGCCGTGATTGACGTGCTCAACCGGGTGCGCGGGCCGTTCAACCTGTCTACGCTGGCGCTGGCGGGGGCCGAGGCGGCGGTGCGCGATACGGGCTATGTGGATCATTGCCGGGTGGTGAATACCGTGCAGCGCAAGCGGCTGGCGGAGGGCATGGCGGCGCTTGGCTTCCCCTCCGATCCGTCGGAAGGTAATTTCATCCTCTGCCGGATGGGGAATGAGGCAACGGCACAGGCCGCCGACGCGCATCTGAAGTCGAAGGGCATCATCGTGCGGCTGGTGGCGGGCTATGGCCTGCCCGATTGCATCCGCATCACGGTTGGGTCAGAGGCCGATGTGACCCGCGTGTTGGATGCGATGGCGGATTTCGGAGGCACGGCATGAGCGTGATCTACCAAAGGGTCGCCCTGATCGGCCTGGGACTGATCGCGGGGTCCATGGCCCATGCCATGCGGCGTGACGGGTTGGCCGGTGAGACCGTGGGCACCGCGCGGTCGGCAGAAACCCGCGCCGTGGCAAGGGAAATCGGGCTCTGCGATATGGTCGTGGACAGCGCCGCCGAAGCCGTGGAAGGCGCCGATCTGGTGGTTCTTGCGGTTCCCGTGGGGGCCATGGGCCGCGTGGCACAAGAGATTGCACCGCATCTGGCCCCCGGCGCGACGATCACCGATGTGGGGTCGGTCAAGAAGGACGTGATCGACAGCGTTGGCCCGCATCTGCCCGAGAGTGTACATTTCATCCCCGGCCACCCTCTGGCGGGGACGGAGCATTCCGGCCCCCGCTCTGGCTTCGCGGAACTGTTCGAGAACCGCTACACATTGCTGACCCCGGTCGAGGGCAGCGACCCGGCGGCGGTGGCGAAGCTGCGCGCGCTTTGGGAAGGCATGGGGGCATTGGTGGAGGAAATGGACGCGGAGCATCATGACCTTGTGCTCGCCGTTACTTCCCACACCCCGCACCTTATCGCCTACACCATGGTCGGCGTCGCCGATCACCTGCGCCGGGTGACCGAGAGCGAAGTCATCAAGTATTCCGCCGCCGGGTTCCGCGACTTCACCCGGATTGCCGCCAGCGACCCGACCATGTGGCGCGACGTGTTCCTGACCAACAAGGAGGCGGTGCTGGATATCCTCGGTCGCTTCACTGAGGAACTGTTTGTGCTGCAACGTGCCATCCGCATGGGCGATGGCGATGCGCTGCACGATTATTTCACCCGCACACGGGCGATCCGGCGTGGCATTATCGAGGCCGGTCAGGACACGGACGCGCCGGACTTTGGCCGGGTCAAGCCGCGCAAGGGCGGGGACGCGGGATGAGGCTGGCGCGGGCGGCATTGGTGGCGGTACTGGGCTTTGCCCTGCCTGCCCAGGCCTATGCGCCCGCGCAATCCCTGCGGCCCTTGCCGCGCCCTGTCTCCACCCCGGCGCCGCAAGGCCCTGCCGACCGGGTGGTCGGGCCCTCCGATCCGCTTGTGGTGACGATCCGGGCCACCGATCTGGCGCCGTCGGCGTCCCTGCGGCCGATCTACAGGCCCGGACGGGCCGAGCAGGTGACGGAGATCCGCCCGGATCAGACCATCGTGGCGGAACTGCCCCCGGAAGAGACCGAAGAGAGGGGGCCGCCGCGCGGGTTGCTGGCGCTTTTGACGGGACAAAACCGGCTCAACCCGCCGGGTGTGACGGCGGTGCGCGTGTCCCTGCGCCCGGTCGAACGGCCTGCGGGGCTGGCCGCGGCCATTCGCGCGGCGGAAACGCGGGGCACGCCGGGGCGGGTGACGCAGCCGGGCCAACGTGGGGCGCTCTGCGGGCAGCGCGGTATCATCGGTGACCGGCTGGAACGGATTCCGGGGCGCATCAACGGCTGCGGCATTGCGGAACCCGTAAGAGTGCGCGAGATCGACGGCATCACCCTGGCGCAGCCCGCCACGATCAACTGTGATACGGCCCTGGCGGTGCAGGAATGGCTGAACGACGCGGTCATCCCCACTGTGGGGCGCCATGGGGGCGGGGTGGCGTCGCTGCGCGTCGTCGCCTCCTATTCCTGCCGGACGCGCAACAACCAACCCGGCGCGCGGCTGTCGGAACATGCCACCGGAAACGCCATTGATATCGCCGGGATCGGTCTGGTGGACGGGTCCGAAATCTCCGTGCTGGACGACTGGGATGGCGGGCGCGAGGGGCGTATCCTCAGGCAGTTGCACGAGGCCGCCTGCGGCACCTTCGGCACGGTTCTGGGGCCGGGGGCAGACCGTTATCACCGCGACCATTTCCATTTCGACGTCGCCGCTTACCGCAATGGTGCCTATTGCCGCTAACGCAGGATCAGGCGTGGGGCGGGGCCAAGAGGGATCGGCCCGAAATAGACCTGCCCGCCGGAAAAGCGGAGCGTCGCGTCAAGATCTTCGGGCCTGCCTGAGAGGCCCGCCAGCAGGCCAAGCCCGGTTTCCAGCGTGCCGCGGAACCCCACTGGAATGGCCCCCGCATTCACCCCGATCTCGATCATCTCGCGCCAGTTCTGCGCCCGGACAGACAGATCGCCCGTGGGCAGCCCTTCGGCATCCACATCCAGATCTCCCGAAAGGCGCAGCGCCAGATCGCCCCAGTCGGCCCGTAGCTCGGCCAGTTCCACGCGGGTGATTGCCGGGCGGCTGCTTTCCAGCGCCGTCAGGTCCCAGGTGCGGGCAAAGCCCATGACGGCCTCGAAGCGGACGGTTTCGATCTCCTGCGGCAGCACGCCCGCTGGATCGAGCAGAGCCAGAACCTCGCCTGCCGGGGTCACGCCGCTGGCGTCGATGCGGATGTCGTAGCGGTAGCCCGGCTCGTCGCGTTCCACCACCATCGCCAGGGCCTGATTCACCCGGCTGGACCAGCCCAGGTCGCTGTCCATCTCCAGCGCCGCGATGCGGGTTTCGGATTGCACCAGCGCCAGATACTCCAGCGGGCGGACATGCAGCATCGCCTCCAGCTGATCGGCGCGGATCGTGATCCGTTCATAGGGGGTGGACAGTGTGTGTTCGGCTGGCCAGATCGCGCGGATCGCCTGCGGCTGGTAGCTGTCCTGGTCCAGGCGGAACCCGTCCGCCTCCAGCGCCCACCCGCTGAACGGATCGGCCAGCATCAGCCCCGGCAGGGTTGTGACGAAGCGAAACGGATAGCCCGAGGTCTGCACGCTGTCATGGGCCACGGCCCACCCGGCGGCCTCGCGGTCGTTCAGCCAATAGGTCACCAGCCGTTCCGTGGCGATGGACCCGGCCAGCCACACAACCGACCAGATCATGACCAGCGCGCCGATCACCCAGGCCCAGAGCTTCATCGCGCGACTCTCCTGTTTCATCCCGCCCGCTGCCTGCATATACGGGGACGGGCACGAGTGACCATAGGACAAGGTGGTATTGGCATGAGCACGGCGGATCTTTGGGTGTTCGGATACGGATCGCTGATCTGGAACCCCGGTTTCGATGTGGTCGAGACGCGGATCGCACGGCTTCCCGGCTGGCACCGGTCCTTCTGCATGAGTTCGATCCACCATCGTGGCTCGGTGGAAAGCCCCGGTCTGGTGCTGGCGCTGGATGCAGCGGACGCGGCGCATTGCGATGGCGTCGCCTTCCGGGTCGAAGCGGCCAAAGCGCCCGCCACCATCGAGTATCTGCGCGAGCGGGAGCTGATTTCCTCGGCCTATCTGGAGCGTGAATTGCCGATCACCTTCCATGACGGGGGAGAGGCCGTGGCCGTTACCTATGTGATCGACCCCGAACATGAGCAATATGTGGCGGGGATGAGCCTAGAAAAACAGGCGCAGATCATCGCCCGCGCGGTCGGCGGTCGTGGCCCGAATGACGAATACCTCTACAACACCGCCGCCCATCTGGCCGAGCTCGATCTGGCCGATGCCGATCTGGATTGGCTGGTGCACCGGGTTCGGGCGCTGAAACAGGGGTGACCTTGCGCCGGAATGCATGCGAAGGCCCCGCAACGCTTGGCAGATTGCTGCGGGCGGGGTAGGGTGAGCGCGTGAAAAACGGGATGGCCAGAACACCGTGACGAGCAGACCCGACGCGCCGCGCTTTACGCAACCGATCCGCCAGATCGCGATCATGCTGATGATCTGCGGGCTGGTGGGGTTTGGCACCTTCCTTGTCTGGGCCAGCATCGAGCCGGTGGTGACCGCCAATACCTATCTCAACGGCACGATCGCGCTTGTCTTCTTTGCCGGCGTTCTGGCCTGTTTCTGGCAGGTGGTGCAATTGTTCTCGTCGATCTCGTGGATCGAGGGGATCGCCAATGGCGCGGGTGAGGATCAGGGCAAACCGCCGCTTCTACTGGCAGCGCTGTCGGGCATCTTTCAGGCACGTGGATCGCGGCTGCAATTGACCTCCGCCTCGTCGCGTTCGGTGCTGGATTCGGTCGGCGCGCGGATGGAAGAGGCGCGCGACATCACGCGCTACATCACCAGCCTGCTGATATTTCTTGGGCTTCTGGGCACGTTCTACGGGTTGGCCGTGACGGTGCCGGCGGTGGTGGAAACCATCCGCTCGCTGCAACCCTCTGCCGACGACTCCGGCATCGAAGTGTTTTCGCGCCTGATGGGCGGGCTGGAGGATCAACTGGGCGGCATGGGCACGGCCTTCGCCTCGTCGCTGCTTGGCCTCGCGGGGTCGCTGGTCGTGGGGTTGCTGGAGCTGTTCGCGGGCCATGGCCAGAACCGGTTCTACCGCGAGATGGAGGAATGGCTGTCCACGATCACCCGCGTCAGTTTTTCGTCGGGCGAGGGTGAAGGCGGCGGGCTGGACCGGGCGGCGATTGCCACGGTGCTGGATCACATGGTCGATCAGATCGACACGCTGCAGGGGCTGTTTACCCAATCCGAGGCGCGCCATCAGGAGACCGAGGCACGCCTTGGCGAGATGACGGGGGTGTTGGCGGACCTTGCGGAACGGCTCGGACCCGGACAGGTGGCCGCGACCGAACGCCTGTCGGCCGCGCAGGACCGGCTGGCCGAGGTGCTGGCGGCCACGTCCGGCGAAGGGGGCATTGACGCGGAAAGCCGGATGCGTCTGCGGTCCATCGACGTGCAGTTGCTGAAGATCTTCGAGGAAATGGGCAGTTCGCGGCAGGAAGAGATCGGCGCCCTGCGCGCCGATATCGGAGAGCTGACCGGTGCGATCCGGGAACTGACGCGCTCGGCCTCGCAGCCCCGCCAACGCCCCGCCCCGCAACGTCATGCGCCCCCCGAAGACCCGGCCCCGGAGGGCTGATCCATGGCCTTCCACCGGCGTTCCGGCACGCGATTTACCGCCTCGATCTGGCCCGGTTTCGTGGATGCCATCACCGCGCTTTTGATGGTGATGATCTTCGTTCTGACGATCTTCATGATCGTGCAGTTCGTGCTGTCGGAAACGATCAACAACCAGGATGACGAGCTGAACGTTCTGAACGCGCAGCTCAATGAACTGGCCGACGCGCTCGGCCTGGCGCAAAGCCGCTCGGCACAGCTTGAACAACGGGTGGCGACTCTTGGGGCCAGCCTGTCCGAGGCCGAGGGCGAATTGCAGATGCAGGCGGCGTTGATCGCCTCGCTGACGGCTGAGACCGAAGGGCAGGCGGCGCGCATTGCCGATTTCGAGGCGCAGGTGGCCTCGCTGATTGCGGCCAACACGGATCTGACCGAGGAACGCGATGCGGTGCAGGCGGATCTGGAGGCGCGGGTGTCAGAGGTTGACGCGCTGACGCTGGCCCTTGCCACCGCGCGCGACGAGATCGACGTGGCCGCCGAACAGGCGCGCCTGGCCGCCGCCGAACGCGAGGCGCTGGAGGCGCTTATCGCCGATCTGGAAACGGAGGCCGCCGCGCAGGAGGCGACGCTTGCTGACACGCTGGCCGCCTTGCAGGCGCAGGAAGAAACCTCGGCGGGGTTGCAGACCGACCTGACCACGGCGCTTGCCGCGCTGGCAGGTGAGGAGGCCCTGACCGCATCGCTCGAAGCGCAGATCGCTGAATTGGAGCAGGAGCTGACCGCTGAGGAAGCGGCGCTGCTGGCCGAACAGGCGGCGGCGGCCGCGCTGCGCGAACGGCTCTCGGTGCTGGAAACCGATCTCGACAGCGAAGAGGCCGCGCGTCTGGCCGAGGCCGCCGCCGCTGCCGCGCTGCGCGACCGGCTGGCGGATACTCAGGCGCAGCTTTCCGACGAGGAGGCCGCCCGTCTGGCAGAGGCCGCCGCTGCCGAGGCCCTGCGCGCGCGCCTGCAAGAAGCTGATGCTGAACTGACCGCCATGGCGCTTGCGCTGGAACAGCGGCGGCAGGAGGCGGAGGACACGCTGACCCTGCTGGCCGCTGCCGATCAGGCGCGGGAGAACTTTGCAGCCCGTCTGGCCGCGGCGCTGGCTGACAACACCGCGCAGGGCGACCGGATCGAGGAACTGGAGACAAGCCTCGCCGCAGCCAGCGAGGAAGCGGGACGCTTGTCGGACCTGGAGGGGCAGTTGGCCTTGGCGCTGGCCGCTCGGGCGCAGGACGCCGCCGCTCTGGCCGAGACACAGGCGGCGCTGGAAGCCGCGCAATCGGTGGCGGAGGAGCGCGCTGGCGAGATGTCCTCGCTGGAGGAGGAACTGGCGCGCGCCCTGGCCCGATTGACGGCGCAAGCCACGGAAAGCCGCACGCGGATCGCCGCGCTGGAAGAGGATATCGCGGCTGCCAATGCCAACGCCGCCGCGACAGCGGCTGCCCTGACGGCAAGCGAGGAAACGGTTGCCGGGTTGGAAACACAGCTTGCGACGGCTCTGCAACAGGCCGATCAGCGCGCGGAAGCGGATGCCGGGCGGCTTGCGGAGCTGGAGGCAGACGTGGCGGCCGCCGAAGGCACTGCCGCCGCGGCTCAGGCGGAACTGACCGAGAGCCGGGCCTCATTGACCCGGCTGGAGGCGGAGCTGGCCGCAGCCCTTGTGCGGGCCACGCGTGATGCCGAACGGATCGCGGCGCTGGAACAGGATCTGGGAACCGCCCGGGCCGAAGCTGCCGCCGCGCAATCGGATCTCGACAACAGTTCCGAAAGCCTAGATGCGCTGCAAACGCAACTGGCCGCCGCGCTTCAGTCGGCACAGGCGCAGGCCGGCGAGGATGCGGCGCGCATTGCCGCGTTGGAAACCGATCTGGTCGCCGCGCGGGCCGAAACCCAGGCCGCCGAAGAGGGGCTGGCCCGGCGCGCTGCGGAGCTGACGGCGCTGGAAGCAGAGCTGGCCACAGCGCTTGCTCGGGCCACGCTGGCAGCGGACCGGGTGGCAGAGGTTGAGGCCAATCTCTCTGCCGCACAGGCCGAAAGCGCCGTTCTGCGGGAAGAGCAGGCCGCCAACCAGACGGCCCTGACCGCAATGGAGGCAGAGCTGACACAGGCCCTTCTGGATCTGGCGCGGGCCGAACAAACGGCGGAATCGCGCATCGCGGCGCTTGAGGCGGAACTGGCGGCATCCGAGGCCGCGCGGGAAACGGCGGGAGCAGAAGCCGCAGGGGCGCTGTCCGATCTGGAGGAACAACTGGCCGCCGCGCTGACCGCGCAGATGCTGGCCGAGACCACCGCCGAAGACCGCCTGAGCGAGGCCGAGCAGCAGTCGGCCTTGCTGGCGCAGGCCAATCTGGAACTGGAAACGGCCGAGGCGGCATCGGCGGAAAGTCAGCGCCAGATCGCGGCTTTGAACGAACAGGTGGCGGCGCTGCGCACGCAGCTTGGCGAGTTGCAGGGGCTGCTCGATGCCTCGCAGGCGGCGGATGCGGCGGCGCAGGTGCAGGTGGAAACGCTCGGGGCCGATCTGAACGCGGCACTGGCGCGGTTGGCTGCCGAAAGCGATGCGCTGGCGGAATCCGAAGCGGCCCGCGCCGAGGCCGAAGCGGAAGCGCGGCGTCTGGCCGAGGCCGAGGCCGAACGGCTGGCCGCCGAGGCGCAGGAACTGGAGCGCTATCGGTCGGAATTCTTCGGCCGCCTGCGCGAATTGCTGGAAGGCCGCGACGGGGTGCGGATCGAGGGGGATCGTTTCGTCTTCGCCTCCGAGGTGCTGTTCGAGGTCGGGTCTGCCGATCTCTCACCCGAAGGGGAGGCACAGATCGCCAATGTGGCGGAATTGTTGTTCGACGTGGCAGGGGAAATCCCCCTGTCGGTGGATTGGATCGTCCGTGTCGATGGTCATACCGATGACCAGCAACTGCGCCCGACCGCCGAATACGCCAATAACTGGGAACTGAGCCAGGCCCGCGCCCTGTCGGTGGTGCTGTTCATGAGCGACGAGCTCGGCTTTCCACCTGCGCGGCTGGCGGCGACGGGGTTTGGCGAGTACCGCCCGATTGCATCCAACGACACGCCCGAGGGGCAGGCCCAGAACCGCCGGATCGAGCTGAAGCTGACCGAGCGATGAGCGCGCTTCTGGATGAATTGCTGGCCCGTGAAACCCGTGTGTGGGAGGCCCTGGTCAAGGGCGATGCCGCAGCGGATGCCGCCGCCTTGTCGGCGGATTTTCTGGGGGTCTACCCGGACGGATTCGCCGGGAAGGGGGACCATGCCGGGCAGTTGGCGGATGGACCGACCGTGGCGCGGTTCCATCTGACCGATGTGCAGGTGAAGCCGCTTGGCGCGGACCACGCGCTGCTGGCTTATCGCGCGCGCTATCTGCGGGTTGGACGGGCAGAGGAAGAGGAGATGTATGTCTCCTCCATCTGGCGTCGCAGCGGAGAGGGTTGGGTTAATATTTTCAGCCAGGACACGCCCGCGACCGGGATGGCGGTGCCGTAAGAAAAAAGGCGCCCGCGTGGGGCGCCTTTTCGTTCCTATTCCGCTGTCAGAAGCGGTGGCTTCTTCGACGTGATCCGCCGCGCGCCCGGTTCTTCGATGCGCAGGTCGATCTCGCCATCCTTGACACCAACCTTGACATTGCCGCCCTTGGCAAGCTTGCCGAACAGAAGCTCTTCGGCCAGCGGCTTCTTGATGTGCTCCTGGATGACGCGGCCAAGGGGGCGGGCGCCCATCTTGTCGTCATAGCCCTTGTCCGCCAGCCACTCTGCGGCGGGCCGCGTCAGTTCGATGGTCACGTTGCGGTCCAGAAGCTGCGCTTCTAGTTGCAGTACGAATTTCTCGACCACCTGCAGGATCACCTCTTTCGGCAGCGCCCCGAAGGAGATCACCGCATCCAGACGGTTGCGGAACTCGGGCGTGAAGGTGCGCTCGATGGCGGCGGTATCCTCGCCCTCGCGCCGGTCGCGACCAAAGCCGATGGCGGATTTCGCCTGTTCCGCCGCGCCCGCGTTCGAGGTCATGATCAGCACGACGTTGCGGAAATCGACGGACCGTCCGTTATGATCGGTCAGCGTGCCGTGGTCCATCACCTGCAGCAGGATGTTGAACACGTCCGGGTGGGCCTTCTCGATCTCGTCGAGCAGCAGCACACAATGGGGATGCTGGTCGATACCGTCGGTCAGCAGGCCCCCCTGATCGAAGCCCACATAGCCCGGGGGCGCGCCGATCAGGCGGCTGACGGCGTGTTTCTCCATGTATTCCGACATGTCGAAGCGCAGCAATTCCACCCCGAGCGTATCGGCCAGTTGCTTGGCGACCTCGGTCTTGCCGACACCGGTGGGGCCGGCGAACAGGTAGTTGCCGATGGGCTTTTCGGGTTCGCGCAATCCCGCGCGGGCCAGTTTGATGGCGCTGGCGAGCGCTTCGATGGCCTTGTCCTGCCCGAACACCACGCGCTTGAGGCTGCGTTCGAGATCTTTCAGAACCTCAGCGTCATCCTTCGAGACGTTCTTGGGCGGGATGCGGGCGATCTTGGCCACGACGGCCTCGATCTCTTTCGCGCCGATGGTCTTGCGGCGCTTGGATTCGGCCACCAGATGCTGCGCGGCCCCGGCCTCGTCGATCACGTCGATGGCCTTGTCCGGCAGTTTTCGGTCATTGATATAGCGCGCCGACAGTTCCACCGCCGCCTTGATAGCGTCATTGGTGTACTTGATGTCGTGGTGGTCCTCGAAATAGGGTTTGAGGCCCTTGAGGATCTTCACGGTGTCTTCCACCGAGGGCTCATTCACGTCGATCTTCTGGAACCGGCGGCTGAGCGCGCGGTCCTTTTCGAAATGCTGACGGAACTCCTTGTAAGTGGTCGAGCCCATGCAGCGCAGCTTGCCGCCCTGCAACGCGGGCTTCAGCAGGTTCGAGGCGTCCATCGCCCCGCCGGATGTCGCGCCCGCGCCGATCACGGTGTGGATTTCGTCGATGAACAGCACCGCGTCGGGGTGATCTTCCAGTTCGCTGACCACGGCCTTCAGCCGCTCCTCGAAATCGCCACGATAGCGGGTGCCCGCCAAAAGCGCGCCCATGTCGAGCGAATAGATCGTGGCCCCTTGCAGAACCTCGGGCGTCTGACCCTCGACGATCTTCTTGGCCAGTCCTTCCGCAATGGCGGTCTTGCCCACGCCGGGATCGCCCACCAGAAGCGGGTTGTTCTTGCGGCGGCGGCACAGCACCTGAATGCAGCGTTCCACCTCGTGCTCTCGCCCGATCAGCGGGTCGATATCCCCTTTTACGGATTTGGCGTTCAGGTCGACGCAATACTTGGCCAGCGCCGATTCCTTGCCGTCGCCCTCGGAGGCGGTTTCAGCATTGCCGTGAATGCTGTCCTCTTCATTTGCCCCGCTTACGGGACGGGATTCGCCGAAGGACGGGTCTTTCGCAACGCCATGGGCAATGAAATTCACCGCGTCATAGCGGGTCATGTCCTGTTCCTGCAGGAAATAGGCGGCATTGGATTCGCGTTCTGCGAAGATCGCCACCAGCACATTCGCACCGGTCACTTCGGTCCGGCCAGAGCTTTGGACATGGATCGCGGCGCGCTGGATCACGCGCTGGAAGGCGGCGGTCGGCACCGCCTCGGACCCTTCCACATCGGTGACCAGCGTCGACAGCTCCTCGTCGATGAATTCCACAAGGGTCTGGCGCAGCTCTTCAAGATCGACGGAACAGGCCTGCATGACCTTCATCGCGTCAGGCTCTTCCAGAAGGGCGAGCAGCAGATGCTCCAGAGTTGCGAGTTCATGACGGCGCGCATTGGCGTTCGCCAGCGCGGCGTGGATGGCCTGCTCAAGGGTGTTCGAAAACGACGGCACTGCCTGTGCTCCTTTCGTTGCGCCGGACGGGCGAGGGGGCGCTCGCGTCCGACAGTGGCCTCATACTGTTAAGGTTCGGTTTTTGTCCGTGCAGTTCAAGGCATTTCTCTTCAATTTTTCTTTGCGCCCCTGCCATTTTTCGTGATGTCGCCTAATCGGGTGGCAAATGGGGGTGAATGCGCGCCGCTCAGAATCGGTCCTTGCGGGCACGGATTTCAGTGAAGACGGCCACATCGTCGGCGGTCTCCAGTCCAAGCTGCGCGCGGATGGCAGGGTCATGGGCGCGCAGGAAGGGGTTGGTGTCGAGTTCTTCCTGCAGGGTCGAGGGCACTGTGGACCGCCCTTCGGCGCGGGCGGTGGCGATGGCCTTGCTACGAGAGATAAGCGCCGGATTGCCGGGATCAATGGTCAGAGCGAATTTCGCGTTGCTGGCGGTGTATTCGTGGCCGGAACAGACCATGGTTTCCGGGGGCAGGGCGGCAAGCCGGGCAAGGCTTGCATGCATCATCTCGGGGCTGCCCTCGAACAGACGCCCGCAGCCAAGCGCCATCAGGCTGTCGGCGGTGAAGACGGCCTTGCTGCCCGGGAAGTGAAAGGCGATGTGGCCGACGGTGTGGCCGGAGACCTCGATCACTGTGCCGGTTTCGCCGCCGATGGTCACGGCGTCCCCGGGATTGACCGCATGATCCAGCGGTGGCAGGCGGCCCGCGTCGGCGGCGTTGCCCCAGGTCTTTGCCCCGGTCGCGTCCACCAACGGTGCGACGCCGTCGATATGGTCCCAGTGATGATGGGTGATCAGGATGTCGGTCAGCGTCCAGCCCCGCGCGGTCAATTCCGCCTGAATGGGCTCCGGGTCGGGCACATCGACAACCGCCGTGGCCCCGGAGGCTGCGTCATGCAGCAGGAAGGCATAGTTGTCCGCAAGGCAGGGAACGGTGACGATCTGCAAGGGCATGGCAATTTCCTTCTTCCCGGGTAAGCTGCCCCCCGACCGTCGCCCAAACCCGAGGGGGTTGCAATGCATCTCGACGTGCTGGACCTGCGCCAGTTCTACTACCGGACCCGGCTAGGCCGCATCGCGCAAAAGGCGGTGCGCGATCAGGTCACGGCGTTCTGGCCCGAGGCGCGAGGGCAGACGGTGGTGGGATTCGGTTTCGCGGTGCCGTTGCTGCGCCCCTATCTGGGCGAGGCGGAACGGGTCATCGGCCTGATGCCGGGCGCGCAGGGGGTGATGCCCTGGCCTGCGGGGCAGGACAATGTCAGTGTCCTATGCCACGAAACTCGCTGGCCGCTGCCTGCGGGGCTTGTCGACAGGCTTGTCTGCCTGCACGGGCTGGAAACATCTCAGCATCCCGCGGCGGTGCTGGAGGAATGCCACCGCGTTCTGGCACCGGGCGGCAAGGCGCTGTTCATCGTTCCGAACCGGGGCGGGCTGTGGGCGCGGCGCGATGCGACGCCCTTTGGCTTTGGCCGGCCCTATTCGCTCGGGCAACTGGAGGAGCAGATCCGCAATCACGGGTTCGAACCCGAACGCCACCGCGCCGCCCTGTTCGCGCCGCCCAGCCACGGGCGATTCTGGCTGAAAAGCTCTGAACTGGTCGAGAACATGGGCCGGAAACTGTCCAACTATTATGCGGGTGGGGTGATCATGCTGGAGGCCAGAAAACACACATTCGCCCCCACGCGGCCCGGTTTGGCAGAACGCGTCAAACGACCCCTGCGCATCCTCGATTCTGCGCCCCAGCCTGCCCGCGTTAGGGATAATGACGCCGTGTAGGGGCTTGTTCATCTCTCACGGGACGGGTGAATCGAAGGCATACCGTGGTGTGCCAAGGCATACAGTTGCACCTGACTCGCGCCTTATCCACAGAAAAAGCTTGAAAATTCACTAGCTTCAAAGCGTCGCAGGACGGCGAAAATTGCCAAAACCCCGGAAAAACAGGGGGTTCGGCGGAATCTCGCCAGATGCCGTGGCTGTTGCAGGCTGTAGAACCCTCTGATACATCCAGCGCGATTTCAGGTGGGCGGGGACAGATACCGCCTTTAGACAGAACCGCCGGGCACATCTCAGGATGTGGTCCCGGCCACTGTATCGGAAGGGTGGACGTGTCGGAAACAGCTTCGATCTCGACCGGCATTGCCTCGCGCTACGCGACGGCGGTGTTCGATCTTGCCACAGAGGATAATGCGCTCGATGCGCTGGAGGCCGATCTGGCCACGCTGGAAGGCGCATTGGCCGACAGCGCAGACCTGCGGGATCTGATCGCGTCGCCGATCTATTCGCGCGAAGACATGCAGGCCGGAATTGCGGCCGTTGCCTCGGCCATGGGCCTGGGTGCAATCATGTCCAACACGCTGAAACTGATGGCCACCAAGCGCCGTCTGTTCGTGGTGCCCCAGATGGCCGCCGCGCTGCGTGGGATGATCGCCGATCACAAAGGCGAAGTGACCGCCGATGTCGTGTCGGCCAAGGCGCTGACCAAAACCCAGTCCGACAAGCTGGCAAAGGCCCTCAAGGCCGCCGTTGGCAAGGACGTGAAACTGAATGCGACCGTCGATGAAGGTATCATTGGCGGTCTTGTCGTTAAGGTGGGCTCGAAGATGATCGACACGTCGATCCGCTCCAAGCTCAACACCCTCCAGAACACTATGAAAGAGGTCGGATAAATGACTATCCAAGCAGCCGAGATCTCTGCGATCCTCAAGGAGCAGATCAAGAGCTTTGGCCAGGAGGCCGAAGTCGCCGAGGTGGGCCGTGTGCTCTCCGTTGGTGACGGTATCGCCCGTGTTTACGGTCTGGACAATGTCCAGGCAGGTGAGATGGTCGAATTCCCCGGCGGCATCATGGGGATGGCGCTGAACCTCGAAGCCGACAACGTCGGTGTCGTGATCTTCGGCTCCGACCGGGACATCAAAGAAGGCGACACTGTCAAGCGCACCAACTCGATCGTGGACGTGCCCGCGGGCGACGGTCTGCTGGGTCGCGTTGTCGACGGTCTGGGCAACCCGATCGACGGCAAGGGTCCGATCGAAGCCTCTGAGCGTCGCATTGCAGACAGCAAGGCACCGGGCATCATCCCGCGTAAATCGGTGCACGAGCCGATGGCAACCGGCCTCAAGTCCGTTGACGCCATGATCCCGATCGGCCGTGGCCAGCGGGAACTGATCATCGGCGACCGTCAGACCGGTAAGACCGCCGTGGCGCTCGACGCGATCCTGAACCAGAAATCCTATAACGACGCCGCCGGCGACGACGAGAGCAAGAAGCTCTACTGCGTCTACGTGGCCGTTGGCCAGAAGCGCTCCACCGTTGCGCAGCTGGTGAAGAAGCTGGAAGAAACCGGCGCGATCGATTACTCGATCGTTGTGGCCGCCACCGCATCCGACCCCGCGCCGATGCAGTTCCTGGCCCCCTATGCCGCAACCGCAATGGCGGAATATTTCCGCGACAATGGCCGCCACGCGCTGATCATCTATGATGACCTGTCCAAGCAGGCCGTGTCCTATCGTCAGATGTCGCTGCTGCTGCGCCGCCCGCCGGGCCGCGAAGCCTACCCCGGTGACGTTTTCTACCTCCACTCCCGCCTGCTGGAGCGTTCCGCGAAGCTGAACGAAGACCATGGCGCTGGCTCGCTGACCGCTCTGCCGATCATCGAAACCCAGGGCGGCGACGTGTCGGCCTTTATTCCGACCAACGTGATCTCGATCACCGACGGTCAGATCTTCCTCGAAACCGAGCTGTTCTACCAGGGCATCCGCCCCGCCGTGAACACCGGTCTGTCGGTGTCGCGTGTGGGCTCGTCCGCACAGACCAAGGCGATGTCCTCGGTTGCCGGCCCGGTGAAACTGTCGCTCGCTCAGTACCGCGAGATGGCGGCCTTCGCCCAGTTCGGCTCTGACCTTGACGCCGCAACTCAGCGCCTGCTGAACCGGGGTGCCCGTCTGACCGAGCTGATGAAGCAGCCCCAGTATTCGCCGCTGACCAACGCAGAAATCGTCTGCGTGATCTACGCCGGTACCAACGGCTACCTCGACAACGTGGCAATGTCCGACGTCGGTCGCTTCGAGGCCGGTCTGCTGGCACATCTGCGTGGCAAGAACCAGGATCTGCTGGACGACATCACCAACAACGACCGCAAGGTCAAAGGTGAGCTCGAAGACAAGGTCAAGGCAGCACTCGACGACTTCGCCGCCGATTTCGCATAAGGAGGTCAGGCAATGCCAAACCTCAAGGACCTAAAAAACAGGATCGAGTCGGTCAAATCGACCCGCAAGATCACCAAGGCGATGCAGATGGTCGCCGCCGCCAAACTGCGCCGCGCGCAGGATGCGGCGGAGGCCGGTCGCCCCTATGCCGAACGGATGCAGGCCGTCATGGGCGGCCTCGCCGCCTCGGTCGGCAATTCCGACGGTGCCCCGCGTCTTCTGGCGGGCACCGGGTCCGATCAGACCCACCTGCTGGTGGTGCTGACGGCGGAGCGGGGGCTGTGCGGTGGCTTCAACTCGACGATCGTGCGTCTCGTACGCACCCGGATCGCCGATTTGCAGGCGCGTGGCAAAACCGTGAAGATCCTGACTGTGGGCAAGAAGGGCCGCGAACAGCTGCGCCGCGATTACGCCGATCTGATGGTGGGTCATGTCGACCTGTCGGATGTGAAGCGCGTGGGCTACGCAAATGCGGCCGAGATCGCCGGTGACATCCTTGCGCGTTTCGACGCCGGGGAATTCGACGTCGCCTCGATCTACTTCAACACGTTCCAATCGGTGATCAGCCAGATCCCGACCGAAACCCAGATCATTCCGGCCAAGTTCGAAGCGCCCGAGGCGGACGATGCCTCGACGCTCTATGACTATGAACCGTCGGAAGAAGCCATTCTGGAAGACCTGCTGCCGCGCGGTGTTGCAACGCAGATCTTCTCGGCCCTGCTGGAAAACGGGGCGTCCGAACAGGGCGCACGGATGTCGGCGATGGACAACGCAACGCGGAACGCTGGCGAGATGATCGACAAGCTGACAATCGAGTTCAACCGCTCGCGTCAGGCCGTCATCACCAACGAGCTGATCGAAATCATTTCGGGCGCCGAGGCGCTCTGACGAAATCTGGAGAAACGACATGGCACAAGCAGTCGGCAAAATCACGCAGGTCATCGGCGCTGTCGTTGACGTGCAGTTCGAGGATCATCTGCCCGAGATTCTCAACGCGCTGAACACCGAGAACAACGGCAAGGCCCTTGTTCTGGAAGTGGCACAGCACCTGGGCGAAAACACCGTGCGGACCATCGCTATGGACGCCACCGAAGGTCTGGTGCGTGGCGCATCCGTCACCGACACCGGCGCCCCCATCTCGGTTCCGGTCGGCAACGCCACCCTGGGCCGCATCCTGAACGTGATCGGCGAGCCCGTTGACGAAAAGGGCCCGGTGAACGCGTCGGAAACCCGCGCCATCCACCAGCCCGCACCGGAATTCGAAGAGCAGTCCACTGCCTCCGAAATCCTCGTCACCGGCATCAAAGTGGTCGACCTTCTGGCACCCTATTCCAAGGGTGGTAAGATCGGCCTCTTCGGCGGTGCCGGCGTGGGCAAGACCGTTCTCATCATGGAACTGATCAACAACATCGCAAAGGTGCACTCGGGCTTCTCCGTGTTCGCCGGTGTGGGGGAACGGACCCGTGAGGGCAACGACCTCTACCACGAGATGATCGAATCCAACGTGATCAAGCCCGACAACCTGGAAGAATCGCAGGTTGCCCTGGTTTACGGTCAGATGAACGAGCCTCCGGGGGCGCGTGCCCGTGTTGCGCTGACCGGTCTGACCCTGGCCGAGCAGTTCCGCGACCAGTCCGGGACCGACGTTCTGTTCTTCGTCGACAACATCTTCCGCTTCACCCAGGCCGGGTCCGAGGTGTCCGCACTTCTGGGTCGTATCCCGTCTGCTGTGGGCTACCAGCCGACGCTGGCCACCGACATGGGCGCGATGCAGGAACGCATTACCTCGACCAAGTCCGGCTCGATCACCTCGATCCAGGCCGTCTACGTTCCCGCGGACGACCTTACCGACCCGGCCCCGGCCACGACCTTCGCCCACCTCGACGCAACCACCGTTCTGTCGCGTGCGATCTCCGAGCTCGGGATTTACCCGGCCGTGGACCCGCTCGACAGCTCCAGCCGGATCCTCGATCCGCAGGTTGTCGGTGAAGAGCACTACCAGGTTGCCCGTGACGTTCAGGGTATCCTTCAGCGCTACAAGTCGCTGCAGGACATCATCGCCATTCTCGGCATGGACGAACTGTCGGAAGAGGACAAGCTGACCGTGGCCCGCGCCCGGAAGATTCAGCGTTTCCTTTCGCAGCCCTTCGACGTGGCGAAAGTGTTCACCGGTTCTGACGGTGTGCAGGTTCCGCTGGAAGACACCATCGCCTCGTTCAAGGCGGTTGTGGCCGGCGAATACGACCACCTGCCCGAAGCGGCCTTCTACATGGTTGGCGGCATCGACGAAGTGATCGCAAAAGCCGAGCGCCTGGCCGCAGAAGCAGCCTAAGGAGTAACCGATGGCCGATATGATGCAGTTCGACCTTGTGTCGCCGGAAAAGAGGCTGGCCTCTTTCGAAGCGTCCTCGGTCCAGATTCCGGGTGCCGACGGCGACCTGACGGCGATGCCGGGGCACAGCCCCGTCATCACCACCCTGCGTCCGGGCGTGGTCCGGGTGCAGTCGGCCGACGGCGATAAAAGCTATGTCGTGACCTCTGGCTTTGTCGAGGTCACCGCAGGCTCCGTCTCGGTGATCGCCGAGCGTGCCCATGCCGGGGATGAGGTCCGCAAGGACGACCTCTCCGATCTTCTGGAAGAGGCCCGTGCAAAGGCCGCTTCCGCCGAAGCCGACCAGAAAGACGGGGCCGAGAAATTCGTCGCCGATCTGGTCCAGCTTCTGGAAGACATGGACTAAGCCCGCTGCCCGGCGGCAAGACAGACAGAAACGCCCCGCGCCGGACCGGTTGCGGGGCGCTTTCTTTTAACCGATTTGTGAACGGCTTTTTTCCAACTACTGCCGTATTCATCCTGCAAAACGCGGGTCGGCCATAGCGATTGAGCAGATGAAAAAGATCAGAAACAACCTCGTTGGCGTCGATCAGGGCAGTCATTTGCTGTTCGAGGATTACGATGTCGGTGGCGAAATGTGGACTGGCACGGGCAACCGCGAGGTTTGGCATCCCGTGCGCTTTGCTCAGCCGTTCAAGACGCCGCCCGCTGTGCATGTGTCCGTTACCATGTGGGACATGTCGACCGAGGCCAACCAGCGTGCCGATATCCGCGCCGCCAATATCCGCAGCGACGGGTTCGAACTGGTCTTTACCACCTGGGAAGACACCAAGATCGCCCGCGTTCGCGCCGACTGGATGGCGATTGGCGAGTTGCCTTACGAGGATGACTGGGATCTCTACTGATCCGGCCCGTCAGGCACCTCGATAGCCCTTGGCTTGGCCTTGTGCTCCGGCTCCACATGGATGGTGATATTGGCATCGGGTACCGCCGCTTTCAGCGCGGCCTCGACCCGGTCGCAGATCTCATGTGATGCTGTCACCGTCGTTTCCCCCGGCATCACCAGATGGAAGTCGATGAACGTCACCTTGCCCGCGTGACGCGTGCGCAGGTCATGGGCCTGCACCGCGCCCGTGGCGTGGGAGGCGATGACATCGCTGATGATCTGTAGCGTCTCTTCCGGCACCGCCTCATCCAGCAGCCCGTTGAGCGAGTCCTTGATGACCTTGGACCCGGACCAGAGGATATTCACAGCCACGATCGCCGCCATGATCGGATCGAGTAGCCAGAACCCGGTGGCCCAGGCCAGCAGGATCCCGACCGCAACCCCGCCGGACGTAACCACATCCGCCAGCAGGTGTTTGCCATCGGCCACCAGAGCAGGGGAGCGTTCGCGCCGCCCCCAGGTCAGCAGAATCCAGCACCAGACGCCGTTCAAGCCCGTTGCCAACCCGTTGATTATCAGACCTGCCAACGGCGCGTCGATGGCGCGCGGGGCAAGGATGCCCTCATAGGCTTCGCGCAGGATCAGAAGGGCCGCGATGATGATCATCACGCCTTCCAGCACCGCGCTGAAGAACTCTGCCTTATGGTGGCCGTAAGGGTGATTGGCATCGGCTGGCCGGGCCGCGACGCGAACAGCGATCAGGGCGGCAAGGGCCGTGGCCACGTTCACGGTGCTTTCCAGCGCGTCCGACAACAGAGCCACCGACCCGGTGATCCAGTAGGCCAGCCCCTTCAGGGCCAGCACCACGAATCCCAGGATCAGGCTGCCAATGGCAAGTTTGATCGTTGTCGACATGGGGCAGGTCCCCCGGTTGGGACTTCCAGAGCGGCAGGGACAGGCAAGGGCCTGCGCGCTCAGCCGCGCGAATAAAGCCCTTCATAGATCGGTGCCAGCGTCTCATCCTGGAAAAGAGACGAGACCGAGGTGCCCGACCAGGTGTTCAGGATCGCCTGCGCGAACATCGGTGCGGTCGGCACAATGCGAATATTGGGCGCTGCCTTGGTGGCGTCGGTGGCCTCGATAGAGTCGGTGATGACCAGCGATTTCATGACCGACTTGCTGACCCGCTCGATCGCCGGGCCAGAGAGGACGCCATGGGTGATATAGGAATGCACTTCCTTCGCGCCATGCTCCATCAACACCTCGGCGGCCTTGCACAGCGTTCCGGCTGTGTCGCAGATATCGTCCACGATAATGCATTTCTTGCCGGTCACATCGCCGATCACGGTCATCTCTGCCACTTCACCCGGCTTCTCGCGGCGCTTGTCGACGATGGACAGCGGTGCGTTGATGCGCTTGGCCAGCTCGCGGGCCCGCGCCACGCCGCCCACATCGGGCGAGATCACCATGATATCCTCCATCTGCCCCTTGAAGTGGTGCATGATGTCAAGCGCGAAGATCGGTGCGGCGTAAAGGTTGTCGACGGGGATGTCGAAAAACCCCTGGATCTGGGTAGCATGCAAATCGAGCGTCAGGATGCGTTCGATGCCGGCCCCCACCAGCATGTTTGCGACCAGTTTTGCACTGATCGGGGTGCGGGCCTTGGTGCGGCGGTCCTGGCGGGCATAGCCGAAATAGGGGATCACGGCGGTGATGCGGCTGGCTGATGAGCGGCGCAGCGCATCGGCCATGATCAGCAGTTCCATCAGATTGTCATTGGCGGGGTTCGAGGTGCTCTGGATAATGAACATATCCTCACCGCGCACGTTCTCGAACACTTCGACGAAAATCTCGCCGTCGTTGAACCGCTCCACGCGGGCTTCAACAAGACCAACTGACATGCCGCGATGAAGCGACATCCGGCGGGCGATGGCCTGTGCCAGCGGCTGGTTGGAATTGCCGGAAATGAGCTTGGGATCGGATGCGGACATGGCAGCTGTCTCTCGAGTCGCTAGTGTAACAGGACGTTGACACCCCCTAACATCCAGCTACCAATCGCGAAAGACCAAAGGAAGACGCAGCATGGCTAACATCGACTACTATTTCTCCACTCTTTCGCCCTTCACCTATCTCGCGGGGACGCGATTGGAGGAAATCGCCACACGCCACGGCGCAACGATCACCTACAAGCCGATGGATATCGCAACGCTCTTCACCCGCACCGGCGGCGTGGCGTTGCCCGACCGGCATGCAGCCCGCAAGGCCTACCGGTTGCAGGAGTTGCGGCGGGGGGCGAAAAAGGCCGGTCTGCCGATCAACGAACAGCCCTTTTTCTTCCCAACTAACCCCGCGCCGTCCTCCTACGCGATCATCTCGGCGCAGAAGGCGGGCGGCGGAGATTTGGGCGGGCTGGTGCACGGCATGCTTGCGGCGATCTGGGCCGGAAACAGGGATATCGCCGACAACGAGGTGATCCGCGCCGTGTTGTCGGAAAATGGCTTCGATCCGGATCTCGCCGACAAGGGCATGCTGACGGCCGCAGAGGAATATGCCCGCAACCTTGAAGACGCGGTCAGCGCCAATGTCTTCGGTTCCCCGTTCTATATCGTGGACGGGTCTGAGTGTTTTTGGGGCCATGACCGGCTGGACGATCTGGATGCATATCTCGCGGGCGATCTGTGAGCGGATTTGCCCGAAGATGGGGGGATGGCCCGCGCGAGGTTCTGGCGCTGCACTGCTCGCTGGCCCATTCCGGCGCGTGGGAGGGCGTGGTTCGGGCGCTTGGGCCGGGCCTTCGCGTGACGGCACCCGACATCCTTGGCCATGGCAGGGCCCCCGACATCGACCCGGGGCGCGACCTGCATGACCAATGCTACGAGGCCGTGTTGCCACATCTGCCAGAGGGGCGCTTCGATGCCGTGGGGCACAGCTTTGGCGCGACCCTGGCGCTGCGCTTGGCCGAGGAGATGCCCGAACGCGTCCGTAGTCTGACCCTGATCGAACCGGTGCTGTTCGCGGCGGCGCAGGGAAGCGGTGTGTATCGCCCGTATCGAGCGCTCATTTCACGTTACGAGCGACTTTTGGCTGATGGGGACCGGAAAGCCGCAGCGCAGGAGTTTCTGCGTCTCTGGGGCGCGGATGGCGGGCTTGATGATATGCCCGAAGCTCAGCAGCGCTACATGATCGACCGCATCCACTTCATCAAGGCATCCGATGACGCGCTGTTTCATGACAGTGCCGGGCTGGTGCCGAGGCTTGGACAGGTGCGCGCGCCGACATTGCTAGTGCAGGGTGGGGATTGCCTGCCTGTAACAGCCGCCATCATTGACCGGATGGAACGGGAGATCGCAGACACCACCCGCATCAGCGTACCCGGCGCAGGCCATATGGTGCCGATCACCCATCCGGTGCCAGTGGCCGGGGCGATTGCCGATCTCTTCGCGCGGTCGGGGTAGGGCGCGGGAAGGCGCTTCGAAGCGCCTTGGCAAGAGCTTTCGAAAACTCTTGACCCGCGCCTTTGGCAACGCAGTCACGGAACACAAGGCTCTCCCGCGTGGTGAGGGTCAGCCGCGAAAGAGGGTCAGCAGACGCTCCACCGTCTCGCGTTCACAGGACCAGTCGCAGACGAAGCGGCAGCGAATGGGCTCGTCCTCCGGCCCATCCAGCGAGGCATTGAAGGGGAAGAGATAGTATTTCGCCCCCGCCGCCATCGCCCGTTTTTGGGCGCCGCGCGGGATATGGGCGAAGATCATGTTGCCGGCGGGTTCCGCCTCCAGCGAGGCGCCGGGCAGGACCTTGATGCCATCGGCCAGTTCACGGCAGCGCGCATTGGCCTGCTCCGCCAGCCGCAGCCACAGCCCGTCGGTCACGTAGGCGTCCATCTGGGCAGACAGGAACCGGTGCTTGGAGAAGAGATGCGCCCCGCGCTTGCGGCGCAGCTCCAGTTCCCACGCCTGCGCGGGGTCGAAGAAGACCACCGCCTCGACCCCCATACAGCCGTTCTTGGTGCCGCCGAAGCTGACCGCATCCACCCCGGCTTTCCATGTCATCTCGGCGGGCGTGCAGCCAAGCGCCGCGCAGGCATTGGCGAAGCGCGCTCCATCGAGATGCACTTTTAGCCCGTAGGATTTCGCAACATCCGTCACGGCGCGGATCTCGTCCAGCGTATAGGCGGTGCCGATTTCGGTGATGTTGGTGATCGAGACCGGCCCGCGCTGGACCCCATGCACGCCCTTGTCGCCAGTGGCCTTGATCGCGGCATCGAGGCTCGCCGGGTCCATCTTGCCATCGGGCCCGTCCACAAGCACCAGCTTGGCACCGTTGGTGTAGAATTCAGGCGCGCCGCATTCATCCTCTTCGGCATGGGCGATGCGATGGACGAAGACACCATCCCAGGGGTTGGCCAGCGTTGCCAGCGCCAGCGCATTGGCCGCCGTTCCGGTCGCCACGAGGTGAACCGAGGCTTCGGGCGCCTCAAAGAGATCGCGTATCTTCTGTGTTACGCCCGGCATAATCGTGTCGTTGCCATAGGGCATCTGGTAGCCCTCGTTCGCACGCAGCACGGCGTCCATGATTTCAGGCGCGGCGGGGCCGGTGTTGTCGGAGGCGAAGATCATGTGCCGGGCTCCTCGATGATATAGTCTTCCCATTCTTCTTCCGACACCTCGAACTCGGGCACCGTCAGCCCGCGCATCGACACGCCGGCAGAATGGACGCTTTCGGGGTCACCAGACACCAGAGGGTGCCAGTGGTAAAGGGGTTTGCCCTCGTGGCGCAGCCGGTAGGCACAGGTTTCGGGCATGAAATAGGCTACGTTGCCCATGGTCTCGGGCGTCAACTGGATGCATTCGGGGACCAGCGTCTTGCGGATCTCGTACTGCCCACAGCGACAGGTCTGGTCGTCGAGCAGGCGGCAGGCCACGCGGGTCAGCGCAACCTCGCCGCTCTCTTCATCTTCCAGCTTGTTGAGGCAGCATTTGCCGCAGCCATCGCAAAGCGCCTCCCACTCAGCAGGCGTCAGCTTTGCCAGCGGCAGCGTCCAGAACTCGCGCCGCAAACGGCTCATTCCAGCGCCTTCAGAATCGTGCGAGCCGTGTCGCTGTCGGCATCCATCTGGGTGATCAGCGCGTCGAGCCCGTCAAACTTCAGCTCGGGCCGCAGATAGTCGATCAGCGCGATAGAGAGGTCGGTGCCGTAGAGATCGCCCTTGAAGTCAAACAGGAAGGTTTCAAGGTTCGGCACAGCGCCGTTGAACATCGGCCTCACCCCAAGCGAGGCAACGCCGTGGTAATGGCCCGCATGGGGGCCGTCGAGCACATCGACCAGCACCGCGTAGACCCCGAGTTTCGGAAGGTGCAGCCCGTCGAGATTCATGTTGGCCGTGGGATAGCCCAATTGCCGGCCCCGCTTTTCGCCATGCACGATCTGGCCCTCTATCCGGTGCCAATGCCCAAGCATCGCGGCGGCATCACGGGGGCGGCCATCGGACAGCGCGTTGCGGATATTGGTGGAACTGATGGCCCCGAGATCGCCATGCAGAATGGGCACGATATCGACGTCGAACCCGAAGCGTCTGCCAAACTCGGACAGCATGTCGGTGTTGCCGACACGACCCTTGCCGAAGCAGAAGTCGGCCCCCACGATCACGCGCTTGAGGCCCAGACCCTCGGCCAGAACATCGCGGGCGAATTCTTCGGCGGTCAGGTGGGAGAGGGCGGTGTTGAAGGGCAGTTCATAGAGAATATCGACGCCGAGCTTTTCCAGACGGTGCGCCTTGGCCTCCGCATTCATCAGCCGGAAAGGGGGGGCGTCGGGGGCGAAGAACTGGCGCGGATGCGGTTCGAAGGTCAGAATGCCAAGCGGCAGGCCATCCACGCGGGCGCGGTCGATCACATGCTGGTGGCCCAGGTGAACCCCGTCGAAATTGCCGATGGCGGCAGAGGCGCCACGGTCTTCGGGCAGGGCATATTGATGGTCGCGCAGTATTCTCATGGCACCGGCTTAGCGGGCCTGATGGGCGAGGGCAAGCGGGGGCTGACCGGGAATTGCCTTGCTGGTCATGGGCGGCCCTTCCGCGCCTTCATGCAGGCCGGTTTCGCCGCTTTCGGCGTCGATCCGCGGGGGGCTAGCCCCCCGGACCCCCCAAGGTATTTTGGCCAAGATGAAAGGGTTAGTCGAACTTGCGGGACGGGGCGAGCACCATGGCCTCGCCCTTGAGAACCGGCTTTCCCTCGATCGTGCATTGGGTCTTCAGCGTCACGCGGCGCTTGGCGATGTCCATGTCCATCACCTCAACCTCGGCGCGAACCATATCGCCGGGGCGCACGGGGGCGAGGAATTTCAGTGTCTGGCCGAGATAGACCGTGCCGTGGCCGGGCAGCTGTTCGCCGATCACCGCCGAAATCAGCCCGGCGGTCAGCATGCCATGGGCGATACGGCCCTCGAAAATCGTGTCCTGGGCGTAATCGTCATCCAGATGCACCGGGTTGCGGTCGGTGGAGACCTCGGCAAAAAGCTCGATATCCCGGTCGGTCACCTGTTTCAACAGGTGGCGGGTCATGCCGATCTCGATATCTTCGATACAGATCGTTCCACGGGGGAAGTTGTCGAGCATATCTGGCACCTCGCGAGTCATCTTGCCCTGTCTCATAGCGGAAACGGGCGAATGCTGCAATGCAGAAGTAACAATGTTCTGTGATGTGCCCCTTATGTCGCAACTATGTTGCTTGACGCCTAGCGCAGAAAGCCGATGGACCAGGTGGCCTCGACCTGCGCCGCGGTCAACGCCTGGTCCAGTTTCTCCGGGTCCGGCTGGTCGGTGGTGCCGGTATCCTCGCGGCTGAGGCCGCCGGAAATGAACAGGGAATCAATGGGTTCGCCCTGTGCCCCCAGGATATCGGTTTTCAGCCCGTCGCCTACGGCAAGGATGCGCTCGGGCGGGCAATCGACCCCCGCCTGTGCCAGCCGCATCCGCGCCAGTTCGTAAATCGGCGCGTGGGGCTTGCCGAAATAGAGGCTCTCGCCGCCCATCTCGGTATAGAGCCGCGCCAGCGCGCCCGCGCACCATTCACGGGTCTCGCCGCGATCGACGACGATATCGGGATTCGCGCAGAGGAGTTTCAGGCCTTTTTGCTTTGCGTAGAGGAACTTAGGGCGCATCACGGCCGGATCGGCGGACGGGTCTTCGGGGCCGGTGCAGACGATGCCTTCGGCCTCTTCCAGCGGCACCTGGGTGATCTCGACCGCGTCGCTGACGACCTCCATTGGGGCGAAAAAGCTCTGGTCATGGGGCTGGCCGATGAACCAGACCTTGCGGCCCACCAGGCCGCGCAGCATGGCCGCGCGGGCGCTGTCGCCGGAACTGGCGATCGCATCCCAGCAATCGCGGGGAACGCCGATCTTTTCCAATTGTTTCTCGACACTTGCACGCGGGCGGGGGGAGTTCGTCAAAAGCAGGACATAGCCGCCCTTGGCCTTGAAGGCGCGCAGCGCCTCGACCGCCTCGGCAAAGGGGGTGTAGCCATTGTGCAGGCAGCCCCAGAGGTCGCAATAGAGCACGTCGTAGCGGTCGGAAATCTCGGATAGCGAGCGGATGATGGTGGTCATTATTGCCGGGCTCCTTCTGGGTCGGTGCCTGATTACGGGAGCGGTCCGTGGAAGGGAAGGGGCGGTGAAATCGGGGGGTGCCGGGCGTACACCGGGCGTACACCCCCTGTACATCCCCCGTGCAGACGCGAAGCCGTTTTCGCAAGGTGGCCGCCTAGCGGAACACGCAGACCGTTCCGGACCAGATATGGCTGACGATGCCTTCCCTGTCGGACAGAAGGCCAGAGATTTCACCGGCCTGGAATTCCCATCCCAGCGTGGATTCCATGACCTCCAGCGTTGCGAAACCGCCAAGCCCGGCCAGCGGCGTGCCAAGGCCGACCCCCGATTGCGTGGTCAGGGTCGAGCCGGGGCGCAGCATCCAGCCCGCCAATCGGTCCTCTTGATAGATCAGGTCGATCTGGCGGGTGAAGCTGGCGACGACAACGGGGCCCGCGGGGCAGTCTTCCGGCAGGTAGACCGAGAAATCATGGCCCATGATCATGGTCAGGGTCCGCAGGCTTTCATGAAAGGGCGTGCCGAAGGGCAGGGTGGCGGTGGCGGTCGCATCGGCAGATGACAGGCCAAGCCCGCCCTGGCCGATGGTCACGATATCGCCGGGGGCCGGGTTGTAGCTGTCGGCCAGCACGGGGGCGGCCAGTGCAAGGGTGAAGACAGCGGGCAGGATGGGTCGCATGAGGCACCTCTGGTTGGGCACCTTCAGTTTCTGCCCGGGGCGCAGATGCAACAAGGGGCAGCCATGGGCCGCCCCTTGCGTAAGCCAAAACTGGCCGATCCGGGATCAGAGCGCCAGGTTCGGGATGATCTGCTTTTTGCGGGATACGACGCCGGGCAGAACCACGGTATCGGCATCGCCCACGACGGTGGCAAAGCTCTTCTCGGCCACGGTCTTCACCAGATCGTTGGGCACCAGCAGGGTCGATTCCTCGTTCAGGATGTCGACCACGAACAGCAGCACCTGATCGACGCCATCTTCCTCGGCCACTTGCGGCATGGTCGCGACAAGGCTGTCCTTGCGGGACAGGACAGTGCCGGGCGAGGTGGTTTCGAGGACCGAGACGCGGAACTTGGTGCCCGAGACCTCATAAGCCTTGGAGTCCATGCGCAGCAGTTCGGCGTCCGAGAAGGCGGAGACATCGGATTTGGCGGCGAACATCTCGGCGGCATAGGCGGCGGTGTCGATGCCCAGATCGGCAGCCAGCGCCTCGACCACTTCGCGGTCGCGGTCGGTGGTGGTGGGGCTGCGGAATTCCAGCGTGTCGGAGAGGATGCAGGACAGCATCGCGCCCTTGATCGCCTCGGGCATCTTGGCGGCGTCCCCGCCCATCAGGTCATGCATGATGGTGGCAGTGCAGGCGACGGGGCGGATGGTGATGTCGATCGGTCCCTTGGTCTCGATCCCGCCAACCAGCTTGTGGTGGTCGATGATCGCCTGAATATCGGCGTCGTTGATGGCGTCGGGCAGTTCGGCAGGGTTGTTGGTGTCGACGATGACGACAGGCGCGCCCGCGTCCACGGCGTCGATGATGCGCGGCTTGGGCAGGTCCCACTTCTCCAGCACGAAGGCCGCTTCGGTATTGGGCTCGCCCAGAAGGACGGCTTCGGCGTCGGTGCCTTTCACTTCGTTCAGATACCAGGCCCAGATGATGGGGGAGCCGGTGGAATCGGTGTCGGGGGATTTGTGGCCGAATACGAGCGTGGTCATAGGATGGGGTCCGTTCATCTTGAGTTTGCGCGCGTCATACAGAAGCGGCGGCGGATTGTCAGGTGGAAGTTGTGCCGCAGGAGGGGCGATGTCAGCGGGAAGGCGCGGTGCGGTCTTTCATCCGATTGGCGATCCAGGCGGCGAGGCGTTTGAGGCCGATGCCGGTGCGGAACTCGAACTCCTCGTAATGGATGTCGCGGGCGCTGACCCCGAGGCGGGCAAGGCCCGATTGCAGCGCCCGGCGCAGCCCGGCGGGGCCGCAGAACCAAAGCTTGAGAGGGCCATTCGCCGCTGCCGCGATCCGGTCGGCGGTCAGCCGGTCGCCTGACTCGGAAGACAGGATATGGAGCGTCAGGTTGGCCACGCGGTTGGCGGCGGCCTCGACCCGCTCGATCTGGGGCGCATCCGCGCGGGAGCGGACGCACCAGAACAGCGTGACCGGTTCGGGCAAGTCATCGGGCAGCGCCTCGGTCCAGGCCAGGAAGGGGGTGATGCCGATGCCGCCCGCGACCCAGATTTCAGCGGCGTTGGCCCGTGTCCGTCGCTGGAACCGCCCGAATGGCCCCTGAACGCGCAGCGGGGCGCCCGGCGTCAGGTCGCGGCCAAGACGAAGGGTGAAATCGCCAAGCGCCTTCACGGTGATCTGAAGGGAGCCGTCTGCCGCCGGAGGGGCCGACAGAGAAAACGGGTGCGGTTCCGTCAGGCCGCGCGACCCGAAGGTAAAGACGGCGAACTGGCCGGGCGCAAAGCGCAGGGGCTTGCCGGTGGGGGTCATCGTGATTTCGGTCGCGCCGCCGGTCTTGCGGATGCCGCTGACCTGATAGCCAGCCGACCTGCGCAGGGCAGGGGGCAGCAGCGTGACCGCATAGGCCAGCACGCCCGCGGCGCAGATCGCGCCGACATAAAGGCCGAGCGCCGAGCCATTGGCGAAGGGCTTGAGGATGAACAGGTAGTGGATGGTTCCGGCGATGAAGAAGCCGCCCATGGCCTTATGGGTCCAGCGCCACAGATGGTAGGGGATGAAGGTGGCGATGGAGATCACCACCAGAACCAACAAGCCATAAAGGCTGAGCTCGCCCAGAGTTTCGGCAATCTCGGTCAGCGCGGTTTCCCGGCCGATCCCGTCCATGTCGGCATCAATCGTGTCATGCAGAAGGATCGCGGTCATCGCGACGATGCCGGACCATTTATGCAGCACATAGACTTGGTCCATCGGTCCCATCAGCGCCTCGATGCCGGGCGCGCGGGTTGCCATGATCTGTGCCCAGGCCATGAGGATCAGGGCTAGCGTGCCAAGATACTGGCTGAACAGCGCCACGGGGTCGGCAATATCGGGCAGCGTGGCGAAGAGATAGGCGGGGATCAGGCAGGAGAGGACTATAATGACAAGCCCGGTGGCGCGCATTGCTGTGGCCCTTTTGCTGTGCGGATCGGATTGGAGCGACGGGCTAGCGGGCCGGGAGCGATTTGTCAGGTCGGTATGCAACCCTGGCGCGACTCGGTCAGGGGGTGGTGCCCGAATGCCACGTTCCTGGCGCGCTATCGCGCCACGGGTCTGCGTGCGGATGCAATGTTATTCGGCAGCGATCTGTCCCTCGTCGCCAAGCGCCGACACCACGCGGTTGCGGCCCTGGTCCTTGGCCCGGTAGAGCGCGAGATCCGCGTGTTTCAGCATATCGGCCACGTGATCGCCGCAGGCCGGGTAGCTGGTCACGCCGGCTGAGGCGGTGATGCGCGGCAGCTTGCCGTCACCATAGGCCAGTTCCAACTCGCTTAGCGCAATGCGGAAACGCTCCGCGATCTCCAGCGCGGCGGCGTGGTCGAGACCGGGCAGGAGTGCCACGAACTCCTCGCCCCCCAGACGGCAGGGGGCAAGCGGCGGGGTAAACACCTCTCGCATCAGGGCGCCGACCTCTCTCAGTACGATATCGCCTGCGTCATGGCCGTGATGGTCGTTGAACTTCTTGAAGTGGTCGACGTCGAGGGAAATCAGAGACAGCGGGCTGCCCTGACGGCGGGCACGGCCAATCTCCTTATGTGCGGCATCGAGGAACCAACGGCGGTTCCACAGGCTGGTCAGCGGGTCGCGCACGGATTGATCCATGAGTTCATGCCTGAGCTGCACATTGGCCACCGCCAGGCTGATCTGTTCGGCGCAAAGCAGGCCAAGTTCCCATCGCTGTTGCAGAAAGGTTTCCACCATCTCGCGCGACATGATCGACCGGTCGAACGCGGAAAAGGCCAGGTGCAGCAGGCCGATGGTTTCGCCATGTGCAATGATCGGCAGGCAGAAATAAGGGGTGTCTTCACCCTGCACATGTGAACAGGGGAATTCGATGGCGCGGGTGCCGAAGGAATAGGCGCGCCCCCGGCGCAGGGCCCAACAATCCTCCGCATCGATGTGTTCGTGAACGGGCGTATCGCCCCAGCTGGTTTCCAGATCCAGCGTGTCGCGCGAATTCGAGTAGATATAGAGCTGCCCCTCGCTTTCGGGGATCAGCGTGTGCATGGATTTCTGCACCACCATCAGCAATTCTTCAAGCGACTTGGCGGAATAGAGCCATTCGCTGACCTGGCTGAGCAGCTTGCGTTCATGCTGGCGCTGTTCTTCGTTGGCCATCACCTCGCGCGTCTTTTCTTCCATCTTGCGGCGTTTGGAGATGTCGCGGTTGATCGACATGTGATGGGTGTGATTGCCGTCTTCGTCGAAGATCGGCGTCAGGGTCTTGTCGATCCAGATGGGTTCACCCGAGGCTGAGTAATGCAGGATATCGACGGTCAGAACCTCGCGCCCCTGAACCGCGCGCATCACCTTGTCTCGCGCGGCGGGGTCGGTGTCGGGGCCGTCCAGCAAACCCTTGGCCGGGAGGCCCTGAATGTTTTCCAGCCGGTGGCCGAACATCCGCTCGAACCCGGTATTCACCCAGACGATGTCATTGGCCAGATCGGTGACCAGCACCGCGTCGAGGATATGGCGCAGCGTCAGTTCGGCATAGCGCCGATATTCCGCTGACCTGTCTGCAATGTCATCTCGGGTCTTGGCCAAGTCACTCGTCCTGAAACATGCGGGTCCCAAACGGAAAGCTATGGGTGAAGGGTGAACAAACCCTTGACGAGGCGCAGATTGCCCCAAGGGAAACTGCCTAAAACTCTTCATGTCCGGCAGACGGTGAAAAATCTTGGCGGGCTTTGTTGACTCGTCCCATGCACCTCCTTATCTACGCCTCGTTATCACTCTACCACGGTGAGTGCTAACATGGGAGAAACAACGAACCTAAGGAGTGTTCGAGAGATGGCATTCAAACCGCTGCATGACCGCGTGCTGGTGCGCCGCATCGAAAGCGACGAGAAGACCAAGGGCGGTCTGATCATCCCCGACAGCGCCAAGGAAAAACCGTCCGAAGGCGAAATCGTCGCCTGCGGCGAAGGCGCGCGCAAGGATTCGGGCGAGCTGATCGCAATGGCCGTGTCGGCCGGCGACCGCGTCCTGTTCGGCAAATGGTCGGGCACCGAAGTGACGGTCGAGGGCGAAGAGCTCTTGATCATGAAAGAGTCGGACATCCTCGGCATCATCGCCTGAGCCGTCCCTTTTTCGACTGAAACCAAGACATTCCAAGGAAGGAGCCACCGATGGCTGCTAAGGACGTCAAGTTCAACACCGATGCCCGCAACCGTATGCTCAAAGGCGTCAACATCCTCGCCGACGCGGTGAAGGTGACCCTCGGCCCCAAAGGCCGCAACGTCGTGATCGACAAATCTTTCGGCGCCCCGCGCATCACCAAGGACGGTGTGTCCGTGGCGAAGGAAATCGAGCTGGAAGACAAGTTCGAGAACATGGGCGCTCAGATGGTGAAGGAAGTCGCTTCCCGCACCAATGACGAAGCCGGCGACGGCACCACCACCGCGACCGTGCTGGCCCAGGCCATCGTCAAGGAAGGCATGAAGCAGGTTGCTGCCGGCCTGAACCCGATGGATCTGAAGCGCGGCATCGACCTCGCCGTGTCCAACGTGATCGAGTCGATCAAAGCCTCTGCCCGCCCCGTGAACGACTCCGCTGAAGTCGCTCAGGTCGGTACCATTTCCGCCAATGGCGAAGCCGAGATTGGCCGCCAGATCGCGGATGCGATGCAGAAAGTGGGCAATGACGGCGTCATCACCGTCGAGGAAAACAAGGGTCTGGAAACCGAGACCGATGTCGTGGAAGGCATGCAGTTCGACCGCGGTTACCTGTCCCCCTACTTCGTCACCAACCCCGACAAGATGGTTGCCGAACTCGACGACTGCATGATCCTGCTGCACGAGAAGAAGCTCTCGTCGCTGCAGCCGATGGTTCCGCTGCTGGAATCCGTCATCCAGTCGCAAAAGCCGCTGCTGATCATCGCGGAAGACGTGGAAGGCGAAGCGCTGGCGACCCTCGTGGTCAACAAGCTGCGCGGTGGCCTGAAAATCGCAGCCGTCAAGGCACCGGGCTTCGGCGATCGCCGCAAGGCCATGCTGCAGGACATCGCGATCCTGACCGGCGGTCAGGTGATTTCCGAAGATCTCGGCATGAAGCTCGAGTCGGTGACCATGGACATGCTTGGCACCGCCAAGAAGATCTCGATCACCAAGGACGAAACCACCATCGTTGACGGTGCTGGCGAGAAGGCAGAGATCGAAGCGCGCGTCGCCCAGATCCGTGGCCAGATCGAGGAAACCACCTCTGACTACGACCGCGAGAAGCTGCAGGAACGTGTGGCCAAGCTGGCGGGCGGCGTGGCCGTCATCCGCGTCGGCGGCATGACCGAAGTGGAAGTGAAAGAGCGCAAGGATCGCGTCGATGACGCCCTGAACGCAACCCGCGCGGCCGTTCAGGAAGGTATCGTTGTGGGCGGCGGTGTTGCCCTGGTTCAGGGCGCCAAGGTGCTCGAAGGCCTGGAAGGTGTGAACTCCGACCAGAACGCCGGTATCGCCATCGTGCGCCGTGCACTGGAAGCCCCGCTGCGCCAGATCGCTGAAAACGCAGGTGTTGACGGTGCCGTTGTCGCCGGCAAGATCCGCGAAAGCGAAGACAAGGCCTTCGGCTTCAACGCCCAGACCGAAGAATATGGCGACATGTTCAAGTTCGGCGTGATCGACCCGGCCAAGGTTGTGCGCACCGCTCTGCAGGACGCCGCGTCCATCGCCGGTCTGCTTATCACCACCGAAGCGATGGTGGCCGACAAGCCGCAGAAAGAAGGCGCAGCCGGCGCAGGCATGCCCGACATGGGCGGCATGGGCGGCATGGGCGGCATGATGTAATCTGCCGATCCGTCAGGAACAGGGAAGGGGCTCGCCACTGGCGGGCCCCTTTCTGTTTCTGCCCGACCTTGGCGATCCGGGCCATGGGGGAGGCGCCTGGACGGAGCGTTGCCCTCGGAGACGTCAGTCAGTGCGATCCGCCCGTGGATTCAGCTCCTGCTGCCACTGGTCCACGGCCTCGATGGGCCAGACAAGGCTGAGCGTCGACAGGGTCAGGCTGTCCCGCGCAATGAGCGACGCTGTCAGCTCCAGCACCACGATCAGCAGGACCGACCAGAGCGGGCGGATGGCAGAGGCTAGCGCGAAACCGCCCATCATGAAGACGTAATCCGCAACCGCATTCAGCACGCTGTCACCCAGATAACCCTGGTTGATCGTCGTGGCGCGGAAGGCATCAAGCACCCAGGTCGTGTGCTCGACAATCTCCCATCCCACACCCGTCAGAATGGCCAGCGCGGGATGGTGTGTCATGTGTGGTCTTTCTTTGCCCGGCTTCAGCACCTTAGACCTGTCGCGCGCGGCTGGATAGTCGGGCCTTGCGGACTGACGCTTGCCCTTGGCCTCTTCCCTTGATCCCCGGAATCGGGCAGGCAGGTCGTATGACCCTGCCACCCTTGACCCTGACCAATGCCCGCGTTCTGCGTCCCGACGGGTTTTCATCCGCCACGGTTTCCGTGACCGATGGACTTGTCAGCGACAGGTCCGGCAAGGTCGTGGACCTGTCAGGATACACGATCCTGCCCGGTATCATCGACCTGCATGGCGACGGGTTCGAACGCCATGTGGCCCCACGCCGGGGGGCGGTGACCGATCCGGGCGAGGGGCTGGCGACGCTCGATGCGGAACTGGCCGCGAACGGCATCACCACCGCCGTTCTGGCCCAGTTCTTCAGCTGGGAAGGGGGTATGCGCGGACCGGATTTTGCCGAGACGCTGGCGGGTGTGCTGGCCCGTGCGCAGCCCCTGACAGACATGCGGATGCAGCTGCGGCTGGAGGTGAACCTGCTGGCGGACTACCCCCGCGCGCGCGATCTGATCCGCAGGGCCGGGATCGGCTATGTGGTGTTCAACGATCACCTGCCGCATGCAGCACTGGCCGCTGGCAAACGCCCGCCGCGGCTGACCGGACAGGCCCTGAAAAGCGGCCGCAGCCCCGAGGCGCATCTGGCGCTGCTTCACAAGCTGCACGGATTGCGCGATGAGGTGCCGGGGGCGCTGGCGGCGCTGGCGGCTGATCTCAGGGCCGATGGCGTCAGACTCGGCAGCCACGACGATGCCAGCCCCGAAATCCGTGCCCGGTTTCGCGCCATGGGCGCCCGGATCGCGGAGTTTCCGGAAACCCTGGACACTGCCGCCGCAGCCCGAGGGGCGGGCGACGCGGTGATCATGGGGGCGCCCAACGTGGTCCGGGGTGGCTCGCATGACAAGAAGGTCGCGGCAGAGGAGATCATCCGCGCGGGCGATTGCGATGCGCTGGTGTCGGATTATCACTACCCGACCCCTCGGCAGGCGGCGTTTGCGCTGGCCGCGAAAGGTCTGTTGCCGCTGGAGGACGCATGGGCGCTGATCTCCAGCCGCCCGGCAGAGGTGATGGGCTGGACCGACCGGGGACGGCTGGACACTGGCTTGCGCGCCGACCTTGTCATCGTGGAGGACGCGACTCGCCGGGTGGCGGCCACGATCTGCGCCGGGCAGGTCAGCTGGATGGCAGGCCCCGTCGCCGCGCGGTTCCTGTAAGGCGCTCGGGTCAAGTGCGGCGAAATCGCGAGGCAGGGGCGCTTTCCCTTGCGCCCGGAGCTATGCTGGGGTGTTCTGACCCCCTCCTATCTTCGGACAGTCCTCATGCGCCTTGCCCTGCTCACCGCCCTCACCATGCTGGCCTTCGCGGCCAATTCGATCCTCAACCGCATGGCACTGGCCGGGGGCGATATCGACGCGCTCGGCTTTGCCATCATCCGGGTGCTGTCGGGCGCGGGCATGCTGGTGGCGCTGGTGCTGATCCAGCGGCGCGGGCTGCCGATGTTCCAGCCCGGACGCCTTGTCGGCGCACTGTCGCTCTGCCTTTACCTGCTTGGCTTTTCCATTGCCTATCTCCGGCTCGATGCCGGGCTCGGCGCGCTCATTCTCTTTGGCTGCGTCCAGATCACAATGTTTGCAGGCGCGATCCTTGGCGGCGAGTCCGTGCCGCCCGCGCGGTGGATCGGGGCGGGGCTGGCCATGGCGGGGCTCGGCTGGCTGGTCTGGCCGGCAGGGGAGGTTACGGTGCCGCTGATGGGCACCGTCTTCATGGCGCTCGCGGGCGTGGGCTGGGGGGTCTATTCGCTGGCGGGGCGCA
The DNA here is from genome assembly GCF_965215655.1 of Nioella sp. Classification (GTDB taxonomy): domain Bacteria; phylum Pseudomonadota; class Alphaproteobacteria; order Rhodobacterales; family Rhodobacteraceae; genus Nioella. The sequence continues at coordinate 959,236 of NZ_OZ244111.1, forward strand.
AGGCGGGCGATCCGCTGGCGGCGACGGCGGCGAATTTCCTCTGGGCCGCGCCGGTCTGCCTGATCATCCCGATCTTCCTGCCGGTGCAGATGGAGCCCGTCGACGTCACGACAAGGGGCATCCTGCTGGCCTGCCTGTCTGGCGCGGTGACCTCGGGTCTCGGCTATGCGCTGTGGTATTCCCTGCTGCCGCAGCTCAAGGCCACGGTGGCGGGGCTGGTGCAGCTTTCCGCTCCGGTCATTGCCATTCTGGGGGGCGTGGCGCTGCTTGGCGAAGGCCTGTCGCTGCGTCTGGTGCTGGCGGCGGCAATCGTTCTGGGGGGGATTGCCTTCGGCCTGCTGGCGCCTCAGCGCAGGATCGGTTCCAGCGGATCGTAGAAGATCGCCTCGCCCCAGGCCACGGCGGCGAGGCTGTCGGGCTTGACCTTGATCCGCGCGATGTCGTCCCGGCTGAACAGCCTGCGTTCACAGACCACCCGTTCGGGATCTTTCCAATTGTTGTCGAGCTGGCCTGCCAGAAGCGTGCAGCGGAAATAGACATCGACCTGATGGAACGTGCCCTCGGGGTCGTGAAACTCGTTGACCAGGCATGGATCGCCGACGCCAACCGTGAGGCCGGTTTCCTCGTGAAACTCCCGCGCCAGATTGTCGGGCAGGGAACTGCCACGCTCGACGCCACCGCCGGGCGCGCACCACAGGTTGCCCCGGTGCTTGGGCCAGGCGTTGACCAGAAGCAGGCGGTTGTCGATCAGGAGCAGGCCGCGAACGGCAAGGCGGGGAGAGGGGACTGGCATGAGCGGGATGCTGCCCGGCTTATGGCCGGTGCGCAAGGGGGCTTGGGAAATCCGCGGTCTGGCCTAGATAGGAGGAATGAAAGTGTTTTTCGCCCTGCTGGCCGCCCTCAGTCTGGCCCCGATCCCAGCCCGCGCCGACTGCGTGGTGCTGCTGCATGGGCTGGCGCGGAGCACAAATTCGCTTTGGGTGATGGAGGAGGTGCTGGAGGCGGAAGGCTATCAGGTGGTGAATCTTGGCTACCCATCTACCGAAGGCACGATCGGTGAGCTCTCGTCTGCCGCGATCGAACCGGCGCTGGCCAGCTGCGCGCCCGGCACGGTGCATGTGGTCACCCATTCCATGGGCGGCATCCTGCTGCGCCACTGGCTGGCGGAGCATGACCTGCCCTCGCTTGGCCGGGTGGTGATGCTGGCGCCGCCGAACCAGGGGGCGGCCCTGGTGGATCGGTTCGACGATCTTGCGGCGTTCGACTGGGTCCATGGCCCCGCCGGGCAGCAATTGGGCACCGGCGAGGACAGTGTGCCCTTGGCCCTGCCGCCAGTGGATTTCGAGCTTGGCGTGATCGCGGGATATGGGTCCATCAACCCGGTGACCTCGGCGCTGATCGAGGGGCCGGATGACGGAAAGGTCTCGGTCGAGGAGACCATGGTCGAGGGAATGCGCGATTTCATTGCGCTGCGGGTCAGTCACACCTTCATGATGAACAACCCGCTGGTGGTGGCCGAAACGCTGACCTTCCTGCAAACGGGGGCCTTTGAACAGGATCTTGATCTGCTGGATGCGGTGGAGCAATTGCTTCCCTGACGGGACCCGCGGGCGTGCCTCGTCGACCCCCGCTTGCGCGGGGGCACTCCTCGACCCGCGTTGCCACGGTATTGTGGTGAAGGGCGGTTGCCTGTCCCGACGGTTGCGCCGGTGGCGGGTTTGGACGCCTCCGGCGGGGGTATTTGGACAAAGAAGAAGAGGCTACGCGGGGCCGGTCACCGTGTTCACATGGCCCATCTTGCGGCCCGGGCGGGTCTCGGCCTTGCCATAGAGATGGATCTGGGTGCCGGGTCGGGCGGCGAGGTCCGGGGCGCGGGTCACATCGTCGCCGATCAGGTTTTCCATCACCACATTGGCGTGGCGCTTGCCGTCGCCAAGCGGCCAGCCGGTCACCGCGCGGATGTGCTGTTCGAACTGGTCGACGGCGCAGCCTGCCTGCGTCCAGTGGCCGGAATTATGCACGCGGGGGGCGATTTCGTTGACCACCAGTCCCTGTGGCGTCACGAAAAGCTCCACCCCCATCACGCCCACATAATCAAGCGCGTTAAGGATGCGGGCGGCGAGCAGCACGGCATCGCTACGCAGCGAGGGCGCGATGGCGGCTGGCACGGTGGTGGTGGCGAGGATGCCGTTTTCGTGGACGTTCTCGCCCGGATCGTAGCAGGAAATGGCCCCGTCGCGCCCGCGCGCGGCGATGATGGAGATTTCACGGCTGAAGTCGATGAAGCCTTCGAGGATGGCGGGCGCGCCGGCCATGTCGGCCAGCGCCCGCGCGGCATCGCCGGGCGCCATGATCCGCGCCTGGCCCTTGCCGTCATAGCCGAAGCGGCGGGTTTTCAGGATCGCGGGCGTGCCGATCCGGTCGATGGCCTGCGCCAGATCTTCGGCGCTGTCCACGGGCGCAAAGGGGGCGGTCGTCAGGCCGATTTCGGTCAGGAAGGTTTTTTCGGTCAGGCGGTCCTGGCTCACCTCCAGCGCACGGCGCGAGGGGTAGAGCGGCGTGGTGGCCGAGAGCACATCCAGCGCGTCGGCGGGGATGTTTTCGAACTCGTAGGTGATGAGATCGACTGAGGCGGCAAAGCGCGCCAGCGCGTCGAGATCGTTATAGGCGCCTTGCGTGACACGGGCCGCCACATCGCCCGCGGGCGCGGCACCGGGTTCATAGATATGGGTCTTGTAGCCGAGACGGGAGGCTGCGACCGAGAGCATGCGGCCAAGCTGGCCGCCGCCCAGGATGCCGATGGTCGAACCGGTGGGCAGCATGTCACTCATCAACCGGCACCTCTGGGATTGAGGCGGAGAGCGCGTCCCGCCATGCGTCGAGCCGTTCGGCGAGGCCCGCGTCGCCAAGCGCCAGGATACCGGCCGCCATCAGCCCTGCATTCTTGGCCCCTGCCGCGCCGATCGCCATGGTGGCGACGGGATAGCCGCGCGGCATCTGCAGGATGGAATAGAGGCTGTCGACGCCCGAAAGCGCCTTGGTCTGGACCGGCACGCCGATGACCGGGACGCGGGTTTTCGACGCCATCATGCCGGGCAGATGCGCCGCGCCGCCCGCCCCTGCGATGATCACTTTCAGGCCCCGGCCCACGGCCTCGCGCCCATAGGACCACAGCCGGTCCGGGGTGCGATGCGCGGACACGATGCGCGCCTCATAGGGCACGCCCAGTTCATCCAGAATATCGGCGGCTTCCTTCATGGTGGGCCAGTCCGACTGGCTGCCCATGATGATCCCGACCTCGACCCGATCCATGGCGGTTTTCCTCGCTATCCCTCAGGAAGCGCGCACTATAGTCATGGCGCGGGGTTACGCAATGATATCCGGGGTCAGTTCATCCTCGATCCGGGCAATCGCGTCCTTTAGCGCCAGCTTGCGCTTTTTCAGGCGGCGGAGTGTCAGCTGATCGGGCAGCGGGCGTTCCTCGAGCGCGCCGATTGCCTCGTCCAGATCCCTGTGTTCGCGCGTCAGAACCCCCAGCTTCACGCGCAGCACATCTTCATGGGTCATTTCGTTGGGGGCGTTCATGGGCGCTGGACCTGTGACTGAGTCGCCTTGCGGCAGGGCCTTGAGGATACCGTATTATCCCCAACGGGCAAAGCGTTGCGCGCCTTGCAAGGGTCATGAAGCGCCCCCATATTGAGGCAAATGGCCGCCATGACGGGGCCGACACATGCAGATCGCTTGGTAAAGGATGTGCCCGATGACGAAACTGACCTTAGGTTCGCACCCGTTCCTTCTGGGATTCGATCAGCTGGAACGGCTGGTGGAGCGGACCGCGAAATCCGGCAATGACGGATATCCCCCCTACAATATCGAAGCCAAGGGCGAGAATGCTTTCCGCATCACGCTGGCCGTGGCCGGTTTTGCCGAGGATGACCTGTCGATCACGCTGGAGGACCGCCAGCTGGTCATCCGGGGCCGTCAGGGCGATGACAGCGAGGGCCGCGTCTTCCTGCACCGGGGCATTGCAGCGCGCCAGTTCCAACGCAGTTTCGTCCTGGCCGACGGGGTCGAGGTGACGGGCGCTGCCATGGAACACGGGCTGCTGCATGTGGATCTGAAACGGTCCGCCCCCGAAAACGTGGTGCAGACGATCAAGATCAGAACAGGAGGGTCGTCGGATGCATGAACCCAGTGACAAGATGAAAGCCGGTGAACGCCCCATCGTCTATGTCCGCAAGGTGCGCGTCGACGATCTGCCCGAGGAGATCCGGGCGCAAGCCAGCGGCGCGGGGTTGAAAGAGCTTTATGCCATCGGCAACGAGGCGGGAGAGCAACTGGCACTGGTCAAGGACCGCAAGCTGGCCTTCGTGGTGGCGCGGCAGAACGACATGACGCCGGTCAGCGTGCACTGATCAGACATTGCCAAACGTAAAATGGGCGCCCCGAAACAGGGCGCCCATCTTCGTATTCCCTACGAGGTACAGGTCGCAGGGAGGTTATAGCGGTATGACAAGGCGCAGGAACCCGGACAGGCCGCGATCCTCGATGCCACCGAAATCGAACAGCCGGTAGGATACGCCCGGCGTCAGCAGCACGCCGCCCGCCAGCGGAATGGCCAGATAGGCATCGGCACGGCCATAGAGACCCGAGTCGTTGACCTGGAACGATCCGCCGAAGCCGTCAACAGCAGCCCAGCCATAGCCGAGGTTCAGGCCGAAGCCGAAGGTCGGAACCGCGATGGAACTGCTGGAATAGCCGCCGCCAAGCGGGGTTTCATAGGCGGCGCCCACGAAAATACCGGTGAAGGTGGAACTGCCGTACGTCGGAAACAGCCAGCCGCCCGCCTCGAAGGCATTGACGTCGGCATTCATGTGCTCCAGCCCGAGCGTATAGGCCAGGACAGGGGCCGAGGACGACGCCGAAGCCCCGCGCGCGGCGGCATTGAGCCAGGTGGCGGCAACCATAAGGCCAAGCGCATTCCCGATATGGATGTTTTCCGGTCCGCCAAATCCGGCCACGGTCCGGCAGTCGGAACAGAACGGTGACATGAAGCCGAAGGTCAGCCTGTCGGGGCCGCGTGCAAAGCTGCTTGGGCCGCTGAAACTGAATGGCAGGCTTTGTGCCATAGCGCTGCCGGCGATGGTGATGGACAGGATCAGGCCTGCCAGAATGGTGACGAGTTTCTTCATGGACTCAATCCCCCCAAAGATTGATTGACCCGGCAAGCTTCGCGCCGCGCCCCGATTCCTTCAAGCCACCCCCACGACGGAAATCGGGGGTGTTGCAGAAAGGTTGACGCAGAGTAAACTTTTTTATGGAATCAGGGGATTGGCAGGACCGCCCTCGCCTCTGCCGCGCCGATCGCAGGGCGGGCGAGCGGTCCGTAGGCGGTGGATGCGTGGCGCAACTCCGGGAAGATCCGCAGCACTTCCTCGCGTGCGGCATGGTCCAGCGCCCGGATCGACTGGTCCGCCGGGTGGAAACTTTCGGCGGCAATGCCCTCAGCCAGAATGATCTGGTGGCGGTCGAACAGCAGGTGCCAGTATTCCACGAAGTCACGGGGCTCGGACCGAATGCGCCTGCCGTCGATCAGGTGTTTCGCGGCGACCAGAACCTCCCCCTCGCCGAACAGCAATTCGGCGCGGGGCCCGTCGATCAGCAGCCGGTGCTGGGGTGAGACCCGCAACCGGCGACGATTGCCCAGAACGCCCTTGCCGATCACCACCGGGGCCAGATCGCCCCGGCCGGGCACCCGCCGCCCGCCGATCCAGCGCAGGGGCTGCGGGCCGTCGTCGCGGGTGCGGATCAGGTCGCCGGGATGCAGGGTTTCCACAGGGCGGTCGCCCTCCACGGTGCCGATCAGGGTGCCACGCGCGAAACAGACGAAGAAGTCGGTGTAAACCGGGTTTGCCTCGAACCCGGAGCCGTTGGAATAGTTGACCGAGATATCATCGTCGAGAATTGTGTAAGTGGTTCCCGGAACGATGCCACCCTGTCCGGGGTTTGACGGGTCCTCCATCACCACGAAATAGCCGTCCTGCGTGATTCCCTGATTGTTGCCCTGCTGGCTGGCGCCGGTATTCACCCAGACCATGACGAAGGTATTCACACCATCGGTGACCTGATAGGCCAGTTCGTATTCATGCAACTGGTTGGTATAGGTGGTGCCATCCACGGTGCCGCTGACAAGCTGGTCGCTGTCGACCGGGTTGAAATCGTCGGGCGTGTTGTCGGTCCCACCATCGGTGACGGTGACGATATCCGCTGTCGCCGAGGCGGACACGGTGAAACTGTCACCCACCCCAAGCGAAGTGGGGTTGCCTATGTCCTGAAGGCTCCAGGCCTGCATGTCGTAGCTTGGCATCGCGCACACATCCTTGCACTGGCCGCACGGTTGCCCATGGGCCGGATGCCCCCGCCCTTTTCCTACCTCTCGAATATGGACATACCGGGGCGCAATCCTGCTGCGATCTGGACAATTTCGGGCAGCATGGGCCGCAGGACTTTCCAGCCGGTTAACGCCTGACAGCAAAACGCCCCGGTCAGACAGGCTGGCCGGGGCGTTTCAGGATGGTTCGAACAGATGGGATCAGGCAGAAATCAGCCCCATGGATTCCAGCTTCAGCAGCACCTGCTGCGCGCAGTAATCCACGTCCATGCCCTCGGTATCCACCACCAGCTCGGCAGCGGTCGGTGCCTCGTAGGGGTCGGAAATGCCGGTGAATTCCTTGATCTTGCCTTCACGCGCCAGCGCATAAAGCCCCTTGCGGTCACGACGTTCGCATTCTTCCAGCGAGGTTGCCACATGCACCTCGACGAAGGCTCCGAAGGCTTCGATCATCTCGCGCACGGCGCGGCGGGTCGCGGTGTAGGGCGCGATCGGCGCACAGATGGCGATGCCGCCGTTCTTGGTGATCTCGGAGGCGACATAGCCAATGCGGCGGATGTTGATGTCGCGGTGTTCCTTCGAGAAGCCGAGCTCAGAGGATAGATGCTTGCGCACCACATCGCCATCGAGCAGCGTCACCGGGCGGCCGCCCTGTTCCATCAGCTTGACCATGATGGCATTGGCGATGGTCGATTTGCCGGAGCCGGAAAGGCCGGTGAAGAACACGGTAAAGCCCTGCTTGGAGCGCGGCGGCGAGGTGCGGCGCAGTTCCTGCACCACTTCGGGGAAGGAGAACCATTCCGGGATTTCCAGCCCTTCGCGCAGACGGCGGCGCAGCTCGGTGCCCGAGATGTTCAGGATCGTCACACTGTCCTTGTCGGCAATCTCGTCGGCGGGTTCGTACTGGGCGCGTTCCTGCACATAGACCATGTGTTTGAAATCGACCATCTCGATGCCCATCTCGGCCTGATGCTCGCGGAACAGGTCCTGCGCATCATAGGGGCCGTAGAAATCCTCACCGGCAGAGTTCTTGCCGGGGCCCGCGTGGTCACGGCCGACGATGAAATGGGTGCAGCCATAGTTCTTGCGGATCAGCCCGTGCCAGACGGCCTCACGCGGGCCGGCCATGCGCATCGCCAGCGGCAGCAGGCTCATGGTGGTGGTGGCGCCGGGGTACTGGTCCAGCACCGCCTCGTAGCAGCGCACGCGGGTGAAGTGGTCGACGTCGCCCGGCTTGGTCATGCCCACGACCGGGTGGATCAGCAGGTTGGCCTGCGCCTCTTTCGCGGCGCGGAAGGTCAGTTCCTGATGCGCGCGGTGCAGCGGGTTGCGGGTCTGGAAGGCAACGATCTTGCGCCAGCCCAGTTTGCGGAAATAGGACCGCAGTTCATTGGGCGTGTCGCGGCGGGCGCGGAAATCGTAGTGCACGGGCTGCTGGATGCCGGTCACGGCACCGCCCAGATAGACCGGGCCCGCGACGTGGTGCAGGTAGTTCACCGCCGGGTGGGCGACGTCATCGGCCCCGAACACCATCTCGGCCTCGCGCGCCTTGTTGGGCACGTATTTGTCGCTGATCGACAGGATCGCAAGGATCACGCCTTCTTGATCGCGCAGCGCAATGTCCTGACCGGCTTCGATCCCGTCGGCGAAGGCCTGGCTCACGTCCAGCGTGATCGGCATCGGCCAGAGCGTGCCATCGGCCAGACGCATGGTTTCGACGACGCTTTCATAGTCTTCCTGACCCAGAAAGCCCTTGAGCGGCGCAAAACCGCCATTCATCAACAGTTCCAGATCGCAGATCTGGCGCGGGGTCAGATCCCAGCTGACCAGTTCGGACGCCTCGCGCTTGAGTTTCTGGGCGCTGTCGGCGGAAACGAAAAGTTCCTGAACGGGGGCAAGGTGGTTCTGCATCACTTGGGTCCTGTACTTGGGGGAAAGAAGCCCGCTGGCCGCGCCGGTCAATTCGGCATGAAGCGCGTCATATTCGGCCAGTTTGCGGGAAAGGAAACGATCGGTGAGACGGGCCTTTTCAGCCGCCCCGCGAGAGGTGAGCGCATAGGCAAAGCGCTGGCGCTTGTCGGTGCTGTCGCGGTCGGTGACCTTGATCAGCCCGGCGTCGGTCACCGCGCGCAACACCGCATTGAGCCGCCCGAGCGAGATACCAAGCGCCGCCGCCGTCGCCCGCTGCGAGGCATCCGGCGCCAGATCCAGCTGGCGCAGAACGCGGAAGAGCAGGTCATCTTCCGGCAGGGTGGGCGTTGGTGCGGGCATCGCAGACGACTCAAAGTTTGTTCACGAATGAACATATGTCACATGATGCAGGTGCGGAAAAGGGGAAATTACCCCCGTGTTGGCATGGGGCGGTGCGATGTCGCGCAGCGCGTGGGGAGCGGGGCCTCAGAACATCGGGCGGTTGCCGCGCAGGCAGGCCACCGAGAGCTGCCGCGTTTCGGGGAAGTCGCCGTTGAAGTCACCGTATTGCGTGTGCAGCCGGTCGATTGTACCGCCGTCGAACAGTTGCAGGATCTGCCCGTTCCATTGTGCCAGCAGATCGGGTCGCTGGCGCGACACCATGAAGGCCGCGCCCACGGGCGGCATCTCCATCCGGTCCACCTCGACCAGCATCTGCGCTGCCCCGGCCACGGTCTCTAGCGAGCGTGTGGTCCCGAAGACGGCATCCACCTGCCCGGAGAGGGCGGCCTGCACCGCTGCCTCGGTCGTCTCATACACCGCCAGCCGCAGGCCCTGCTGTACAAGCGCCCATTCCTGTAGCGACCCGCGCACCGTGGCGATGGTGGCCGTGGTCACGTTCATACCGGGTGTGCGGGCATAGAACATCTCGTCCCGGCTCTGGAAATACAGCAGGGGGCAGGTCAGGTTGCCCATTTCCGCCCGCGCGGGCGTCGCCGCCAGACCGCCAATGGCGATATCGAGCGTGCCCTCGGATATCCCGCGAAGAAGCCCCGCAAGCGGGTGCATCTCCAACCGGCAATCCTGCCCAAGCCGCGCACAGATCCGGGAGGCCACATCAACATCGAACCCGGTGATCTGCCCAAGGTTGTCGCGGTAAGCATAGGGCGGATAATCCTCGGACACGCCGATCACCACCGGTTGCGCGGCGGCGGTCGTGGTCCAGAGCATCAGGGACAGGACGAAAAAACGCAGAAGCTTCACGTAGGTCATTCAATTTCCTTGGGCTTGAGTCAAAAATGGATGTGCGCCGGGGCAGGGATCAAGAGCCTAGACCGCCCCTGACCGCAGGGCAATATCGCCCGCCCGGTCCTATTCGGCAGCCGAGACCGACGGAACGGCGGTGCCCTCCTGCGCCACCTGATCGAACAGCCAGTCGCGGAAGGCGCGGATCATTGGGTCACCGGCCCGGTCTTCAAGATAGGCAACCGAATAGATGACCATCGGCATCGTCACGGTCTCGAACAGCCGCACCAGCCTGCCGGACTCCAGCGTGCCCCGCACAACGGAATCGTAGGCCAGCGACACGCCCTGACCGCGTTCGGCGGCGGTGGTGGCGAGTTCACAATTGGGAAAGACGGGGCCTTGCGGCAAGGCAGGGTCGGGCAGGCCCGCGGCGGCGAACCAGTCGGCCCAGGCGTCGTCGGTTTCGTCATACATCAGCCGCAGGCGCAACAGATCCTCGGGCCGTTCCACGCCCTCCGCGTCGCGCAGGTGCGGGCTGATCACCGGGTAGCGGTTGGACTGCATCAGCGGCTCGGTCACGACGCCGGGTGTGCGATCGACCGACCACTGGATCACAACATCGCTGTCATTGCTGGCGAAATCGGTCGAGGGCGCGCCGGTCGAGACCCGCAGCCGCACCCGGTCTCCGAACTCCAGCCGGTCGAGCCGCGGGACCAGCCAGCGCGCCGCAAGACCGGGCGTGCACAGCACCCGCAGCGGGCGCTCCCCGGCTTGCCGGATGGCGCGGGTGCTGTCCTCCAGCCCGTTCAGAAGCCCGGTCAGCCTGCCGGCATAGCCGCGCCCGGTCAGCGTCAGCTCCAGCCGGTTGCCGACCCGTTCGAACAAGGCCGTGTCGAGGTATTCCTCCAGCGCTCGGATCTGGTGGCTGATGGCCGAGGGCGACAGGCACAGCTCCTCGGCGGCTGTCTTGAAGCTTCTGTGCCGCGCGGCGGCCTCGAAGGCGCGGACGGCGGCGAATGGCGGCAGCTGGCGTCCCATGGCGGGTGAATTCCCTTCATGCGCCAATGAAAAAAGGTCTTTTGCGTCTGGCGCAGATCGAACCTTACCATGAATTCATTCCTGATCCAAACCCACGGAGGTCACCATGACCATCCCTTTCCGGGCCAGCCGCCGGCTGGTGCGCTCTCTCTCCCTGTGCGTGTCACTGGCGTTGGCGCCGGTCATGGCTGCGGCGCAGGATCTGCTGGCCTGGCGTGAGGCCCCGACGATGCAGGATCTTGTCGCCCATATGGAGGCGTGGCTGGATACCCACACCGATCTGCCAAGGCGGGAGGCCCCGCCGCTGATCCGGCTGACCAGCCACGCCCACGCCGCTGGCATCGCTCACGCTCATCAGACATCGGCCAGCCCGACCGTGCGGGGGCTCTATGACCCCGAGGTTGAAACGGTCTGGCTGGTACAACCCTGGGATGCCCGCAATCCCTATGATGTCAGCGTTCTGCTGCATGAGCTGGTGCATCACCGGCAGGCGGCGGCGGGCCATTGGTATTGCCCCGGCGCGCAGGAACTGCCCGCCTACCGCATCCAGCAGGAATGGCTGAACGACCTCGGGCTGGAACCCGATGTGAACTGGATTGCCGTGGTGATCGAGGCCGGGTGCACGCCGCGTGACATCCACCCGGATTGATGCGTCAGTCCTGTTCCGCCAGCCAGTGTTCGGCGTCGAGCGCCGCCATGCAGCCCATCCCGGCACTGGTCACGGCCTGGCGATACTTGTGATCGGTCAGGTCGCCCGCCGCGAAGATGCCGGGGATCGAGGTGCGGGTGCTGCCCGCCTCGACCTTCACATAGCCGCCATTGTGCAGTTCCAGTACGTCCTTGACCAACTCGTTCGCAGGCGCATGGCCGATGGCGACGAACACGCCCTTGCAGGGGATCTCGGTGATCTCTCCGGTCTCCACATGCTTGACGCGCACGGCCTCGACGCCCTTGGGGTTGTCGGTGCCGACGACCTCCTCCAGCACGTGGTGCCACAGCGGCTCGATCTTGGGATTCTTCATCAGCCGGTCGATGAGGATCTTTTCTGCGCGCAGTTCGTCCCGGCGGTGGATCAGCGTCACCTTGGAGGCGAAGTTGGTCAGGAACAGCGCCTCTTCCACGGCGGTGTTGCCGCCGCCGATCACCACGATCTCCTGCCCGCGGTAGAAGAACCCGTCGCAGGTGGCGCAGGCGGACACACCGAAGCCCTTGAACGCCTCTTCCGACGGCAGGCCAAGCCACTTGGCACGCGCGCCGGTGCACAGGATCACCGCGTCGGCGGTGTAGGTGGTGCCGCTGTCACCCTGCGCCACAAAGGGCCGCACGGAGGTATCGAGCGAAGTGATGATGTCGCCGATGATCTCGCAACCCATGGCCTTGGCATGGGCCTCCATCCGTATCATCAGGTCGGGGCCCTGCACCTCGGTATCGCCGGGCCAGTTCTCCACCTCGGTCGTGGTGGTCAGCTGCCCGCCCGGCTCGATCCCCTGCACCAGAATGGGGCTCAGCATCGCGCGGCTGGCATAGACGCCGGCGGTATAGCCAGCCGGGCCGGAGCCGATGATCAGAACGCGGGTGTGGCGGGTGTCGGACATGGAGGCTTCCTTGGGTGTGTCATGAGTCGCCGCCAATGTAGCCACCCCGCGCGGGAGGCAAAAGGGGGGGCAGGGCCGGATCGCGCCGGGCCTGTGCCTGCCCGTGTCCTAGTAGTCCGAATCCCCGCCGCCCTGGGTCATGGCCCCGCGCACGGCCTCGATGCAACCTTCCGCCGTGGGTGCTTCGCATTCATAATAGCGCCCGTTGACGAAGACGAAATACTGCTCGCTGCCGCCGAATTCCGCCGGTCGCGTGGCTACTGTGTAGGTCTGCCCGTCGATTGCCACGACTGTTCTGTCGTAGAACGTGGACTCCGGTAGGTCCGGCATGCGCAAGGAGTCGCCGCAACTCGCAAGGGCGACAACCGGGATCAGGATCAGGCTGTGCAGCTTCATCATAATTCTCCTTTGTTTGAATCCGCTCATAAACATTCACACCATAACGCATTCTTCAGCGCGATGCCGGGTCGTGTGGTGGCACTTGCATTTCCGACTTGTCCGGTACATATCTTGCGCGCCCTTGAAATATTCTTGCGCAAAGGGCATGTCCGATAACAGGAAAATTAAACGTCTGGGGAGGCGAGCAGAAACATGCCAGGGGCAAAACTGGACCAAACCGACCGCATGATCCTGGCAGAGCTTCAGGGCAATGGCCGCATGACCAATGTGGAACTGGCCAGCCGCGTCGGCATTTCCGCGCCCCCCTGCCTGCGCCGGGTCCGCACGCTGGAGGAACAGGGCTTCATCAAGGGTTATCACGCCGATGTGGACGCCCGGCAACTGGGCTTCGAGGTGCAGGTCTTTGCCATGGTCGGGCTGCATAGCCAGGCCGAGGCCGATCTGGTCGCCTTCGAGAACCGCTGCCGCAACTGGCCGCTGGTCCGTGAATGTCACATGCTGAATGGCGAGATCGACTTCATCCTGAAATGCGTGGCCCCCGATCTGTCCACCTTCCAGAGCTTCCTGACCGAGCAATTGACCGCTGCCGACAATGTCGCCCATGTGCGCACCTCGCTGGTCATTCGCGGGGCCAAGGACGATCCCGGCGTTCCCTTCGACGTGCTGGAGGAGCGCATCGCGCGCGAGGGCTAGGCCATGCTTCCGGTCAATCCGGCGCGGATCAAGCAGCTTTACGGGCAGGCGATGGCCGCGCAATCCGCCGGACAGGCGGAGGCGGCGCTGGCGCTTTATGCGCAAGTGTTGCAGGCCCGTCCCGATCTGGCCGAAGCGCATTTTCAGGTGGGCCGCATCCATGCCGCGCGCGGGGACGCCGCCAAGGCCGAAACCGCCCTACGCAAAGCGTTGAAATCCCGGCCAAAGGAACCCGCGATCTGGCAGGGGCTGGCGGCCGTCCTGACTGGCGGCAAACTGAAGAAACTGCAACGGGAGGCGGCGGCGGCGGGGATTTCCCTGACCTCCGGCCCCGACATCGCCCCGATCCTGCGCCAGATCGAACAGGGGCAGGCCAAAGCCGCCGTAACCGCTGCATTGGCACTGGTCACCCGGTTTCCGAATGCGGCCGGGCCCGCGCTTGCACTTGGTCTTGCCCGAATGGCTCTCGGACATTGGGCGGGGGCCATCGGACCGCTCGAAAAATCCGTGGACCGCGCCCCGGACGATCCCCGTGCGCTGCGGGCGCTTGGCGAATGTCATGTGCATCTGGGGCAATGGCTGCGGGCCGAAACGGCCCTGACCCGCGCCGCTGATCGGGGGGCGGATGTGACACTGCCGCTGGCCCGGGCCTTGCGTGAAACCTGCCGCGTGGAAGCGGCCGAGGCGCTCTTGGCAAGCGCCATTGCCCGCCACAGGAAACGCCCCGACCTGCATCTGGATCACGGCGATACGCTTGCCGCCCTGCGCCGCCCGAGAGAGGCACGCCGCGCCTATGACGCCGCCATCCGGCTCGGCCGGTCGCGTGGATTGCTGGCGCGGCTGTCGGAAACGCTGGCCGCCGAGGGCGAAAACGGGGCCGCTGCGGCGCTGATGGACGAATTGGTTAAATCGGACCCCAGGAACGTCGCCTTCCGCACCATCCGGGGCCAGCAACGCCAGACGGCGGGCGACATGGATGGCGCGCGCGCCGATCTGCTGGAGGCCACGCGGATCAGCCCCGACGCGGCCGAGGCGATCCGGTCCTATGTCGGGGGCGGCAAGATCACAGCCGATGACCCGATCCTGCCGATCCTTGAGGCGCGGTCAGACAACGCGACCCTTCCCGCTCTCAGCCGCCGGGTGCTGGCCTTCGCCATGGCCAAGGCGCAGGAGGATCTGGGCCATCACGACCGGGTGTTCCGCTATCTCAACCGCGCAAACCGGATGATGCGGGCCGAGTTCCCCTACCGGTTCGAGGCTGATCTGGACGCCGCCCGCGCGCTTGTTGGCAGCTATGACGCCCTGCGCAAGGCTCCCGTCCCGCGCGATTGCCCGGACGATGCCCCGATCTTCGTCACCGGTCCGCCCCGGTCGGGAACGACGCTGGTGGAAACCATCCTTGCCGCGCATCCGCGTGTGACGGCGGGGGGCGAGATGCCGTTTCTCGTGCGCGCCCTGCACCTGCCACTGGACCGGGTGGCCGATGGCCTCCCCGCTGCCGAGGCAGGCTTTGCCGAGGCGGGCCGGGCCTACATGACAGCTGCACGGCGCCGCTCGGGGGCTGTGGATATCCTGACCGACAAGGCGATTTCCACGTTTTCGCGCGTCGGGCAAGCGGCGCTGGCACTGCCCAATGCCCGGTTCCTGATGCTGCGCCGCGATCCGCGCGATGTGGGCCTGTCGATCTACCGCAACATGTTCCCGCAGGGCCGGCAGCTCTTTGCCACCGATTTGGCCGATATCGGGCGCTACCTGCGGCTTTACGAGGCGATGCTGGACCATTGGGCCGAGGCGCTGCCCGACCGGGTACATGTCGTGGACTACGAGGCGCTGACCGCAGAGCCGGAGCCGCAGATCCGTGCCTTGGTCGCGGCCGCTGGACTCGACTGGGACGCCGCCTGTCTGGAACCGCACAAGGCGCGGCGCAATGTGGCGACGCTCAGCTTCGCGCAGGTGCGCCAGCCCATCTACCGCGCCTCGGTCGCGGGCTGGACCCGCTATGAAACGGAACTGGAACCGCTGTTGGAGGCGCTTGAAAAGCCCGTTTCGCTGTAGCGCCGCGTCGGGGGCGGTTAAGCGGGAAGGGGCGCCTCGTGCATCGCATGGGCTGCCGGATCGAAGTCATGCCCGATCACCTCTGACCTGCGCAGTTCGATGGCACGGCCCGGCGGCAGTTCGGTCCAGACCCCGGCCACCTCGTCCAGCGGTTCCGAGGACACCACCACCCCCCGACGGCAATGGCGATAGTAGAGGCTTGGGGCATAGCGGTCCGACGCGTAGCGCGCGGCGAACAGCCGTGCCCCATCGGACCAGCAGGCGGCAAAGCGCATATGGGGCGTGCTGCCATGCCTGCGCGCCAACCCTTCCACCTGCCCCACGGCGCGGGCCATTGCCCCGACCGGATCAGCCGCCATCCCATGCCCGAGGGCGATCAGGAAGATCGCCTCGCTTTCGGTCGCGCCAAGGCGCTGCGCATAAAGATGCTCGGGGATCATCGCGTCCAGACGTTGGCGGAACCGATCATGCCCGCCCGCCTGACCGTTATGCATGAAGCTCCAGCGGCCATGGCCGAACGGGTGGCAATTGTTGCGCGATGTCGCCGTCCCGGTCGAGGCGCGTACATGCGCCATGAAAAGGCCCGCCTTCGTGTGATGGGCAAGCTGTTTCAGATTGGCATCGGACCATGCGGGGCCGGTATCCTTGTAGAAACAGGGCACCGTGCGTTCGGGCGAATACCAGGCCAGCCCGAACCCGTCCGCGTTGATCGCGGTCTTGCCGATCAGCGCATTGCGGCTCTGCTCGACCAGCGATTGTTTCTGCTCGATCACCAGCTCCTCAAGATAGCGCGGCGCGCCCGTCCAGGCGAGGAACCGGCACATCAGGCAGCGGTCCGCGCAAACCGGGCGGTGGTCTCGTCGCAGCTATAGAGCGCGCCATGGTCTTCGGCGGTTTCGGCCAGTTGCTCGACGCAGCCGATGACGAAATCCGCCTTCTCATCGGTCATCAGCGCCGACAGGTTCAGCCGCACCCAACCGGGTTTGGCCAGTTCCTCGCCCGCTTCCAGCGCCGCGAAGAGCGCCTCGGAGTGCGCCTGCCCGATGCCGAGCAGCCGGTGCGCATAGGGCCCCGCGCAGGCACATCCGCCGCGCGCCTGAATGCCGTGAATGTCGGACAGCATCCGGGTGAACAGCTGATGATGAACATAGCCTCCACGCCCGTCACGGATGCGGAAGGCGAAGATCGGCAGGGCCTTGGCAGCGGTGTTTCCCAGCAGGTCCAGCCGCGGATGGGCCTGCCACCGCAAAAGCGCACGGGCGCGCAGATCGGCCTGACGACGGTCCAGCCAGCCTTGCCCGAGCGCCGCCTTCACCATCATCACCAGCGCCGCGCGGATATCCCCGACGACATTGGGCGTGCCCGCCTCTTCGCGGGTCGACAACCGGTTCGAATACCTGTGCCGCCAGGGCGAGACGAAGCTGACCGTTCCGCCGCCCGGCAGGGTGGGCGTGGCCCGCGTGGTCATCGCGTCGCGCAGGATCATCACGCCCGACGCGCCCGGCCCGCCGGGGAACTTGTGGGCCGAGAACACGATGGCATCCTTGGCGCAATCGGTGCCGCACTGCATGGACATCTCCATATAGGGGCCACCTCCGGCGAAATCCCAGATCGCCAGCGCGCCGCCCTGTTTCAGAACCCGTGTGACCGCATCGGTGTCGGTCACGATCCCGGTCACGTTCGATGCCGCCGAGAAGCTGCCGACGATCAGCTCCGCGCCCCGTGCCGCGTCCAGCTGCGCCCGCAGATCACCCAGATCCGGGCCGCCTGCCGCATCCTCGGCCACCTCGATCACCTCGGCCCCGCTGTCGCGCCAGGGCAGCAGGTTGGAATGATGTTCATAGGGGCCGACCAGCACCACCACCCTTTCCCCGCGCGCCAGCCGCGCCGGAATGTCGAGCAACGCCACCAGCCGGTTCAGCCCCGCCGTCGCACCGGACCCGGTGAACACCACGCTGCACCCGTCATCCGCCCCGACCAGCGCCCCGATCCGCGCGCGTGCCTCTTCCCGCATCCGGGTCATGGCCGCGCCGCAATAGGACGCCTCGGTATGGCTGTTGGCGTAATAGGGCAGCACCGCGTCGCGCACGAAATCCTCGACCACCGTCAACGCCCGGCCAGAGGCAACGTAATCGGCGTAGATCAGGGGTTTCTGCCCGAACGGCGTGTCGATCAGGATGCCGTCGCCGATGATCCCGCTGCGCAGGACATCCACCAGGTCGCTTCGGTCGAGAGAGGCTTCAAAACGGGCAAGGGGGGTCATGTCGGGCTCCAGTTCGCTGATTTCAGGAATCTGACACCCGGGTGGCGCGATTTCATCACCTTTCTTTTCGTGATACAGGATAAGGTTGGGTCAAATGATCGGAGAAATGTCGTGAAGTTAGATCAAATAGATTGCCTCCTGCTGGAGGCGCTTCAGCAGGAGGCCAGCCTGTCGCAACGGGCCTTGTCCGAAAAGGTGGGCCTGTCGCAGAACGCCTGCTGGCGGCGTCTGCGCGCGCTGGAGGATCGGGGCGTGATCCGGGGGCGCACCGTACTGCTCGACCGGGCGCAGTTGGGGGCCACGCTGGTGGTCTTCGTGATGGTCAAGACGCGCCACCATTCGGCCGACTGGCTCAACGCCTTTCGCCGCCATGTGCGGACGATCCCCAATGTGGTGGATTTCTTCCGGATCGGCGGGGAGTACGATTACATGCTGAAGATCGTGGCGCGCGACATGGCCGATTACGACCTGTGCTACAAACGGCTGATCGAGGGGGTGGAGCTGGACACCGTGACATCCTTCTTCGCGATGGAAGCGATCGAGGAACAGCGCCCGATTCCCCTCCGGCCGATCGGGTAGGGCGTCCATCTGGCCCGCGCAAAGAAAAAGCGGCCCCGGAAGGCCGCCATTTTTTCAGCGTTCTGCTGCTCGGACCGTGTCCGGCCCATGCGTGGAATCAGGCCGATGCCGCCTTGCGCAGCATGCTCCGGCGACGATGGCGTTTGCCGCGCGACCAGGGCATTTCGATCTGTTCCTTCTGGCTTTCTTCCAGAACCTTTTCCATCCAGCGCCGTTTCAGCATCTCTCTCGTCCTCTTTTCATGCCGACCCTTTTCGGGCCATCTGTTGTCCCGTTTCCGGGTTGAGGACAATCTGGCGGAACTTTCGGGCAGTCTTACGGCCCCGGCCCTAATTTTCCGTAAAAGGCAGGGGCGAAAATGTGGCGGGCGCCGGCCTTGTTTTCTTGGTGCCAATCTGCCGCGTGCAAGGGCTTCTGGGCAGTAATGGGGCAGGGCTTGTCAAGGATGCGCCAGATTCAGTCGTTCACAGCGCCAAGCGTGGCAGTCTCGCCCGATTTCCAGATTGGCATCAAAGCCGAATCGCGGAAATGAGTCGCCCGTAATCGGCCTCGCCCTGATGCACCGACCGGCGGTAGGAGAAGAACCGGTCCGGGTCGGAATAGGTGCAATGCCGCGTCCATTCCGCGTGGCCCACGCCCGCGCGGCGCAGCCGATGCAATCCGTAGGCGGGCAGGTCGAACAGGAACCGGTCGCCCTCGCCATTGATGAAGAACATCGAGTTCTCGCGGTCTTCGTCGAAGAAGGTCTCGAAGAACTCCGGCCCCACCTCATAGGCGCGCTGGCTGATCGAGGGGCCGATGACGGCGTGGATATCCGCGCGCCGTGCGCCAAGCTCTTCCATGGCTTCGACGGTCGATTCCAGCACCCCGTCCACCGCCCCGCGCCAGCCCGCATGGGCCGCGCCGATGACCCCCGCCTTGCGGTCGGCAAACAGCACCGGCTGGCAATCGGCGGTGAGGATGGCGATGGCAGTGCCGGGGGTTGCCGTGACGATCGCGTCGGCCTCGGGCCTTGGCAGCGGCTGCGCATCCTCGACCGCCACCGCGCGGGCAGAATGAGTCTGGTGGACAGTGACCAGCCGCAATACGGGCACCCCCATGGCATCAGCCACGCGGGCGCGGTTTGTATCGACCATGCTGGTCTGGTCGGATGATCCGGTGCCGCAGTTCAGCCCCTTGAAGATGCCCGAAGACGCCCCGCCGCGACGGGTGAAGAACCCGTGCCGGACGCCATCCAGCAGGTCTGACGTGATGATCTCGAGGCTTGTGGTCACGGTCATCGGATTGCGGGGCCTTTCATGGGTCGAGGCCGGGGGGCAGGGCAGCGTCGGGCGGCGTCAGGGACATCACCTTGAACAGCGTTCCCATTTCCTGCCCATGCGTCAACCGTCTGTGTGCGGCAATGTGCGAGTCGAGGGCCGGGCCGCTCAAACGGGAGGCCAGGGCCTGCGCCCGTGCCGTGATGCCGAGCCGTTCGAGAAAGACGCCCTGAGGCGTGGGAGAGGAGGCGCGGGCAGGTGCGGCGGCCTTGGCCAGCGGGGCGAAGGCCACATGGGCCGTCAGGTCGGCCTCTCCCGGACAGGTCAGGGGGTCGACAGGTTTATGCGCCTTGAGGGCCTGAAACGTATCGCCATGGCTCACTGCCTCGCCATAATCGACGATCAGCGCCGCGCCGCCATGGGCCGCGATCCGGCGGCCGATATCCTCGGCCAGCGGCAGGGCGGGGGTGTTGACCTCGACGATCTGGCCCTCGGTCGTGTCGGCCAGCCGGTCCTCCAGCATCTCGAAGGCGCTTTCCGGCCCCAGACCCCAGATCAGCCGCCCGTTCTCGGCCCCGATCATCCGTTCATGCCAGCCGGTCTTGCCGCGCTGGAACTGGCGGATCGGCAGCGCATCGAAGAACTCGTTGGCGAGCAGGAAGAGTGGCCCGTCGGGCAGGCTGGCCAGATGGTCGTGGAAGGTGATCTCGTGGCCCGCCAGCGCCTCGGCCTGTCTGGCGCGGAGAGCGGGTGAGACCTCCACCAAATGCAGCCGCGCCGCGTCGTGAAAGCCCGGCACGGCCCGCGTGGCGCGCAGCACATCGGCCATCAGCGTGCCGCGCCCCGGCCCGAGCTCGGCCAGCAGGAACGGGGCGGGCGCGCCCTGATCCATCCAGACCTGCGCCAGCCACAGGCCAAGCAGTTCGCCGAACATCTGGCTGATCTCCGGCGCGGTGGTGAAATCGCCCGATGCGCCGAGCGGATCGCGGGTGGTGTAATAGCCCTGCGTCGGGTGCAGCAGGCATTCGGTCATGAACTCCGCCAGCGTCATCGGCCCGGTGCGGGCGACGCGCGTCAGCAGGCTGTCGAGCAGGGCGGTCATGCCGCGCGCCTGCGTGAGACGAGGATGAAGGCCAGACCCACGATCAGCATCGGCAGCGACAGGATCTGCCCCATGGTCAGGCCGATACCGGGCGACAGGGACAGCACATGGCCAAGCGGGTTGTCAGCGGTAATGAACTGCGGATCGGCCTGCCGGAACAGCTCCACGATGATCCGCGCGAGACCGTAGCCCGCGAAGAAAACCCCCATGATCATCCCCGGCCGCGTCAGCGCCCCGCGCCGATAGGCCAGCCAGATCAGCAGCACCCCGAGGAGCAGACCCTCCAACGCTGCCTCATAGAGCTGAGACGGATGGCGGGCGCAAAAGACCGCGTCGTCGATGGTCACCAGCCCGTGTGGCCAAGGGCAATCCTGCGCGGCAGCCCCCGGAAAGATGACCGCCCAGGGCACGTCCGACGCGCGGCCCCAAAGCTCGGCATTGATGAAATTCGCCAGCCGCCCGAACAGAAGCCCCGGCGCGGTGCAGAGTGCCATCAGGTCGCCCGCCTGCAACATGGGAATGCCCTGACGCCAGCAATAGAGCCCGCCGCCGATCACCACGCCCAGGAAACCGCCATGGAACGACATGCCGCCCTGCCAGAGGATCAGGATTTCACCGGGGTTCTGCAGGTAATAGCCAGGCTGATAAAACAGCACATAGCCAAGCCGCCCGCCCGCGACGATGCCCAGGATGATCCAGGTCATCAGCCCCTCCAGCTGCTCGCCCGTCATCGGGGCGGTGCCCTGCGGCCAAAGCGCGGGCCGACGCAGGGTCACCAACGCCAGCCGCCAGCCCAGAAGAATGCCCATGATATAGGCCAGAGCGTACCAGCGCAGGGCGAACTCCATCCCGCCAAGCGTGATCGAAAAGATCTCGGGCGAGATATCGGGAAAGGGGATCGCGGCTGGCAGCATCTTGGGCCTCGTCTGCTCGGGTCGCCGATTGGATGGCTGGCCCCTGCGGCGAAGTCAACCTTGATGCCGGGCGCCTGCGGGGCCATATGAGGGACAAGCGACAGGAGGCCCCTCATGCAGACCCGCAACAAGTTCATGGAAGACATGTCCCAGCTGATGACCAACGCCATGGGCGTGGCGCAGGGGGCAAAGGACGAGGCGGAAACCGCGATGCGCTCGCTGATGGACCGCTGGCTGGCCGACCGCGACTTCGTCACCCGCGAAGAATTCGACGCCGTGCGCGCCATGGCCCAGAAGGCCCGCGAGGAGAACGAGGCCCTGAAGGCGCGGATTGCGGCGCTGGAGGAGAAGGGCGCGTAACGCCGCCCGGGTACTCTGCACCCACCAAATCGGATGTCTTGTAAGTCGGTTTCGCCGCCCGCGGCGTCGATCCGTGTGCGGCCCTCCTCAACCCCCGCATGCGCGGGGGCCTCGTCTGGCCGCTTGGGGTTCCACCCCAAACCCCGGAGGTATTTTTACCAAGATGAAGGACAGGGCGGGGGTTTCCGGCGATGATCCTGACGGGTTTTCCAATGAAAAGCGGTTCTTTGTGAATAACTTGGCCCCGATGCGAGAATCTTGTGGATAGGTCCGTGCAGGGCGGATTCCTGCCTCGACTCCCCAACTTTATCCTTTACAGACATTCCCATTGGCTCCACCATATCTGGTATGGGGTCGGGCCTGCCCCGGCGACCCATAGTCAGACACCCAGCTTCTAGTGGGTCGTTCTGGTCACCAGACCAGCGGCGCGCGAAGCTGCCAAAACAAAGAGGCCTGGGCAATGTCGCTATCCGAGCAGTATATCGAGGTCGACGACCTCCATCCCATCGACATCGTGGAAACGCTGGCGACGCATCACGAATGGGATTTCGACCGCGTCGCCGATGACCAGATCGCCATGGCGATCGAGGGGCAATGGCGGACCTATTCCGTCACCCTGGCCTGGTCCGCCTATGACGAAACCCTGCGGATGATCTGCACTTTCGACATGGAACCGCCCGAGGCCGCGCTTCCGGCGCTCTATGAAGTGCTGAACCTCGCCAATGACAAATGCTGGGCCGGGGCCTTCAGCTATTGGCGCGAGCAGCGGCTGATGGTTTATCGCTACGGGCTTGTCCTGGCGGGCGAGCAGATGGCCAGCCCCGACCAGATCGCCTGCATGGTGGAAACCGCCGTGCTGGCCGCCGAACGGTTCTACCCGGCCTTCCAGCTGGCCTGCTGGACGGACAAGACCCCGTCCGAGGCGATGCAGGTCGCCATTGCAGAGAGCTACGGCCGCGCCTAACCTGCCCGGCGACTGAAGCGGGTGCGTTTCGGCCTTCGGGTCGAGCCACCGCAATGCCGGGAGAACACATGAATTTCGACGAGATCGCGCGCCGCGGGCTGGTGATGCTGGGCTGTGGCAAGATGGGGCAGGCGATGCTGGAGGGCTGGCTGGCCGGGGGGCTGGAACCGGGTGCTGTCTGGGTCTTGGACCCTCATCCCTCGGACTGGGTTACGGCGCAGGGGCTGCACGTGAATGAGGGGCTGCCCGAGGACCCCGCCGTCGCCATCGTTGCCGTGAAACCGCAATTCATGGCCGAGGCGCTGCCGCAGCTGCAACCGCTTGGCGGGGGGGCGACGCTGATCGTTTCGGTCGCCGCAGGCACGCCGATTGCCTATTTCGAATCGATCCTGGGGGCAGGTACCCGCGTGATCCGCGCGATGCCCAACACGCCCGCCGCCGTGGGCAAGGGGATCACCGCGATCATCGGCAACGGGGCCAGCGGGGTGAGTGATCTCGAGATGGCAGAGGGGCTTCTGTCGACCGTGGGGCAGGTGGTGCGCCTGTCGCACGAGGACCAGATCGACGCGGTCACCGGCGTGTCGGGCTCGGGGCCTGCCTATGTCTTCTACATGATCGACGCGCTCGCCGCCGCCGCGCGGGCCGAGGGACTGCCCGAGGAGATGGCGATGCAACTGGCCAAGGCGACCGTGGCGGGCGCGGGCGCGCTGGCCGAGGCCGCATCCGAGAGCCCCGAACAGCTGCGGATCAACGTAACCTCCCCCAATGGCACCACGCAGGCGGGGCTGGAGGTTCTGATGGCCGAGGATGGGCTGATGCCTCTGATGCGCGCCACGGTGGGTGCCGCAGCGGGCCGGTCGCGGGAGTTGAAGGGATGAGCGACGAGATTACCTTCGACGACTTCCTCAAGGTCGATATCCGCGTGGGCGAGGTTGTGCGGGCCGAGCCGTTTCCCGAGGCGCGGAAACCCGCGATCAAGCTCTGGGTCGATTTCGGCGGCGAGTTGGGGGTCAGGAAAAGCTCCGCCCAGATCACCGCGCATTACGATCCGTCGGGGCTGGTCGGTAAGCAGGTGATGGCGGTGGTGAATTTCCCACCCCGTCAGATCGGGCCGGTGATGTCGGAGATTCTGGTGCTTGGTCTGCCTGATGAGAACGGAGAGATCGTGCTGATCGGCCCCGATCAAAACGTGCCCAAAGGGGGGCGGATGCATTGAAGCTGCTGATTTCCCGCCGCCTGCCCGAAAGCGTGATGGAGGCCGCCGAGGCGAGGTTCGACGTGACCTGCCGGACGACCACTCAGCCGATGACCCATGCGGAATGCGTCGCGGCGCTGGCAGATTATGACGCGGTGCTGCCGACGCTTGGCGATGCGTTCCGGGCCGAGGCCTTTGCCGCCGTGCCCCAGCCGCGGTGCAGACTGCTGGCCAATTTCGGGGCCGGGTTCAACCATATCGACGTGGCGGCGGCACGGGCCGTCGGCATCGCGGTGACGAACACGCCGGGCGCGGTGACGGACTCAACCGCCGATATTGCGCTGACGCTCATTCTGATGACCGCGCGCCGCGCGGGCGAGGGCGAACGGCTGGTGCGCGCGGGCGGCTGGACCGGCTGGCATCCGACGCAGCTTCTGGGGTTGCATGTCAGTGGTAAGACCGTCTGTATCATCGGCATGGGCCGCATCGGGCAGGCCATCGCGCGGCGCTGTCATTTTGGCTTTGGCTGCCGGGTGGTCTATGTGAACCGGTCCAGAAAAGCGGTGGATTTTCCGGCCGAGCAGATGGAGATGATGGAGGCCCTGGCGCTGGCCGATGTGGTTGTGGTGGCCACGCCGGGCGGGGCCGAGACGCATCACCTTGTGGGCGCCGAGGTCTTTGCCGCCATGCAGCCCCATGCGATTTTCGTCAATATCGCGCGCGGGGATATCGTGGACGAGGCCGCGCTGATCGCGGCGCTTCAGGCGGGCCGGATCGCGGGGGCGGGGCTCGATGTCTACGAGTTCGAGCCGGAGGTGCCCGAAGCGCTGCGGGTGATGGAGAACGTGACGCTATTGCCGCATCTGGGCACCTCGGCGCTGGAGCCGCGCGAGGATATGGGGCGCATGGCGCTCGACAATATCATCGCCTTCGCCGAGGGGCGGGACTTGCCGAACCCGGTATGAGATGGCTGGCGGCGCTGCTGGCGTTGGCGGCCCCGGCGCTGGCGGAAAACGCCGTTGTGCTGGAGGGTTACCAATTCCGGCTGCTCTGGCCCGAGACCGGCGCGCTGTCGCCTGACCTGATCGCAGAGCAGGCGGCGCAGGATCAGCCGGGTGTCTTCTGTGGCGAAGCCGCGTTTGCGAACGGGGAAAGCTGGGAACGGTTTGGCGCGCCCTTTCGCGGGCTGCTGCTAGTCGGGGTGCGCGGCGTGGGGGATCAGCCGAACCGCACGGGGGCGGCGCTGTTCACCCTGGTCGAAGATGGCGCGTTGATGGAGCTTCCCGTTCATGCCCATCCGGGCGAATTGGTCTGGTATCCAGTCGGGTTCTACCCGGTGGAGGTGAACCTGCATCGCATGCGCGGCGGGCTTGGCGAGGATTTGCAACCGCTGCCCCGCATATTCAGCAGTTGCAATGAATAGGGCCTGCCAATTGCCCGAGCGGGGCCGGTCCCGGTCGAGTGTGCCACATGTCTCTGGCTGGAAACTCCCGGAGTGTCGGGGTGGCGTAATCGGATGGGCGGCGCCGCCCGTTGGGGCGTGCGTAGCAGGATGGTCTGGCGAAGCTTCTGGCGCGTTTCGTCACCTGCACCCTTGTCGGGGTGGTCTGGGGGTCGGATCGGCGGACCGGGCCACGCTATGGGAATCGGTTAACCGGCGCTCAGCGTGCCAGATCGGGGTTAAGATGGGGTGAAGGCGGGGGCGACGCGGTTTCGAAACCGCGTCTCTACCGATCCCCGACCGCCTCGCGCCAATGGATCCGGCACAGCGACACATAGCGGTCATTGCCGCCCACCTCGATCTGCGCCCCTTCGCGCAGCGCTTTGCCGTCTTCGCCCACGCGGATCACCATCGTGGCCTTCTTGCCGCAATGGCAGATCGTGCGCACCTCGCGCATTTCATCGGCCAGCGCCAGCAGCGCCGCCGAGCCCGGAAACAGTTCGCCCCGGAAATCCACCCGCAGCCCGTAGCACATGACCGGAACCCGCAGGTCATCCACCGCCCGGGCCAGTTGCCAGACCTGATCCCTGGTCATCCACTGCGCCTCGTCGACCAGCACGCAGGCGCATGGGCCGTCTTCGAGCCGCGCCGCGATCTTGGCATAGAGATCATCGGCCTGCGTATAGGTGTCTGCCTCGGCCGAGATTCCGATTCGGCTACCGATCTGGCCCTTCCCCGCCCGGTCATCGAAATTTGCGGTCAGCAGGTAGGTCTGCATGCCCCGTTCAATGTAGTTGTAGGAGGCTTGCAGAAGCAGGGTCGATTTCCCTGCGTTCATGGTCGAATAGTTGAAATAGAGCTTGGCCATTTCCCGGATGTGCCCCAAGCCCAAGCCCCGCGCAAGACCCCGCGGTGTCAGTCGCTCTCCAGCTTGTCGAGATTGCCGAGGCAACGGCTGAGGAAGCCGGTAAACTGCGCAACCTCCTCGGGGCTGAAGCCATCGAGCAGCGCCTTTTGACGAGCCAGTGCCTCGGTCAGAACCTGTCCGTGCAGGGCGATGCCCGTGTCCGTCAGCACCCATTCGCGCCCAAGCCTGCCTTGATCGGGATCGGCGGGGGCGACAAGGCCCTTTGCCTCCAGTCGCGCAAGGGCCCGGCTGACGGCGGCCTTGTCGATGCCGATGGTGCGGCTGGCATGGGCGGCGGTGCTGCTCGGCTCTCGTGCCAGCATGACCAGCATCCGCCAGTCCATCGCACCGATGCCGAACCGATCCTGATAGGCGCGGGCGGCGCTGCGGGTGAAGCGGTTCGCGGTGAAGTTCAGCAGCACCGTGGGGCTGCGCGAAAAGCTGAGCGTGGGCGTGGCGGGGCCGCCCGTGTCGTCGGGGTGGATCAGGAAGAGGTCATCAGGCAGGTCGGCGGTCATGGGGGCAGGGTAGGGGATGCGTGTTGACATGACAACAGCTATGCGGCATCGTCGCCCATGTTGACATGACAACACTGGAGGATAGCCATGTCCGACGCGCCTGTCTTCGAGATCGACCCGCCCGCCTTCTGGGCTGATCCCTATCCAACGCTTAAACGCATGCGGGCCGAGGCGCCGATTGCCTATGTGCCGCAACTGGGCGCAACCCTGATCACCCGGCGCGACGACATCTTTACCCAGGAAAAGCGGGTGGAGGTGTTTTCCTCGGACCAGCCCGAGGGGTTGATGACGGTGCTGATGGGCCAGAACATGATGCGCAAGGACGGGGCGGATCACGCGGCCGAACGCAAGGCCGTGTTCCCCACGGTGTCGCCTAAGACGGTGCGTGACGTGTGGACGGCGCAGTTCCGCGCGCGCACGGCCGAGGTGCTGGACCGGATCGCGCCGCTTGGCGCCTGCGATCTGGTGAAGGACTTCGCGCTGCCGGTCTCGGGCGAGGCACTGAAGGCGATCACGGGGCTCACCAACATGAGCTACGCGGAAATGGACCGCGTCAGCCAGGGCATGATCGACGGCTGTGCGAATTACGCGGGCGACCCGGATGTCGAGGCCAATTGCC
Organism: Nioella sp.; assembly: GCF_965215655.1. Lineage (GTDB taxonomy): Bacteria > Pseudomonadota > Alphaproteobacteria > Rhodobacterales > Rhodobacteraceae > Nioella. The sequence goes on from NZ_OZ244111.1 coordinate 986,684, forward strand.
ATGATTGCATCGCCTCGATCGACCGGCACATTGACGAGCGAATGCCGGAGCTGCGAGAAAACCCGGATCACTCGCTGCTCTCCGTACAAATACAGGCCGGCCTGTCTGACGCGCAGATCCGGGCCAATGTAAAGCTGGCCATTTCCGGCGGCCAGAACGAGCCGCGAGATGCCATCGCGGGCACGGCATGGGCTCTGCTGACCCATCCCGATCAACTGGCGAAGGTGCAGACCGGGCAGGCCACATGGATGCAGGCCTTCGAGGAATATGCGCGCTGGATCAGCCCCATCGGCATGTCGCCGCGCCGGGTGGCGAAGCGCGACACGGTGAACGGTGTAACGTTCGAGCCGGAGGACCGGGTGTTCCTGATGTTCGGATCAGGCAACCGGGACGAGGCCGTGTTTGCGCGACCCGAGGACTACGACATCACGCAGGATGTCAGCGCCTCCATCGCCTTCGGGGCGGGGCCGCATTTCTGCGCCGGGGCCTGGGCGTCGAAGGCGCTGATTGCCGAGGTCGCCTTGCCGATGCTGTTCGAGCGCCTAAAGGGCCTGCGACTCGACCCGCCCAATGCCAGCCGTTTCGGGGGATGGGCGTTCAGAGGGCCTCTGTCGATGCCGGTGGCTTGGGACGCGGCGGGCCGAATTCGGCGGGAATTGGCTGAAGATCACTGTTGAACCTGCCGATCACCTTTGCGTGACCATCGGTCCTCTTGCTTGCCGGTCCATTCCCATGCTGTCCATTCTGACATTGAGAATAGTTGGGTTCAGGATTTTATGACGACACTTACGGGACGATGCCTGTGCGGCCAGGTGACTTGGTCTGCCACCGGGCGAATGAGATGGGCCGCCTATTGCCATTGCGAGAGCTGTCGCCGGGCGAGTTCCGCGCCTTTCGTGGCGCTGTTCGGGATGGCGGACGAGGGATTGACGTGGTCGGGACCGGTGGGCAGCTACGCGTCTTCCGAGGATGTGGAACGCGGTTTCTGCCGTTCCTGCGGTTCGCCGCTCTTTTACCGCAACCCGGTGCGCTGGCCGAATGAGACCCATATCCCGGCGGCAACGCTGGAGGATCCCTCGGACTACGCCCCCAAGGCGCATGTCTATTATTCCGAACGGCTGCCCTGGATCGAGATGCGCGACGGGCTGCCCAAATACGACGGCACCGGCGATGACGGAACGCGTCCGCTGACCGATGACGAGGCGCATGGCTGAGGTCAGGTGCTGAATTCCTGCATCAGCCAATCGCAGAAGGCGCGGCTTGGCTTCGTGGCGTCACGCTCGGGCGGGGCGATCAGGAAATAGGCCTCCAGCAGGTCGGCGGCGTGGTCGAAGGGGCGGATCAGCTCGCCCCGGTGCAGCAGATCGGTGCAAAGCGTTTCATGCCCCATGGCCAGCCCCGCGCCCGCCCGCGCCGCTGTCAGGGAAAACGTGTAGCTTGAGGAAATTGTCACCTGCTGGTGCGGCGGCAGGGTTTCGCCCTGGCTGGCTGCCCAGTAATCCCAGTTCGACATGATCCCCCCGCATTCGAAAAGCGGATCACGCCGCCAGTCCGGGGCACCCTCGGCATAGCCGGGGGCACAGACGGGAAACACCCGGTCGCGGGTCATGCGCTGGGCGCTGGCGGGCATGTCGGCGGCGCGGCCGAAGCGGATTTCCACCGCGGCGGTATGGGCGAATTTCTCGGGGTCCCAGATCGGGGTGACGAGGTTCAACACCAGCCACGGATGCGCCGCCTTCAGCCGCGCCATGCGAGGGGCGAGCCAAAAGGTGGAGAAGGCCAGGTTACATTGCAGATTCAGCGTGTTGTGGGGGGCGCCACCGATGAAACTGCGGGTGCCGGCGGCGAGGATGTCGAAGGCCTCTCGCACGATCGGCAGGTAGTTCACGCCCGCATTGGTCAGCACCAGCGACCGCGTGCGGCGCACGAAAAGCTCCCGCCCCAGAAAGCCCTCCAGATTGCGGATATGCTGGCTGATCGCCGATTGCGTCAGGTTCAGTTCCACGGCGGCCTGCGTGAAGGACAGGTGCCGCGCGGCGGCCTCGAAGGCGCGCAGCCAGCCAAGCGGCGGCAGGGCAGAGGGTTGCATGGGCTGGTATCTCGCGATGGATCAGTTTTTCTAATGCAATACTTGCGAATTCATCGTTGGTAAAGTCGGCCTGCTTTGCGGCAGTCTTTCCCCAAGGACAGGAGACACGCCATGACCCAGACCGCCAGCATCGCCGCCCATCCCAACATGTCCCACTGGCAGGAGCGCGTGGACCTTGCCGCTGCCTTCCGCTGGACGGAGCGGCTGAATTTCCACGAGGCCGTGGCCAACCATTTCAGCCTTGCGGTGAACGAGGATGGCACACGGTTCCTGATGAACCCCAACCAAGTGCATTTCCGGCGGATCAAGGCCTCGGACCTCTTGCTGCTGGATGCGAACGACCCGGATACGTTGGAGATGCCCGGCGCGCCCGACCCGACGGCCTGGGGTCTGCATGGCGCAATCCACCGCCGCTGCCCGCATCATCGCTGCGCGATGCATGTGCATTCGATCCATGCCACGGTTCTGGCGAGCCTCGCCGACAGCAGCCTGCCACCCATTGACCAGAACACTGCAACCTTCTTCAATCGCTATGTGGTGGACGAGCATTTCGGCGGGCTGGCCTTCGAGGACGAGGGCGAGCGCTGTGCCGCCGCGCTTCAGGACCCAATGAAAAAGGTCATGATCATGGGCAACCATGGCGTGATGGTTTTGGGCGACAGCGTCGCCGACACGTTCAACCGGCTCTACTATTTCGAACGCGCCGCCGAGACCTATATCCGCGCGCTACAGACCGGCCAGCCGCTGCGGGTGCTGTCCGACGAGATCGCGGAAAAGACCGCGCGCGAGATCGAGACCTATCCGGGTCAGGCCGAACGGCACATGGCGGAACTGAAGGCCATCCTCGACGAGGAAGGCTCCGACTACGCGAGTTGACGCGCCATGTGGCGGCAGGCCCCTCATCGGCGGAGCTTTTCCTACCAGCCGCCGCCCCCGTGATCCCTGATCCCTTCGCGTTTCAGAGATTACAGGAGACTGACATGACCGACCTGACCACCAACCCGCCCCCGGACCCGGAGACCGAGCGCTGGAATTATCGCCCGGATGGTCCCGTGGCGCTCAACCCGCTGTTTTCCTGGCCGCCCCGGCCCGCCGCCGTTCTGGCATGGTATCGGGGGGCATGGTTGCAGCTGACCTCGCTGACGCTGTGCATGGCGCTGGCTGTCATAGCCTATGCGGTGTTCCTGCCGCCGCTGGAGGAAATGCGCAGCTTCGCACCTGGCTGGATGCTGACCGTCTGGCTTCTGAACATGGGCGCGCAGACACTGGTGGCGGGGTCGCTGCACTGGTGGCTTTACATGCGCAAATCGCAGGGGCTGCACAAGAAGTTCGACCGCCGCGATCTGACCCGCGACAATGGCGTTTTCACCTTCCGCAACCAGGTCTGGGACAATATCTGGTGGACGCTTGGCAGCGCGATGAGCGTGGCGACGGTCTATCAATGGGGCATCTGGTGGGCGATGGCCAATGGTTATGTGCCGGTGGTGACATGGGCCGCCGCGCCGGTCTGGTGCGTGGTCTGGATGGCGTTCATCCCGATGTGGTCGGGGCTGCATTTCTACTGGGTGCACCGGCTGTCACATCACCCGAAGCTCTATCGCCATGTCCATGCCGTGCATCATCGCAATATCAATATCGGGCCGTGGTCGGGTATCTCGAACCACTGGTATGAAAACCTGCTCTACTTCTCGACGTATTTCATTCATCTGGTCGTGCCCTCGCACCCGCTGCACCTGATGTTCCACATCTATTTCCAGCAGGTCAGCCCGGTGCTGTCGCATTCCGGGTTCGAGAAGGTGAAGGCGGGCGAGGCCGAGGCGCTGAAAGCGGGAGATTTCTTTCACCAGCTCCATCACCGCTATTTCGAGTGCAACTATGGCACGTCCGAAATCCCCTTCGACAAGTGGTTCGGCACCTATCACGATGGGTCTGCCGCCGCGACGGAGCGGACGCGGGCCTTCAAGAAGCAGATGTATACGCGGTGAACACGCTTTTCCTGATGGTCGATGAAATGGCGTGGTGGGCCGTTGGGTCCGCCGCGTCGCTTGGGGCCAAGACGCCCAATATCGACGCTTTGGCCGCGCGGGGGATAGTCTTCGACGCGGCTTATACGCCGTCGCCCATCTGCGTGCCTGCGCGGGCGGCGATTGCCACCGGGCGGGATGTGCATGAGAACGGCCATTGGTCCTCTGCGGAGCCTTATGACGGGCGCTTGCCCTCCTGGGGGCATCGGCTGCGCGCGGGCGGGGTGGAGGTCGTGTCCATCGGTAAACTGCATTACCGGGATGAGGGCGACGATACCGGGTTCGAGCGGCAGATCCAGCCGCTGCATGTGCATGAGGGCAAGGGCTGGCTGCTTGGCCTCGTCCGTCGTCCGGTTCCGCGCTACGACGCCACGGCGGGGCTGGCGGAGGAACTGGGCGCGGGCTGGACCGGCTACACGCGCTATGATCTTGGGGTGACCGAGGCCGCCTGTGACTGGCTGGCAGAGCCGGAGCGCAAGGCAAGGCCCTGGGCGGCCTTCGTGTCGTATCTCAGCCCGCATTACCCGCTGATCGCGCCGGTGGAATTCCTGTCGCTTTACGACCCTGCCGAGTATCAGCGCCCGGCGGAGCCTGTCCCCGACCACCCGATCCTGCGCGAAATCGCTGGCTTCTTCGCCCATGACCAGCATTTCACGGATGAGGCGCGGGGGATGGCCCATGCCGCCTATCGCGCTTTGTGCAGTTTCGTGGATGCGCAGGTGGGCAGGGTGCTGGCGGCGCTGGAGGAGAGCGGGCAGGCGGACGAAACGCTGGTCATCTTCACCTCGGACCATGGCGACATGATGGGGGAAAAGGGCTTCTGGACGAAATCGGTGATGTATGACAGCTCGACCCGAGTGCCGCTCATTGTAGCGGGGCCGGGGGTCGCACCGGGGCGGCGGGCCGATCCGGTCAGCCTGATCGACATCGCGCCGACGATTGCCGAGGCCATGGGGCAAAGCTGTGAGGGGTTCTCGGGCCGCTCGCTGCTGGCCGCGCCCGAACCGGGGCGCTCGGTGCTGTCGGAATATCATGACGGGGGCTGTTCCGTGGGCATGACCATGCTGCGCTGGCAGGCGCGGGATGAAACCCAGTGGAAATATATCCACTACGCCGAAGGCCATCCGCCGCAGCTGTTCGACCTGACCGCCGATCCGGGCGAGACCACGGACCTGGCCACCGCGCGCCCCGATATCCGGGCCGAGGCGGAGGCGCGGCTGGCCGCGATCATGGACCCCGAGGCCGTCAATGCCCGCGCCCATGCCGATCAGGCCCGGAAAATGGCAGATCATGGCGGGCGCGACGCCATTCTTGGGATACCGCAGTGGAACTTCACGAAAGTCGGGGACAGCTGACCCCGGCCCCACTTGGCGCGGCTAGTCAAACCGGGTAAGTCTGGCGCCCACAGGCAGGATGCGCACGAGGAACGGGGGCAGCGACGCATGGCACATGTGGCGGAGGACCCTCGGGGCAACGCTCCTCTCAGGGGTGGCATTGATGACGGGAAGCGCGGGTAGGTCCCCAGAATGAGTGAAACGCCCCTTCGTCTTTGCGCGGTCGCCACGTCCTCTCCGGGCGTCGATGTGGTGCGCGAGATCATGCGCCAGCCTGACAGCGATATTGAACACCTTGTCACCTTTGGCGGCACGGATGCGGATTACAAGGCGTCCAGCCTGCTTCGGATGACCGATGCCAGGGGACGCCGGGGCCATGTCATGGCGGGCGACCGGTTCAGCGGGGCGGCGGCCAGCTTTACCCGCGCGCCCGGTTTCGACCGGATCCTGCATGAGGCGATGGACAGCCTGCAACGCGGTGCGGCGGGCCATGCCTATCGCAGTCACGATCTGAAACACCCTTCCGACTACGCGAACTATGTCGGCATCGTCGCGGACCGGCTGGCCGGCATTCTGCAATCGGAGCGGATCAATGCGGTGGTCTTCTTCGATATCCCGCACCTGTTCTACGATATCATGCTGTACCGTCTGGCGCGTCATCTCGGGATTCGCACGCTGATCCTGCGGGTCGGATATGACCCGGCGACCTTCTATTCCATGGATCGGATCGAGGATCTGGGCCGCCTGTCGCCAAAAGCGGACCCCGCGCCGCCCGTTCCCATCGAACCGGGTGCCGCGTCCGATCTCTATTACATGAAAGGGATCTCGCAAGAGCAGGGGCCGCGCGGGCGCTTGTCGGGGCGGGCGCTTGGCCAGCTTGCCGCGCATGTGGTGATGCAGGAGCCGTCGCTGCTGGTTCGGCCCCTGTCGCTGGCGCGGACGATCCGCCGGATGTGGCGCGTGGCCCGGCGGCTGCCGGACTGGCGCGATCCGTTCGCGCGGTTCTTCCACACCGATGCGCTGGACTATGCCGAAACGCTGGCCGAACTGGAGGAGGCCCCGGTCGATCTGGATCAGCGCTTTGTCTATTTCCCGCTTCAGATGCAGCCCGAGATGACGACCGCCATCCTTGGCGGGATCTACCGCGATCAGGCTCTGGCCATCGAGCAACTGGCGGCGATCCTGCCCGAGGATGTCCGCATCCTGGTCAAGGAAAACCCCAAGCAGAACGGCCAGTATCGCAGCCCGATGTTCTTTCACCGCCTGCGCCGGATTCCTTCGGTCCAGCTGCTGCCTTCGCATGCGAATACGCACAAGCTGACAGCCGCGTCGGAATGCGTCGCGACGATTTCCGGCACCGCCGCATGGGAGGCGGTGACCTCTGGCAAGCCCGCGCTTCTGTTCGGGGTCAGCTGGATGGCGGACATGCCGGGTGTGCACCGGTTCGACGAGCGGCTCGACTACGCCACCCTAACCGGCGGCGGTGTCGATCACGCGGCGCTGGAACAGGCCTTTGGTCAATTGGCCGCCGCCAGCCATGACGGGGCGGTCAGCCGGTGGGCCCTGCGGCATCTGCCCGAGATTGATCCGGACCAGAACCGACAGGCGATCACCAGAACGCTGATCGGCCTGCTGAAGGGCGAGATCGCCACGACCTTCGTCTCGGACGCGGCGGGGCGCGGCGCGGGGTAGGTGGCGTCTCGCGGGAAGGGCCATCTGCGCCCACGGGACAGGGTCCGGGATTTGAGCCGGGCGCGCGCACGTCGCGCCCGGTCAGTCAGGCCCGCAGCCGGTGATGCAGCAGGATGGGCACGATCAGGTCTTCCTCATCGGTCAGGTGACGGTGAAGAAACCCACCCAGTTGCTCGGCCATGTCCCGCACCGGCCCGGCCTCATCCGCCATCTGGGTAGGGTCGAGCGTGGCCAGTTGCACCACGCGGTTGGCCCCCCGCGTGAACCGGTCGAGCAGCCCGTCCAGCTCCATGTGGTCGCCTTCCAGCATCTCCAGCCCGTCGGCAAAGCGCGGGTCGGCGGCCTGCAACTCGGGGAAATAGCTGCGGTCTTCCCAGGTATGGTGGCCGTGCAGGTTGCGCACCAAGAGGTTGCCGAAATGCGCCAGCCGCCCGGCATAGCGGTCGGTTGCCATCCCCTTGTCGAGGAAGGTCTCGCTATCCTCCTGCACGATTTGGCCGAGCTGGCGGAACATCTGATGGGCGCCCATCCAGTTTCGGATGGAGCGGGCGAAAGCGGGATGCGCCCGCCAGCTATCGCGTGGCAGGTCCCGCAGGAGGCTCCGCATTTCGGGCGGAAGGCCCTCCCGTGTCGTGATGTGGTGGGTCATGGCAGCCCAGATGGGGGGCACACGCAAACGTGACAATCTGCGCCCGCGCACAGGGGCAGGGCCGGATTGCAGAGCCGCGAAACCCGTGTAGGGTCTTGTCAGGAGGAATTGACAATGACAATCATTCCAGCGGCTGGAAGGCTCGTCGCAGCGGCACTTACACTGACATTGATGACCGGCGCAGGCGTGGCGCAGATGCACGGCCATGGCGCAGGCCACGGGATGCGGCATCATGGGCAGGACGGCACCGGCCATGACGAGGTGAATATGCCGGGGCTGCGCGGCCTCAACGCCACGCCCGGCGAAAGCGCCGACCTGATGGTCATGTTCCACCATTTCGACACGCTTTATCGCGAGGTGGAAAACCTGCCAAACGGCATCCGCACCGTGACCGGCGCAACCGACCCTTACGTGATGGAGGCATTGGTGCGCCATGTCACCCAGATGATCGCACGGGTGGAGGCAGGCGACGATCCCCAGATCTTCATCCAGAGCCCGACGCTCGACATCTTCTTCGCCCGCTATGACGGGCTGATGAGTAACATCGAAGTGACTGAAGCGGGCATCGTGGTGACCCAGACTTCGGACGACCCCGAGCTGGTTGCCGCGCTGCAAACCCACGCCGCCGAGGTCAGCGACATGGCCGCGCGCGGGATGCAGGCGGTGCATGAGCGGATGATGGGGGGTGGGTGAGACCCTACCGCGAGACGCTCACGCGTAGGTCCATCCCGAAAAGCCGGGCCTGCCACTCCCTGCGCCAGTGCAGGGATGGAAATCCCGGGTAGTCCACGTCGCGCCACCGTTCATAGAGCGCGATCAGGTGCTGGTAGGCCCGTGGATTACGGGCCTGGTGGGCGACCAGCAGGGCGTGGCAGTCGCGCACGAGGTTGCACATGATGCCGCGGATCGTGTTTCGCAGCATGTCGTCGTCGAGATCGCCACGCAGCACTGCCAGTGAAAGAAATTCGTAATAGTTCAGGAGGCTGCGCAAGGCCTCGGCGCTTTGTCGGCGCTGCCTTGCCGCCTTGTCGGTCAGGTCTTCGTTTCGTTTCGCGGTGAGACAGGCGAAATAGTGGTCCGGCTCGACGGGCCGATCCTCGGGGAAGCAATGCTTTCTGGCCTCAAGGTTGGCGCGGAACTCGGAGGACAGGCGCGTATCGAACAGCATCTTCAGCGTATGCTGTTGGCGCGACTGGCGCTCGGCCTCCCACGACCGGTGGAAATAGGAGAAGACGGTGAAGAAGAAGGCCGCGAGGGTCGCCAATATGCGCGGATCGACGGCAAACGGCACCGGCGCAACAACCGGCAGGATCAGCCCGGCGAGGCAAAGCAGGGTCAGGATCGGGAACAAGCCCTGAGTGATCAGGCGAAGAAGAACTCGGAACATCGATACTCATACATGCAAAGAGCCGGGCATTTACGCCCGGCCCTGTTATTCAGCCGTTTCCGGTGCCTTCGAGAAACATGGTGCTCTCCTCTTCGGGGGCGTCAGTTCCTTCGAGTATAGGCATGAGAGGCGTTAATTTCCAGTGAATACGCCCCTCTTACCGACCGGATCAGTTCTTGGACTTGTCGACCATCTTGCCGGCGGAGATCCACGGCATCATGGCGCGCAGCTTTTCACCAACCTCTTCGATCTGGTGGGCGTCGTTCATGCGGCGGGTGCCTTTGAAGAACGGCTGGCCGACCTGGTTTTCCGCCATGAAGTCACGCACGAACTTGCCGGTCTGGATGTCGTGCAGGATGGCCTTCATCTCTTTCTTGGTCTGCTCGTAGGGCAGGACGCGCGGGCCGGAAACGTATTCGCCATATTCCGCGGTGTTCGAGATCGAGTAGTTCATGTTGGCGATGCCGCCTTCGTAGATCAGGTCCACGATCAGCTTCACCTCGTGCAAACACTCGAAATAGGCCATTTCGGGGGCGTAGCCCGCTTCCACCAGGGTCTCGAAGCCCATGCGGATCAGTTCGACCAGACCGCCACAGAGAACCGCCTGCTCGCCGAAGAGGTCGGTTTCGCATTCTTCGCGGAAGTTGGTCTCGATGATGCCCGAGCGGCCACCGCCGATGGCGGAGCAGTAGCTGAGGCCGATTTCCAGCGCTTTGCCGGAGGCGTCGTTGTTCACGGCCACGAGGCAGGGCACGCCGCCGCCCTTGGTGTATTCGCCGCGCACGGTGTGGCCGGGGCCCTTGGGGGCCATCATGATCACGTCAACGCCGGGCTTGGGCTCGATCAGGCCGAAATGCACGTTCAGACCGTGGGCGAAGGCAATCGCCGCGCCCTCACGCAGGTTGTCATGGACGTATTTCTTGTAGGTCTCTGCCTGAAGTTCATCGGGCATGGTGAACATGATCAGGTCGCACCAGGCGGCGGCTTCGGCGATGCCCATGACCTGCAGGCCCTCACCTTCGGCCTTCGCGGCAGAGGCAGAGCCTTCGCGCAGGGCGACGACGACGTTCTTGGCGCCGGAATCGCGCAGGTTCAGCGCGTGGGCGTGGCCCTGCGAGCCATAGCCCAGGATGGCCACTTTCATGTCCTTGATCAGGTTGATGTCGCAATCGCGGTCGTAGTAAACGCGCATCGGATCTCTCCTCCGTTGGATAAAACTCTGGCGCCCTGTCTATCTGCCCTTTTGGGTGGGGGCGAGGTTTGGGTTGGAAGAATTTGCGCATTCTGATAGAAAATTATTCACCCATACTGAAAATATGTGTGTAATTCATGCTCGACGACACCGACAGACGCCTTCTGCGCCATCTCCAGGCAGATCCCGACATGCCGGTGGCAGATCTGGCCGAGGCCGCCCGGATTGCGCCTGCGACCTGCTACAAGCGGCTCGACCGGCTGCGCGAGGAGGGTGTGCTGCGCGCCACCCGCGCGGTGATCGACTGGCGCGCGCTTGGTTTCACGGTCGAGGTCAGCCTGCGCATCACGCTCGACAAGACCCAGAGCCGCGCCTTCGACGAGGTGATGGCAGCGGCGCGCGAGATCCCGGAAGTGGTGGAGATCCAGACCTTCCTGGGCCGGGTCGATCTGCGCCTGTCCGTCCTGGCCCGCGACATGGCCCATTACCAGCAGGTCTATCGCGACCGCATCCTGGCGCTGCCCCATATCACCGATATCGAGGCGCTGATGCAGGTGGCGACGCTGAAAGACGTGAAGACATTGCCGATATGAGCGATTGGGACGAGGTGGATTTCGTAATCCTGCGGGCGTTGCAGGAAGAGGCGGGGGTAAGCTCCGCCACGCTGGCGCGGCGCCTGGGGCTGAGCCAGCCCGCCGCCTGGCGCCGGGTGAAGCGGCTGGAAGAGGCGGGGGTGATCGCGGGTCGGGCGCTCGACCTCGATATTGCGCGGCTCGGTTTCGGGGTGACGGTGTTTCTGGGCGTGAAGCTGGTGACGAAGGGGCGGGTGTCGCTGGATGATTTCGAGCGGGCGGTAAGCGCAATCCCCGAGGTGCAGCAGGTCAGCCATGTGCTGGGGCTTTACGATTACCGGTTGCGGGTGGTGGCCCGCGATATCGCCGATTTCGAGCGGGTGCTCAGGCGCCGGATCATGACCCTGCCGGGGGTGGGCAATGTGGAGGCCAATGTTCTGCTGAGCGAGGAGCGCAGGCCGGGGCCTTTAATGGCGGGGTGACGCTCGGCCCGCCCTTCGGGACGGACCATCGCCCCACCCGCCATCCCGTAGGGCGCTTCAATGGTGAAACCTCCGCTGGCGTTTTGCGTCGGATCATGGGTATTTGGACAAAGAAGAAGGAATATGCCGCGAAAGGGAGGCTTTCATGTCCGCATTGCTTGAGACCGTCGATCCTGATGGGTTGCTGGAGTTTTCGGTGGTCTTCACTGACCGGTCGCTCAATCATATGTCGAAGCAGTTCCAGCAGATCATGCGTGATATCGATGCGGGGCTGAAGCAGGTCTACAATGCCGATGCAACGGCCCTGGTGCCGGGCGGCGGCACCTATGGGATGGAGGCCGTGGCGCGGCAGTTCGCAACCGGACAGAAGGTGCTGGTGGTCAGGAACGGCTGGTTCTCGTTCCGCTGGTCGCAGATTGTCGACGCGGGGCAGATCGCGGCGGAAACCGTGGTGATGAAGGCCCGCCAGACCGGGAATGAGGCGACAGCGCCCTTTGCACCGGCCCCGATTGACGAGGTCGTGGCGCGCATCCACGCCGAAAAGCCTGCGGTGGTGTTTGCCCCGCATGTGGAAACCTCCTCGGGGATCATTCTGCCCGATGACTATGTGTCGGCGCTGGCGGAGGCAGCCCATGAGGTGGGCGCGCTGATGGTGCTGGACTGCATCGCTTCGGGCTGTGCCTGGGTCGATATGAAGGCAACCGGGGTGGATGTTCTGATCTCGGCCCCGCAGAAGGGCTGGTCCTCCACCCCCTGCGCGGGGCTGGTGATGTTGTCGCAGCGGGCGCTGACGCGGATGGAGGAAACCGAGAGCAGCAGCTTTGCCGTGGATCTGAAGAAATGGCGGTCGATCATGGCGGCCTATGAGGGCGGCGGTCATGCCTATCACGCGACGATGCCCACGGATGGGCTGAAGGCCTTCCGCGACACTATGGCCGAGACACTGGACTATGGCACCGAGCGTCTGCGCGATGCACAGTGGGAACTGGGGACCAAGGTGCGGGCCCTGCTCGCGGCGCGCGGCATTCGCTCGGTCGCGGCGGAGGGGTTCGGCGCGCCGGGCGTGGTGGTGAGCTATACCGATGATCCGGGCATTCAGAACGGGTCCAAGTTCAGTGCCCAGGGCGTGCAGATCGCGGCGGGGGTTCCGTTGCAGGTGGACGAGCCGCAAGGGTTTTCCACCTTCCGGCTGGGATTGTTCGGCCTCGACAAGCTCTATGACGTGGATGCGACCGTGGCCCGGTTGGAAAACGCGCTCGACAGCGCCATTGGCTGAACTGTCCTTTTCCGGCCTGTTCCGTATGACGGCGGGTGCTATTCTGCCGCGTCGCGGGGCAGGTCGAGGCGGGAGCGGGGCCGGGCGTCGGGTTCCGTGTCCATGACCCGGTGCAGCTTTTCCATGATCGTGGCCAGCATCGCCTGTTCCTCGGGCGACAGGGCATGCAGCAGGCGGCGTTCATAGGCCTGCGCCGGGGGCAGAATGCGGGCCAAAAGGCCCTGTCCTTCTTCGGTCAAAGAGATCGAGAGCAGGCGCTGATCCGTGGCGCTGCCGGTCTTGGCGACGAGTCCTGCCTCGGTCAGGCGGCTGACGGCGCGGCTGACGCGTGGCTTGTCAAGGTTCACGCAGTTATGAATTTCGCGCACCGAGACCTCTCGGCAGCGCGCCAGATGCACCATCACCCGCCATTCGGCAATGCTGATGCCCGCCTCGGCCCCGTAGATCAGCGACAGGCGGCGGCTGATACGCTCGGACAGGACCGCGATTCGGTAGGGCAGGAATTCTGCCAGCATGAAGTCTCCGCTCGCCATCTGTCCGGTTTTCCCCGATAATTCGTTGCAGTTGCAACGGCGTTGACATTTGTTGCAATTGCAACGATACCAGAACCAAGGACCGACGGGAAGGGTCACGGGGCCGCACCGTCAGACGCGCGAACACACGGGGAGAGACAGGATATGGCGAAGGCATTCGCGTCCCAGGGGGACATGTCGGAAAAGAAGATTTCCTTCACGGAAGTGGGCGAGGGGCTTTGGGCCTTCACCGCCGAGGGCGACCCCAACTCCGGGGTCATCATCGGCGATGAGAGCGTCATGATCGTCGAGGCGCAGGCGACGCCGCGCCTGGCCAACAAGGTCATAGACTGCGTGCGCGGCGTGACCGACAAGCCGATCAGCCACCTTGTGCTGACGCATTATCACGCGGTGCGGGTGCTCGGGGCCTCGGCCTATGGCGCCGGTCAAATCATTATGTCTGACACCGCCCGTTCCATGGTCGTCGAACGCGGGCAGGAGGACTGGGACAGCGAGTTCCAGCGCTTCCCGCGCCTGTTCGAAGGGCATGAAAGCATTCCGGGCCTGACCTGGCCCACCACGACCTTTTCCGATGCGATGACCGTTTATCTCGGCAATCGCCGGGTCGATATCATGCATCTGGGCCGCGCCCATACGGCCGGCGATGCGGTGATTCATGTTCCCGATCAGAATGTCATGTTCACCGGTGACATCGTCGAATACCACTCGGCCTGCTATTGCGGCGACGGGCATTTTTCCGACTGGGGCGACACGCTGGACGCGATCAAGTGGTTCGACGTGGATGCCATCGCGCCGGGGCGTGGCGATGCGCTGGTCGGCAAGGAGATGGTGAATGCGGCCATCGAGAACACCCGCGATTTCGTGGAGTCGACCTATCGCCCGGCGGCCCGTGTCGCGGCGCGTGGCGGCAGCCTGAAAGAGGCCTGGGACTCGGTGCGCGCGGAATGCGACCCCAAATTCGGGGACTATGCGATCTACGAACATTGCCTGCCCTTCAACGTCGCCCGCGCCTATGACGAGGCCCGCGGCATCGACACGCCGCGCATCTGGACGGCGCAGCGCGATCTGGAAATGTGGGAGGCCCTTCAGGGGTAAGCCGCGATGCGCGATCCGTTTCTGACCATGGCCCTCAATAACGCCTGGGCGAATGCGACGCTCTACGGGGCGATTGCGGGGCTGTCGGCGGAGGATTTCGCGGCAGAGCGCCCGGGGTTTTTTCCGTCGCTGAAGGCCACGCTCAACCATATCTACGAGGTCGATCTCTACTACCTGGATGCGCTGGAGGCGGGTGGCCGAGGCCGGTCGGTTTATGAGCGGGAAGAGATCGCGTCGGTGGCGGAGCTGGCGAAGGCTCAGGCCGGGGTGGACCTGCGGCTGGCGCGCTTCTGTCAGGGTCTGACACCGCAGATGCTGGACGAAGACCGGGCGACGGAGCGGCGCGACGGCATGGTGACGGAAAAGGTCGGCGCGCTGCTGCTGCACCTGTTCCAGCACCAGATACACCACCGGGGGCAGGCCCATACGATGGTGCATGACGCGGGGATCGCGCCGCCTCAGCTTGACGATTTTCACCTGGACTATGGCCGCGTGCCAAGCGCCGCTGCCTATTGGACATGATCCTCGCGGAGGAGGGGGAGAAATGAACCAGATGACGGACAAGAAGATTTTCGAGGTGCCGCTCTATGCCTATGAACGGTCCCCCGATCAGGATGCCGACGCGCCCGTGCGCCACAAGGTGGCGGTGATCGGGGCAGGGCCCATCGGTCTTGGCGCGGCGATTGATCTGGCGCAGCAGGGGGTGGAGGTCGTCGTTCTCGATGACAATGACAAGGTCAGTTTCGGCAGCCGCGCGATCTGCTTTGCCAAGCGGCCGCTGGAGATCCTCGACCGGCTCGGCTGCGGGCAGGAGATGGTCGCCAAGGGCGTCGAATGGCAGCTTGGCAAGGTCTTCTTCGATGAGCGGCAGGTGTACGAGTTCAACCTGCTGCCGGAGGAGGGGCATGAATTTCCCGCCTTCATCAACCTTCAGCAGTATTACTTCGAAGAATACATGGTGAACCGCGTCCGTGCGATGCAGGCCGAAGGTGCACCCATTGAAATCCGGGGGCTGAACAAGGTGCTTTCGGTGAAGGACCGGGGCGACCATGTCAGCCTGATCGTGGACACGCCCGACGGCGACTACACGCTGGAGGCCGACTGGCTGATCGCTTGCGACGGTGCGGGCTCGCCCACGCGGGCGATGATGGGGCTCGATTTCGTGGGGCGTGTGTTCGAGGACAACTTCCTGATCGCCGATGTGATCATGGAGGCCGAGTTCCCGACCGAACGTTGGTTCTGGTTCGACCCGCCCTTCAACCGGGGGCAGTCGGCGCTTCTGCACAAGCAGCCCGATGGGGTCTGGCGGATTGACCTGCAGCTTGGCTGGGACATCGACAAGGACGAGGAAAAGAAGCCGGAAAACGTCATCCCGCGGCTGAAGGCGATGCTAGGCGAGGAGGTGAAATTCGAGCTGGAATGGGTCTCGATCTACACCTTCCAGTGCCGCCGGATGGAGAAGTTCCGTCATGGCCGGGTGATTTTCGCGGGCGATTCCGCGCATCAGGTTTCGCCGTTCGGCGCACGTGGGGCCAATTCCGGGCTTCAGGATACCGACAATCTGGGCTGGAAGCTGAAGCTTGTGATCGACGGCATCGCGCCCGAAAGCCTGCTGGACAGCTATGATGTCGAGCGGGTGCATGGCGCGGATGAGAACATCCTGAATTCTTCCCGCTCCACCGATTTCATCACGCCGAAGTCGGAGATGAGCCGGGTGTTGCGCGACGCGGTTCTGGACCTGTCCGAGCACTATGCCTTTGCCCGACCCTTGGTGAATTCCGGCCGCCTCAGCGTGCCCTGCACCTATGACGGCTCGCCCCTCAATACGCCCGACGCGCTACAAGGTGGCCCGGCACGCTCGCGCCCTGGCAGCCCTTGCGCGGATGCTCCGTTGGGTGACGGTTACCTGCTGCCGCATCTGGGGGGACGCTTCACGCTGCTGACCATTGGTACGGATGCGCCGGAAAATCTGGAGACGGAGGGGCTGAGCGTTCATCGCCTTGCACTGGAAGCCACGCCGGAGGTCACGGAACGCTACCTGGGCGACGCGGCAAGCGCTGTCTACCTGATCCGCCCCGACCAGCATGTCGCCGCCCGCTGGTCCGCCTATGACGCCGCCGCCGTGGAAACCGCGCTGAAACGCGCCATCGGCAAGGAGTGAGCCCATGTCCGACCTGATCCTGACCCCCAACATTCCCGGCGCGGATGATTTCTACGCCGAGCTTCTGGCCACGCACGAGGGCCTGAGCAAAGCCGAAAGCGATGCACTGAACGCAAGGCTGGTGCTGGTGCTGGCCAATCACATCGGCGAACGGGCGATCCTGAGCGACGCCCTGAAAGCCGCCGCTCTGTCCAAGGAGGACGCCGCATGAAGATCGAACAGATTCACCACGTCGCCTATCGCTGCAAGGATGCGAAGGAGACCGTCGAGTGGTACAACAAGATGCTCAAGATGGATTTCGTGCTGGCGATTGCAGAGGACCACGTGCCCTCGACCCACGAACCCGATCCTTACATGCATATCTTCATGGATGCGGGGAACGGCAACGTTCTGGCCTTCTTCGAGCTGCCGACGAAGCCCGAGATGGGTCGCGACCCGAACACGCCCATCTGGGTGCAGCATATCGCCTTCAAGGTGAAGGACCGCGATGAGCTGCTTGCGTTCAAGGAGCATCTGGAAGCCAATGGCGTCGAGGTTCTGGGCGTCACCGACCATTCCATCTTCCATTCGATCTATTTCTTCGATCCCAACGGCCACCGGATCGAGCTGGCCTGCCCGGACCCGGAGGAGGAGGCGCTGCTCAAGCGCATGGACGAAGTGAAATGGGACATGCTGGAGGAATGGTCGCGGACCAAGAAAGCCCCGCAGCATGCCGCCTGGCTCCATGCCAAGGAGCTGAACAAGGCCTGAATTTCAGGACCGGGGCAGGGGGGAGAGGACCGGCCCCGGTTCTAATGCAAAAGGAAACGCGCGATGACCACCCATGATCTGCCCAAAGGCATGGTGACGGCGGCGACCCGTCCCAATGAACTGCAATACATGCCGGGTTTCGGGAATGATTTCGAAACTGAGGCGCTGCCCGGAGCGCTGCCGCAGGGCATGAACAGCCCACAGAAATGCAATTACGGGCTTTATGGCGAGCAGCTGTCTGGCACGGCCTTCACCGCGCCAAGCCACCAGAACGAACGGACCTGGTGCTATCGCATCCGTCCGTCTGTGAAGCATTCGGGGCGCTATCGCAAGATCGAGCTGCCCTATTGGAAATCCGCCCCGCATGTGGACCCGGACGTGATCTCGCTTGGCCAATACCGGTGGGATCCGGTGCCCCATTCCGACGCTGGCCTGACATGGCTGACCGGCATGCGGACGATGACAACGGCGGGCGACGTGAACACGCAGGTGGGCATGGCGAGCCATATCTACCTGGTGACCGAGTCGATGCAGGACGCCTATTTCTACTCCGCCGACAGCGAATTGCTGATCGTGCCGCAGGAGGGGCGGCTGCGCTTCTGCACGGAACTCGGTGTGATCGACCTGGAGCCCAAGGAGATTGCCATCCTGCCGCGCGGGCTGGTCTATCGTGTCGAAGTGCTGGAAGGCCCCTGCCGGGGCTTCGTCTGCGAAAACTACGGCCAGAAATTCGACCTGCCGGGGCGTGGCCCCATCGGCGCGAACTGCATGGCAAACCGGCGCGATTTCAAGACGCCCGTGGCCGCCTTCGAAGACCGCGAAGTGCCCTCGACCCTGACCATCAAGTGGTGCGGGCAGTTCCACGAGACGAGGATCGGGCACAGCCCGCTGGACGTGGTCGCTTGGCACGGCAACTACGCGCCGGTGAAATATGACCTGACCACCTATTGCCCGGTTGGCGCGATTCTGTTCGATCACCCCGACCCGTCGATCTTCACCGTGTTGACCGCGCCCTCGGGCGTGGAAGGCACGGCCAATATCGACTTCGTCCTCTTCCGCGAACGCTGGATGGTGGCGGAGGATACGTTCCGCCCACCCTGGTACCACAAGAACGTCATGTCGGAGCTGATGGGCAATATCTACGGCCAATATGATGCGAAGCCGCAGGGCTTCGTTCCGGGCGGCATGTCCTTGCACAACATGATGCTGCCGCACGGGCCGGACAAAAGCGCCTTCGAAGGCGCTTCAAACGCGGAGCTCAAGGCGGAGAAGCTGGACAACACCATGAGCTTCATGTTCGAAACCCGCTTCCCGCAGCATCTGACGGCCTTCGCGGCCAAGGAGGCCCCCTTGCAGGACGACTATATCGACTGTTGGGAGAGCCTGGAAAAGAAGTTCGACGGCACGCCGGGGGTGAAGTAGGGTGACCAAGAATTTTCGAAAATTCTTGGGAACTTTCTTCGAAGAAAGTTTCGCGGAGACGAGATGAAGCTCTACACCTATTGGCGGTCCAGCTGTTCCTACCGGGTGCGCATCGCGCTTGGCCTGAAGGGATTGGCGTGGGAGAGTATCCCTGTCCACCTGGTGAAAGGGGAACAGCGCGATCTCTCCTACCTGGCGCATAATCCGTCCGGTTTCGTGCCGGTGCTGGTGCTGGACGATGGGACTGAACTGGTCCAGTCGCTGGCCATTCTGGACTATCTGGAAGCCGTTTGCCCCGAGCCACCCCTTCTGCCAACAGCACCTCTCGCCCGTGCCCGGGTTCTGGCCGCTGCCCATGTCATCGCCATGGACACGCAGCCGGTGACAAATGTGGGCGTTGTGGGGCATCTCAAAGCCGCCTATGGCGCGGATCAGCAGGGCGGGATCGACTGGATGGTGCATTTCATGGACCGCAACTTCGCGGCCTTTGAGGCACTGATCGCGCCGGAAGGCCGCTTCTGCTTTGGTGATGCGCCCACATGGGCCGATATCTGCCTGATCCCGCAGCTTTACAACGCCCACCGGTGGGGGGTGGACCTGTCCCGCTTCCCCCGCCTGCTCGACATCGAGCGCGCCGCGCTGGCCCTTCCGGCCTTCGATGCGGCGCGACCGGAAACCCAACCCGACGCCGAATGAGGACCGCATGACCGGATTGCGCAAAAGCTGGGTCGACAGCGCCAATGACCCCGAGACCGATTTTCCCCTGAACAACCTGCCTTATGGGGTGTTCTCGACCGAGGGCACCGGCCCCCGCTGCGGGGTCGCCATTGGCGACATGATCCTCGACGTAGCAGCACTGGAGACCAATGGCATCCTGTCAGCGGGCGATCCGCCGGTCTTCTCGGATCCTTCCTGGAATGCCTTCATGGGGCTTGGGCCGGAAGGATGGGCCGGGTTCCGGGGCGCCCTGATGGCCCTGCTGTCGCAGGGATCGACCCTGCGCCAGCGGGTGGAGCCCTTCCTGCACCCGATGGACGAAGCGCGGATGCACATGCCCTTCGCGGTGTCGGAATACACCGATTTCTATGCGGGTAAACATCACGCGACGAATGTGGGCACCATGTTCCGCGGGCCGAAAAACGCGCTGCCGCCGAACTGGTTGCATATCCCTATCGGCTATAACGGGCGGGCCTCTTCCGTCGTGGTCTCGGGCACGGATGTGCGCCGCCCCTGGGGGCAGTTGAAGGGGCCTGATATGGAGGCGCCGGTCTTTGCCCCCTGCAAGCGTTTCGATCTGGAACTGGAGATGGGGGCGATCGTGGGCGTTGCCTCCGACGGGCCGGTCACGGTGCAGGAGGCCGATGACATGATCTTCGGCTATGTGCTGCTGAACGATTGGTCGGCGCGGGATATCCAGGCCTGGGAATATCAACCGCTCGGGCCGTTTCAGGCCAAGGCGACGGCCACCTCCATTTCCCCGTGGATCGTCACCAAGGCCGCGTTGGAGCCGTTCCGGGCCTCGACCCCCGAGCGCGAAAAGGAGCTGCTGCCGCATCTGCGGGAACCGGGGCCGATGCTCTATGATATCGACCTGATGGTAACCCTGGCCCCGGCGCGACAGGCCCCGAGCGTGATCGCGGAAACCAATTACCGGCAGATGTACTATTCCGCCGCGCAGCAACTGGCCCATCACACGACCTCCGGCTGTCCGATGCGGGTGGGGGATCTGCTTGGATCGGGAACGATCTCTGGGCCGGAGAAGGCGGAACGCGGGTCGCTTCTGGAGCTGAGCTGGGGCGGCAAGGAGCCATTGACGCTGGATACTGGCGAGGAACGGAGCTTTCTGGAGGATGGCGACACGCTGACCTTGCTGGGGGCGGCGAAGGGCGCGGGATATCGCATCGGCTTCGGGGCCTGCGCGGGCACCGTCCTGCCCGCGTTGACAGATCCTTACAGCCGGTAGCACAGCAGTTTCGCCCTGCCTTTGGCAGGTCGACCCGTGGCGCGACCCTGCGGGTCGCGCGGGACCGCGCTTGCAAGCGGGTTTTTGGGGGCTCTGCCCCCGTCGCCTTGCAGGCGACTCCCCAGAGGTATTTTGACCAAGATGAAATGTCAGGTCATGCGGTCGCGGAGGTCTGACAGCACCGGGGTCAGGTCGCGGGCCGTATGGCTTGCCTCGCGCACCAGCCAGTCGAAATGGCGGGTCAGGGCGCGCACCCGGTCGCGGTCCCGGAACGCCACGTAGTAGCGGCCAAGATAGATCGCGGCGAGTTTCGGGCCGAAGATGGTGATCGGTGCGGAATAGACCCTTGCCGCGTCGTAGAGGAACAGCCGCAGCGTCGGGTAGAGCTGATCATGGACCGAGAGGATCCAGTCGATCTGTTCACGGCGGACCCCGGCGGGAAGGTCGGCGTAGTAGCCGGTTCCCTCGGCAAAGCTGCGCATCTCGTGCAGCGGCAGGGCAATCTCGTAGTCGCTTTCCGATGCGCGCATCCAGTCCAGCCGCGCCTCGGCCACGGCGATGGCCTGACCGGGGCTGCGGTTCATCGTGCCGGCATATTCCCATTCCATCACCGCGCGGGTCTTGAGCATGTCGGGCAGGGTGGCGGGCACATGGCGGATCTTGTAGCCTGCTGCCTCCTGGTGCCAGGCAAAGATCTGGTCATCGGCGGAGGTGGCCCGTTCGGCCTCGGTCAGGGTGGCGGTGAGCAGGTCTGCGCTGGCCTCGGGGCGGTCGGACAGGCCCAGAAGCCAGTCGGTCGAGACCGAGAGCGTCTCGGCGCAGGCTGCCACGAGATGGCCGCCGGGCATGCGTGCATCCGCTTCCGACAGCAATTGCGTCACGGTCGATCTGTCCACGCCTGCGGATCGTGCCAGGGCTGCGCGGCTGGTGCCCGACTGCTCCATCGCCTCGGCCAGGCGGGTTCGGAACAGGGCGGCGCGATCCAGTTTGTTGATAATAGAGCGCATCGTTGGATATTTTCAGCAATGTTGAATTATTGTGGAGAATTCCCTGACTGCCTTGAAAAAGCAAGCCCTGATAGGAGGTTGAGGCAAGCACCAAAGAGTGAAGGGGACGATGATGCGGGTCGAATGGCCGACGCTTGGGCTGATATTGGCATGTTATGCGGTTTGGGTGGCGGGGCTGTTCTGGCTCCCCGCGATCTGGATGCCGCTGGCCTTTCTGGCGCTGATCCTGTCCATTGCCCTGCAAAGCTCTCTTCAGCACGAGGTCATTCATGGCCACCCGTTTCCGGGGCGCAGATGGGGGGCGGCGCTGGTCTATGCCTCGCTGAACCTTGCCATTCCCTATGGCCGTTTCCGCGATACCCACCTGTCGCATCATTTGGACAGCACCCTGACCGATCCCTATGACGACCCCGAAAGCAACTATCTGGACCCTGCGGTCTGGGGACGGCTGGCAGGACCGGTGCGGGCGCTGCTGCGGGCCAACAACACGCTCCTTGGCCGGATGGTGCTGGGGCCGCTGATCGGACAGGTGACCTTCATGGCGGGCGACCTGCGGCAGATCCGGGCGGGCAACCGGCGGGTGCTGATGTCATGGCTGGGGCATGGGGCGATGATGGCCTTGATCCTGTGGATCGTCAGCCTGTCCGTGGTGCCGGTCTGGGCCTATCTGCTGGCCTGCTACGCGGGGCTTGCGGTGCTCAAGATCCGCACCTTCCTGGAACATCAGGCCCATGAGAAGGTGCGCGGGCGCACGGTGATCGTCGAAGATCGGGGACTGCTGGCCTTCCTCTTCCTCAACAACAATTTCCACGTCGTGCACCATATGCATCCGCGCACGCCCTGGTATCGGCTGCCGGGGCTCTATTTCGCCAATCGGGACAAGTACCTGAGCCGCAACGATGGCTATCGCTATCGCAGCTATGGGCAGATCTTCCGTCGGCATTTCCTGCGCGCCAAGGATCCGGTGCCGCATCCGCTGTGGCCGCGCGACTGAATCGACTTGCCAAGCCGAGGGGGTGGGCGCATGAAGCGACATGCCCCTCTGGATACCCGTCACGATCCTTGCTGCCTTCATGCAGAACCTGCGGTTCCTGCTGCAACGGCATCTGAAGGTCACGAGCCTGTCCACCGCGGGCGCGACATGGGCGCGGTTTCTCTATTCCGCACCGATGGTTCTGGTGATCGTGCTGGCGGTTTCCTCCGCCACGGGGCAGGACCTGCCCGCCACCAACCCGCGGTTCTGGGCCTTCATCCTGTCTGGTGGGCTGGCGCAGATCGTGGCGACCATGTGCGTGGTGGCCCTGTTTGCGCGGCGCAATTTCGCGGTCGGCATCACCCTGAAGAAGACCGAGGTCATCCTGACCGCGCTGGTCGGGCTGGTGGTCCTGGGCGAAGCGGTGTCCCTGCCGGTCGTCGTGGCCATCGGGTTCGGCTTCGCGGGTGTGGTTTTGCTGTCGGACCCGCCCAAGGGGGACGTGGCCCTGCCCTGGCGGGCGCGGCTGTTCAATGTGGCCTCGGGCTATGGCCTGCTGTCGGGGCTGCTCTTCAGCGTCTCCGCCGTGGGCTATCGGGGCGCGTCCCTTGCCCTGGCCGATGGGTCCGTCTTCCTGCGCGCGTCCTTCACCCTGTCGGCGGCGACGATGGTACAGGCCCTGGCGCTTGGCGCCTGGCTCTACTGGCGCGACCGGGAAGAGATCGGGCACGTTCTGTCCAGCTGGCGCGTGTCGGGGCTGGTCGGGCTGACCTCGATGCTGGGCTCACTTGGCTGGTTCACCGCCTTCACCCTGCAAAGCGCGGCCTATGTGAAGGCCGTGGGGCAGGTGGAGCTGCTGTTCACCTTCCTATTCTCGATCTTCTGGCTGAAGGAGCGGTCCTCGGCCAAGGAACTGGGCGGCGCGGCACTGATCGTGCTGAGCCTCTTGCTGATCATCTGGGGGGCGTTCTGACCGATGGACATCGTTCTCAGCATCGCGCCGGTCTTCGTGCTGATCTGCCTGGGCTACGTGCTGCGCCGGGGCGGGATCCCGTCGGCGGAGTTCTGGAACCTCAATGACCGGCTTGTTTACTTTCTGCTGATGCCGGCCCTGTTCTACGTGCGGATTTCCACGGCGGAGCTGTCGGGCGAGACCCTCGCGACGCTGGCCACCGTGCTTTATGCGGCCTTCTTCGCGGCGATTGGATATGGCGTTTTCGTGGGCTGGCTGATCCGGCGCGACGGGGCGGTGGTAACGTCGCTTCTGCAAGGGGTGGGGCGGTTCAACACCTTCATCGCGCTGGCGGTGGCCGAGGCGCTTTACGGCGCGCCTGCCCTGCAGATCGCGGTACTGGCGGCGGCGGCGCTGGTACCGGTGGTGAACCTGACGGTGGTGAGTCTCTTTGCTCTTTACGCGCCGCGGCCGGGCGCGCGGCCTGTTCTGTCGGCCCTGAAGGGGCTGGCAACCAACCCGCTGATCCTGTCGATCCTTGCGGGGCTGCTGGCCAATCGGTTGGGGTTCGGCGGGCTGCCGGTGCTGCATGACACGCTGTCGGTGCTCGGGGCGGCGGCGCTGCCGATCATGCTGCTCTGCGTGGGGGCGAACCTGAAACTGCGCGGGCTGTCTGGGGATGCGGTGCCGATTGCACTGTCGGCCGTGGGTAAGCTGGTCGTGTTCCCCGCCGTGGTGCTGGCCATTGCCATGGCGCTCGGGGTGGAGTCGTTGCAGGCGCAGGTGCTGCTGATCTACGGGGCGCTGCCCACAGGCGTGGCGGCCTATACGCTGGCGCGGCAACTGGGGGGCGATGCGCCGCTGATGGCCGCGATGATCACCGTGCAGACCTTGCTGAGTTTCGCCGCCATGCCGATCTGGATCGCGATCGGGGAATGGCTGTTCCTGCCGGGCTAGGGCGCGGGAAGGGCCCTTGAGGCCCTTGAAAGCGGCTTGCCACTCACAACCGTTCGAACCGGCTGATTTCGTCGAGATTGTTGAAGAACGGCACACCCGGCTGGTCGGTGCCGTTCAGGATGGCGCTCGTTTCGGCCAGCACCACCTCGGTGATGAACGGCATGTCGAACTTGCGCACCTCGTCCAGCGGCACCCATTGCAGGTGGCTCAGCTCATCCTCGGCCTTGCTGAAGTCATCGGGGTCATTGGCCAGCCTTTCGGCCTCGGCCAGGAAGAACCGCGCATCGAACCGGCGCGGGCGGCCCGGCGGGGTGATGGCCCGGAAGACGAAGCTCAGCGCATTGCCATCGGGCAGATGACCGGTCCGCAGGTATCCACGCCAGCCCCGGGGTGCTTCGATCTGCCCCGCGCGCGGGTCTTCGGCCCCCAGAAGCAGCCCCGTTTCTTCCCACAACTCTCGCGTGGCGGCATTCAGCAGAGCCTCGGGCGCGGTCGCGCTTTGATTGGCCAGTCGCCGCAGACACTCCGTGCCCGCCGGGTTGGCGACCGGAATTTCCGCATCCACCGCATCCACCGCACCGCCGGGAAAGACGAATTTCGATGGCATGAAGACCGCACCATGTCCGCGTTGGCCCATCAGCACGCGCGGGCGTGTTGCTGCATCGCGCACCATGATGATGGTGGCGGCATCGCGGATCGGGGTATCGGTCACAGCCCGTGCATCCTTTTCGCCCACTGGATGCCCACGAAGACCCCCTTGAAGCGCGGCAGCAGAAACAGCGACAGCGCCACGGTGCCAAAGCCGAAGATGGCCAGCATCTCCATCGGGCTGGGACGGTAGGCCATATAGACGTGGAGCATGCCCGCCACCATCAGGTGGCCCACGATCAGGATTGTCAGATAGGCCGGGCCATCATCGGCGCGCGTCTTGGTCAGATCGAGATCACAATGCTCGCAGCTGTCTTTCAGCTTGAGATAGCCTTGCAATACGTGGCCTTCGCCGCATTGCGGGCAGCGCCTGCGCCAGCCCTTGCGGACGGCGGGCCAGAAGGGACGCTCTTCCAACTCGGCGGTAATCGTTTCCGTGGCCATGGTGGCCTCCTCATGCGCGGATCCTTGGATTGGTTCCATATCTAATCCTGCCGCGCAACAATCTAAACCCCACCGGGGCGCGGCAAACTGGCTGTGAAACTTTTTGCGACGGAAACTGCGACCTGCCCCGTTCAAAGGTCAGACAGGCATGAAAAAGGAGATTGCAGATGTCGACCAAGAAAGCCCTGATGCTGAGCGTTCTCATTCCCGTTGGCCTTGCGCTGGCCCTTCCCGTGGCGGCCATGGGGCCGGGCGGACGCGGCGGCGACATGGAACGCCCGAGCTTCACCGAGCTCGATGCCGATGGCAATGGCGAGCTGACGCTGGAAGAGATGCTGGCGCATCGCGACGCCCGCTTTGCCGAGGCCGACACCGATGGAGATGGCAGCCTCAGCCGGGATGAGATGATCGCGGCGGCCATGGGCCGGGTGGAAGAGAGCATCGACCGCCGGTTCGAGCGGTTCGACGACAATGAAGACGGCCTACTGAGCGCCAATGAGCTTGACGACATGCGCCCCCGTGGCCCCGGGCCGGAGCGTCTGTTCAGCCGCATGGATGAAGACGGTGACGGCGTGGTGAGTGCCGAGGAATTCGAGACCGCGGCGGCCAACATGATGCAGCGCCGCGGCGGCATGGGCGGCCAGGGGCGCCATGGTGGCGGCGAGGGCCACGGTTGGCGGTGGGGTCAGTCTGACGAAGGCTGATCGCACAATCGATCATGACACGGGAACGAGCGGCCTTTCCCCGGTCGCTCTTTCCTCAACTGCGCAGGCGGGCTACGACAGGAGAATGGAGCCGTTGGATGCCGATCTGGACCAGCTTCAGGACGATGCCCTGATGGTGCTGTTTGCCAATGGCGAACCGGCAGCGGCCCGTGTTCTGACCGCCCGCCTGCTGCCCCGGGCCCTGAGCCATGCTGCCCGGGTTCTGGGCGACCGGGCCGAGGCCGAGGATGTGGCGCAGGAGGCGATGCTGCGGCTCTGGCGCGCGGCGGCAAACTGGCAGTCCGGGGGCGCCAAGCCTTCGACCTGGCTCTACAAGGTGGTGGCGAACCTGACCGTGGACCGGTTGCGCCGGTCGGGACGCGCCGTGGGGCTGGACGAAAGCGCCGAGCCCGAGGATGATCGGCCCGGCGCAGAGGAACAAATGGTGCAGGCCGGCCGCATGGCGGCTCTGGATGCGGCGCTGGCCCGACTGCCGGAACGGCAGCGCCAGGCGGTGGTGCTGCGCCATATCGAGGGGCTTGCGAACCCCGAAATCGCCGACGCGCTGGAGATTAGCGTCGAGGCCGTCGAAAGCCTGACCGCGCGGGGCAAACGCGCGCTGGCTCAGGCGCTGGCCGGACAGAAGGAGGCCCTTGGGTATGACACATGAGCTGGACGATCTCTTTGCGGCTGCCCGCAAGGCCGAGGTGCCGGGCGACGATCTGGTGGCCCGGGTGCTGGCCGATGCGGCAGCCGTGCAGTCCGGGGCGGCGACGCGAGCCGCGCCTTCGGGGGGCGGTTGGATGTCGGGCCTGCTGTCCGGAATCGGCGGCTGGTTCGGCGCAGGGGGCCTGGTGGCCGCCACCACGGCGGGACTTCTGATCGGATTCTACGCGCCGGACACGGTTGACACGGTCCTGGGCGGGCAGCTGTCCGAACTGGGGCTGGTGACGCAGGACGATCTGATGCCGGGGCTGGCCTATCTGCTGCCCGGCGAAGGGGGATAGGAGATGACGGAACCCACCCAAGCCAAGCCACGCACACGCCGGGGGATCAAGATTGCCCTGGGGCTGAGCCTGGCGGTTAACCTGCTGATTCTGGGCGCGATTGGCGGGGCCCTGTTGAACGGGCGGCCCGACGGCTCGATCCGCGACCGGATGGACCTTGTGCGCACGCTTGGTCTTGGCCCGCTTGGCCGGGCCCTGGAGCGGGAGGACCGCAGCCAGATCGTGGCCCGCGTGAGCCAGGACCGGGTGCAGCTGCGGGCAGAGCGCGAGGCGCTTTTGGCCGCGACGCTCGCCTTCGTGACGGCGGTGGAGGCCGATCCGTTCGACCGCGAGGCCACCGCAGCGGCGCTGGCGCAGCAGCGCGACCACGTGCGCGGGCTGCAGGAGCGCGGGCATGGGGCGCTGATGGAGCAGCTGGAACGGATGTCACCTGCCGCACGGGCGGAATTCGCCGCCCGATTGCGCCAATCGCTGGAGCGTCATCGCGACGATCGCCGGTAACCCCTGCCGTTTCGCCGCCTGCCGGCGTCGATCCGGGAGCGTCCCGTCTCAACCCCCGGCTTGCGCCGGAGGCCTCGACGGGACGCGTTGCCACGGATATGTGGCACGGTCGGCTCTGCAGGGGTGCTGGCCATACGGATGTCAGTGCGGGACGCCTCCGGCGGAGGTATTTTTGCCAAGATGAAAGGGGGGATGCGTCTTGTCTGGCCCGGTCACGGCCGCTTTCGGCGTTTCGGAGCCCGGCTTCCTTCCTTGCGTGACTGCGGCCACCTTCTTCGGGCGGAGGCGATCGGCGACGCCCTGTTCAACCTGACCGTCCCGATCCGCGTCAGGCCGCCGAGGCCGAGAGCGTTACGAGATTTCGGCCGTCCGATTTGGACCCGTAGAGCGCCATGTCGGCCTTCTGGATCAGCTGTTCCGCCGGATCGCCGGATTGCTCGGTGATGGTTAGTCCGACGCTCATCGTGACGGCAATCGCGCGGGCCGGGCCGTCAATGCCGATCGGGCTGCCACCGATGGCCTCGCGCAGCCGTTCGGCGCAGTGCAGGGCCGCGGCGGCGTCCGTGTCTTGCAGGGCCACGAGGAATTCCTCTCCGCCGAGGCGGGCCAGAAGATCCTGCGGGCGCAGCACCGCGCGCAGGCGCTTGGCCACCGATGACAGCACCGCATCGCCCGCCGCGTGGCCATGGCGGTCATTCACGGCCTTGAAGTGATCGAGATCGAGCATCATCACCGCGACCCCGCGGCCCGGCTCCTGCAACATCCGGTCGAGCCGTTTGAGTGCAAAACGGCGGTTGTGCAAACCAGTGAGGCTGTCGGTCACGGCCAGTTCCAGACCCGCTTCGACGGTGGCGCGTAGCCGGTCGGACTGGCGCTTGCGGCGCAACTGGGTCTGGATGCGGACGGCCAGTTCCTCCGGGTCGATGGGGTCGTAGAGGATGTCGCCAGCGCCGAGATCGAGCGCCACGGCCCCGCGTTCGCGGTCATTGCGGGGCAGGACGGTCAGGGCTGCGGCATGGCGGGTCGCGGGGCGCGAGCGCAGGTCGGAGAGCAGGCGCAGCCCCTCGTTGCGCATGGTGAGGTCCGCGGCGATGACGAAGACATCCGGAGCGCTGCCGGTGTCGCGGGCCTGAAGCACCCGTTCGCGCGGCATCACGATCAGATGTTCACTCAGCCGGGGGGCCAGGGCGCGCTTCCAGGCCAGGCCGGTGACCGCGTCAGGGGCGACCAGCGCCACCTTGCCCGGCATTTCATAGGCCGGGGCGGGTTCCGCAAAGCCGAGTCCGGCATAGGAGTCTTCCCGCAGGCGCAATTCGCGCTGGATCTCATGGGCGCGCAGCAACGACCGGACTCGGGCCAGCAGCGTGACCTCGTCGACCGGTTTCGACAGGAAGTCATCGGCGCCGTGCAAAAGCCCCTGCATCTTGCTGTCACGGTCGGCCAGCGCGGTCACGAGGATCACGGGGATATCGGCGGTGTCGGGGTCGGACTTGAGCTGTTCGCAGACGCTGACCCCGCTGATGTCAGGCATCATCACGTCCAGCAGGATCAGGTCCGGCTGTTCCGATTTCGCAAGGCGCAGCGCGGCCTGCCCGCAATCGGCTTGGAGCACGGAATAGCAGGCCGCCGCCAGCTTGACCTTCATCACGATGCGATTGGTGGCCACATCGTCCACAACCAGTATGCGCCCTGTCATCCTATGCTCCGCCACTGTTTATCTCGGGGCTTTCTTCATCCATGCTCCCGAAAGGTTAACAAAGCCTTTAACGAGAGGGATTCGCGGGCATATGAATGCAACTCGGGCAGAAGAAGTTGCGCTTTTGGCGCTCGGCTGGCTGGTCAGCAATGACGATCTGCTGCCGGTCTTTCAGGGGGCAAGCGGAGTCTCGGCCGATGATCTGCGCGCGGGGGCACAGGACCCGGCTTTCCTGGCGTCAGTCCTCGATTTCCTGCTGATGGACGATGCCTGGGTGATCGCGGTCTGCGATCACCTGGTGGTGCCTTACGAAACGCTCTACCAAGTCCGCCAGATGTTACCCGGCGGAGACTTGCCCAACTGGACCTGAGAGACCAACGGTCAGTCGCTTCCGCCTTCGCCGGCACAAAGCTTGGCCAGCAGGCGCTTCAACTCGCTGCGTTCTTCGACGGAGAGCTTGGCGTTGAAGTGGTTCATGTTCTCGGAGCAGATCGGAACTGCCTGGATCATCCGGTCATAGCCCGCGTCGGTCATGCTGACCTCGGTCATGCGACGGTCTTCCTTGCCGATGGCACGGGTGATCAACCCCTCGGTTTCCAGCGCGCGAAGGGCGCGGGAAGTGGCGGTGCGGTCGATCCCGACAAAGGCCGCGATATCGGAGGGGTTCTTCAACCCCTCTTCCGCAACGGCCAGAAGGATGCACCAGCCAACCCGCGTCAGGCCGAAACGCCTCAGCCCGTCTTCGACCCTGCGCTCCACAAGGCGCGCCGCAAATGACGCGTGAAAGCCGATGCTATCGTGCAACCCGTATTTCAATCGCTGTCCGTCCATGAAAGCCCCAGACAAAAAAACAGAGTGTCCGGCCAACTCCAAGACACTTCATGGTGGCAATTACTATTCCATCATGCAGTATTTCACTACTGAGGGAGGAATTCAATGATTTCGGCAATCCTATTCGACAAAGACGGAACCCTGTTCGATTTCCAGGTCAGTTGGTCGGCCTGGGCGATGACATTTCTGCGCGATGCGGCCTCTGGGGACGAGACCCGCGCTGCGCATTTGGGGGCTGTTCTGGGCTTTGACTGGCATGCGGGGCGATTTCGCGAAGACAGCTGCGTGATTGCCGGGACCGACGAAGACATCGTGTCGGCGCTGGAACCGGAGTTGCCGGGTGTCAGCAGGGCCGAGCTTAAGATGAGGATCGCCCTTGCCGCCGCCGAGGCCCCGCAGAGCGAGGCGGTCCCTCTGGCCCCGTTTCTGGACGCGCTGAAGGCGCGAGGGTTGAAGGTGGGCGTGGCCACCAATGACACCGAAGCCACCGCGCGGGCCCATCTTGCGGCGTCAGATGTGCTCGACCGGTTCGATTTCATCAGCGGCGCCGATAGCGGTCATGGTGCAAAGCCGGGGCCGGGCATGTGCCTTGCCTTTGCCAATGCACTTGGCCTGTCGCCAGCCGAGGTGCTGATGGTCGGGGACAGCCTGCACGATCTGCATGCAGGTCGCGCGGCGGGAATGCACACGCTCGGGGTGCTGACCGGGGTGGCCGGGGCCGAGGTTCTGGCGCCGCATGCGGATTACGTTCTGCCCGATATCGGTGGCCTCGAAGGGTTGCTGGACCCCGACAATCGCCTCAGGCCGACCGACCTCGCGTCGTAAACGACGCAAACGGAATCGGAATCCGTCGCTATCTGAAAACTGTGCGGGCGGGTGCTACGCCAATTTGGGGCCAACAGGATTGGAGAGCCCCGATGACCGAAGACGCCCCCCGCCGCCGCCGTGCCGGCGGACGCCGCGGCCACGCAGACCGTGCCGGACATGCCGCCATCGACCAGATGCCGTGGCGCCTGCCGGTCAACCCTGACCGCCCGACCGAACCGATGCCCCCCGAGGGGGTTCAGGCGATCCACAAGGGCGCCATGCGGATATTGTCGGAGATCGGGATCGAGTTCCTGAACCCGGTCGCACGCGACCATCTTGCCCGTGCCGGTTGCAAGGTCGAGGGCGAAAACGTGAAGATGGACGAGGATTTCGTGATGGAAATGGTGGCGCGCGCGCCCGACCAATTCTCGATCACCCCGCGCAATCCCGATCGGAAACTGATTATCGGTGGCAATCACATCGTCTTTGGAAATGTCTCCTCGCCGCCCAATGCATGGGATATGGATCGCGGCAAGAGATCCGGAGATTTCGAGACCTACAAGGAATTTCTGAAGCTTACCCAGTATTTCAACTGCATCCATTTCGCGGGCGGCTATGCGCCGGAGCCGGTGGATGTGCATGCGTCCGTCCGGCATCTGGAGTGCCTCTATGAAAAGCTGACGCTGACCGACAAGGTGGCCCATGCCTATTCGCTCGGGCGTGAACGGGTCGAGGACGTGATGGAGATGGTGCGCATCGCGGGCGGGCTGACGGAGGGAGAGTTCCGCGCGACGCCGCATATGTACACCAACATCAACTCTGTCTCGCCCCTGAAACATGACTTCCCGATGCTGGAAGGCGCGATGATCCTGGCCGAGGCGGGGCAGGGCGTGGTGGTGACGCCCTTCACGCTGGCCGGTGCCATGGCCCCGGTGACCCTGTCGGGCGCCGTGACGCTGAGCCTGGCCGAGGGGCTTGCGGCTATTGCGTTGCTGCAATTCATTGCGCCGGGATGCCCGGTGGCGATCGGCACGTTTACCTCGAATGTGGACATGAAATCGGGCGCACCGGCCTTTGGCACCCCGGAATACATGCGCGCCACGCAGATGACCGGGCAGATGGCCCGGTTCTACGGGCTGCCGATGCGCGCCAGCGGCGTCTGCGCGGCCAACGTGCCCGACGGTCAGGCGATGTGGGAAACCTGCCATTCGCTGTGGTCGGCGGTGCAGTCGGGCACCAACATGGTCTATCATGCGGCTGGTTGGCTGGAGGGCGGGCTGATCGCAAGCCCAGAGAAATTCGTGATGGATTGCGAAGTCTTGCAGATGATCCAGCGTTATTTCGAGCCGCAGCTATGGGCGACGGCGGACGAGGATATCGCCATCGACGCGATCCGCGAAGTGGGTCCGGGTGGGCATTACTTCGGCGTGCAGCACACTCAGGACCGCTATCAGACCGCGTTCTATTCCCCCTTCGCCAGCGATTGGCGCAACTATGAGGCCTGGGAAGCGGATGGCGGCACATGGACGGCGGAGCGGGCCAACAAGATCTACAAGAAGATCATCGCGGAATTCGAAGCACCGGCCATGGATGAGGCGGTGAAGGAGGAATTGCGGGCCTTCGTGGATCGCAGGATTGCCGAGGGCGGCGCGCCGACCGATTTCTGAGATCATGGCTTTCCCTGCCGACGGAGCGGGAGGGACCTGAGTAACGGCTTCTTAACCTCTTGGGTCTAGACCTGAGCGACAGTTGAAGGGAGCCTGAGAATGCATGGTCTTGTGAACCGTGCCCTGCAGGGGTTTTTGATCGACACCTATGGAGGGGTGACCTGGGACGAGGTGTTGAGCCAGGCCGGACTGCCGGCGGGCGGGTTCGAATCCATGCTGCACTACGAGGATCGCCTGACAGGTGAGGTGATCGTCGCGGCCTCTGCCGTGCTGCACAAGGATCGTTGCACCCTGCTGGAGGATCTGGGCACTTACCTTCTGTCGCATCCCAACCAGGAAGGGCTGCGCCGCCTGATGCGCTTTGGCGGCGACTCGTTCTTCGACTTCCTGCAATCGCTGGATGATCTTTCGGGCCGGGCCCGGCTGGCGCTGCCCGATCTGGATATGCCCGACCTGACGATCCAGCATGACAGTCATAACCGTTTCGTCCTGTCGGTCCGATGGGGGCTGCCCGGGGCGGGGTCGGTGTTTCTCGGGGCGTTGCGGGCGATGGCCGATGACTACGGCGCGCTGGCCTTCTTCGAGGCGGAAGAGGGCGAAGATGGCGTTGAACGCGTGGTGATCGACCTTGTCGATCAGTCCTTCGCCTCCGGGCGCAGCTTTACCCTCGGGGGACGGGTGGCATGATCCAGGATCGGGTCATCGGACTGTCGGGGACCGCGCTGGACCAGCTGATGCCCATGCATCTTTGGGTCGGCCCGTCGGGGCTGATCAACCGGGTCGGCCCGACCCTGTCCCGGATCGCAGCGCGGGATCTGCGGGGCCAGCCGCTGTTTGATGTCATCGACCTGTATCGCCCCCGATCCGCCCGAACGCTGGAGGCGCTTTTATCCCTGCAGGGTGCACGACTGACCCTGTGCCTGCGCTGCCTGCCCGATCTGCAATTCCGCGGCATCGTGGTGGGGTTGCCCGCCGGTGTGGGTGGGCTGATCCAACTGTCGCTCGGGTTGTCCTTTGCCAAGGCCGTGGATGACTGCGGATTGACGCTGAAGGATTTTTCACCGTGTGATCAAACGGTTGACCTGCTATACCTGCGAGAGGCCAATGCCGCCATCGCCCGCGAGTCCCGCAAGCTGACCGAACGGCTGCAACGCGCCAGGCAGGCTGCGGAACAGCAGGCCCTGACCGATACGCTGACAGGGCTGGCCAACCGGCGGGCGATGGATGCGGCCCTGCTGGCGCTGACCGAGGTGCCAGTGCCGCGCTTCGGG
Organism: Nioella sp.; assembly: GCF_965215655.1. Taxonomy (GTDB): domain Bacteria; phylum Pseudomonadota; class Alphaproteobacteria; order Rhodobacterales; family Rhodobacteraceae; genus Nioella. Next base: position 1,020,770 of record NZ_OZ244111.1, read on the forward strand.
CTGATGCATCTGGATCTCGATTTTTTCAAGGAGGTGAATGACAGCCTCGGCCACGCGGCGGGCGACCATGTGCTGACCCATGTGGCCGATATCCTGCGCTCGGAAATCCGCGGCGGCGATATCGTGGCGCGGGTCGGCGGCGATGAATTCGTGCTGCTTTTCCGCGATTGCGATGATCCCGACCTGTTGGAGGCCATCGGCGCGCGTCTGATCACCCGACTGGAGGAGCCGACGATCTTCGACGGGCAGGCCTGCCGCATCTCGGCCAGTGCCGGGTCGGTTCTGGCCTCGCGCTATGATCACCCGACGCCGGACCGGATGCTGAATGATGCCGATGTCGCGCTTTATGCCTCGAAGAACCGGGGGCGGGCGCAGCATACGCTCTATTCGGAGGATCTTCTGGCCCCGCTCCGGCCCAATTGAAACGGCCCGCATCCTGGAAGGTGCGGGCCGGTCATGGTCCATGCCAAAGAGTGATCAGGCGGCGGGGCTGGCCTGAAGGCTTTGCACGTTCAGATCGCCCTCGCGTGCCGCGCGCATGGCCAAGGCAGCGGCATGAGCCCCGGCGGCGGTGGTGAAATAGGGGATCTTGTCATAAAGCGCGACCGAGCGGATCTCGCGGCTGTCTTCAACCGCCTGCGCACCCTCGGTCGTATTCATGACCAAGTGAATCTCGCCATCCTTCAGCAGATCGACGATATTCGGACGGCCCTCATAGACCTTGTTGACCGTCTCGCAGGCCAGCCCGTGGCCTTCCAGCCAGCTTGCACTGCCGCGGGTCGCAACCAGGGTAAATCCCAGATCAATCAGGATCTGTGCCGCTTCCAGCATCAGGGCGCCCTTGTCAGCATCCTTGATCGACAGGAAAACGCGGCCTTCAGTGGGAAGGATCGTGCCCGCGCCAAGTTGCGCCTTGAGGAACGCGCGGGGGAAGGACACGTCCCAGCCCATGACCTCGCCGGTCGAGCGCATCTCCGGCCCAAGGATCGTATCGACACCGGGGAAGCGGGCGAAGGGAAGAACCGCCTCCTTCACCGAGTACCAGGGCATCATCGGGTCGGCCAGCGTCATCGGATCGGCCTCGGGCAGGGTTCCCGGCTTGGCGTTCTCCGGGTAGGGCGCGCGCATCGGGAAGGTCGACAGCGGCTCTCCGGCCATAAGCCGCGCGGCGATGGACGCGATCGCGCTGTCGGTCGCCTTGGCCACGAAAGGCACCGTGCGGCTGGCGCGCGGGTTCACTTCGATCAGGTAGACCTCGCCATCCTTCACCGCGAACTGCACGTTCATCAGGCCGACGACATTCAGCGCCAGCGCCAATGCGTGGGTCTGTTCCTTGATCACATCCAGAACATCGGCGGGCAGCGAATAGGGCGGCAGCGAACAGGCGGAGTCGCCCGAATGCACGCCAGCCTCCTCGATATGCTGCATGATGCCCGCGATGTGCACCTCTTTACCATCGCAGAGGGCATCCACGTCCAGCTCGGTCGCGCCGTCGAGATAGCTGTCGAGCAGCACCGGGCTGTCGCCCGACACCACCACCGCCTCGTTGATATAGCGGCGCAGCTGGTCCATGTCGCGCACGATTTCCATGGCGCGCCCCCCCAAAACGTAGGAAGGGCGGATCACCAGCGGGAAGCCGATCTCTTCCGCAATGGCCAGCGCCTGGTCGTCGGTCGAGGCGATGCCGTTATGCGGCTGCTTCAGCCCAAGCCGGTTGACGAGGTCCTGGAACCGCTCGCGGTCTTCGGCCAGGTCGATGGCGTCGGGCGAGGTGCCGAGGATGGGGATGCCAGCCTCTTCCAGCGCATTGGCGAGTTTCAGCGGGGTCTGGCCGCCGAACTGAACGATCACGCCATGAAGCGTCCCGGCCTCCTGCTCGACGCGCAGGATCTCCATCACATGCTCAAAAGTCAGCGGCTCGAAATAGAGGCGATCCGAGGTGTCATAGTCGGTCGAAACCGTCTCGGGGTTGCAGTTGACCATGATGGTTTCATAGCCCGCGTCTGTCAGGGCGAAACAGGCGTGACAGCAGCAATAGTCAAATTCGATACCCTGGCCGATCCGGTTGGGTCCACCGCCCAAAATCACGACTTTCCGGGCACTTGAGGGGCGTGCTTCACATTCCGCTTCACCCATGACGCTGTGTTCATATGTTGAATACATGTAAGGCGTCTGCGCTTCGAATTCCGCGGCGCAGGTGTCGATCCGCTTGAATTGCGCGATCACGCCAAGGTTCACGCGGGCGCGGCGGACGTTGTCTTCGTCCCGGCCCGTCAGCTTGGCCAGACGGGCATCGGTGAAGCCCATCATCTTGACCCGGCGCAGGCCCTCTTCGGTGACCGGCAGGCCATTCCTGCGAATGTCTTCCTCGGCGTCGATGATCTCACGGATACGGGCGAGGAACCATGGATCGAAGGACGTGATCGCCTGAATTTCGTCATCCGAGAAGCCATGACGCATGGCCTGCGCGATGACACGCAGCCGGTCGGGGGTCTGTTCCGACAGCGCCTTGGACACCGCCGCCTTGTCGGGCGCGCCGGGGATGGCGATCTCGTCAAAGCCGGTGAGGCCGGTTTCCATCGAAGCCAGCGCTTTTTGCACGGATTCATGGAAGCTGCGCCCGATGGACATGGCCTCGCCGACGGATTTCATCGCCGTGGTCAGGTAGGGTTTGGAGCCGGGGAACTTCTCGAAGGCGAAACGCGGGATCTTGGTGACCACATAGTCGATGGTCGGCTCGAAGCTGGCGGGCGTGACCTTGGTGATGTCGTTGTCCAGCTCATCAAGCGTATAGCCCACGGCCAGTTTCGCGGCGATCTTGGCAATCGGGAAACCCGTGGCTTTGGAGGCCAGCGCCGAGGACCGAGACACGCGCGGGTTCATCTCGATCACCACCATGCGCCCGTCGGCGGGGTTCACCGCCCATTGTACGTTGGACCCGCCGGTTTCGACCCCGATCTCGCGCAGAACGGCGATACTGCCGTTGCGCATGATCTGGTATTCCTTGTCGGTCAGCGTCAGGGCAGGGGCCACGGTAATGGAATCGCCCGTGTGCACGCCCATCGGGTCCACGTTTTCGATGGAACAGACGATGATGGCGTTGTCGGCGGTGTCGCGCACGACCTCCATCTCGTATTCCTTCCAGCCAAGCAGGCTTTCATCGACGAGGATCTGGTTTACGGGCGAGGCATCCATGCCGGTGCGGCAATAGTGGATGTAGTCTTCGCGGTTATAGGCCACGCCACCGCCAGTTCCCCCCAGGGTGAAGGCGGGGCGGATGATGGCGGGCAGGCCGATCTCTTCCAACTCGTCCAGAGCCATCTGCACGCCCGCATCCAGATCGGCGCTGCCATTGGCCTTCTTGGGGGCGGTGATGATGGTCGCCTTTGGGTTCTCCAGCCCGATCCGGTCCATCGCCTCGCGGAACAGCTTGCGGTCCTCGGCCATTTCGATGGCGTCGCGCTTGGCGCCGATCATCTCGACGCCGAACTTGTCCAGCACGCCCATCTCTTCCAGCGCCAGCGAGGTGTTCAGACCGGTCTGCCCGCCCATGGTGGGCAGCAGCGCGTCGGGGCGTTCCTTCTCGATGATCTTGGCCACCACCTCGGGCGTGATCGGCTCGATATAGGTGGCGTCGGCAAGACCGGGGTCGGTCATGATCGTGGCCGGGTTCGAGTTGACCAGGATGACCCGGTAGCCTTCCTCGCGCAGCGCCTTGCAGGCCTGGGCCCCGGAATAGTCGAACTCGCAGGCCTGGCCGATCACGATGGGCCCCGCTCCGATGATCATGATGGACTGGATATCGGTTCTCTTCGGCATGGCGTGTCCCCGGGCAGCAGGCGTGGGCGACGAGGGGATGCCCCCCCGCGCAAATTGTCCTGCGTTATAGGGATGGAGCGCCTGCGCGCAAGGGGGGTCTGGAATGAATCTCAATCTGTCGCGTCCGGGGGTGTCCGTCGGTGGCATTTGCCCCTATCTGGGGTGCAAGCGGAATCAAGCCACGAGTCGCCATCTGATATGCGCATCACTTTCGATCACGGACCCGGGTCTGGGCGCAGAAAGTTCGAATCTCCGCGCGCATTGATCATTGCGCGGGATGCAGGTGATGTGGCCGGGGCGCTGCAGGAGATGGAGATCGCCCGCGCGGGCGGGGCATGGCTGGCGGGATATGCCAGCTATGAACTGGGATACGCGCTGGACCCAAGGCTCGCGCCGCTGATGCCGGAAGCGCGAAAAATGCCATTGCTGTGTTTCGGCGTCTACGATCGGCCGGAGCCCGCAACCTCGGGATCTCGCACGGTTCTGCGCCCGCGAAACATCGCCCCCCGCTGGAGCGCTTCGCGTTATGCTCAGGCCTTCGACCGGCTGCACGGGCTGATCGGGGCGGGGGATCTCTATCAGGCGAATCTGACCTTCCCGATCGACCTCGACCTTGCCGGGTACTCCGCCGCATCGCTTTACGAGGGGCTCAGCGACGGGCAGCCCGTCGGCCACGGGGCGCTGATCGAGCAGATGGATGGCCCCGATATTCTCAGCCGCTCGCCGGAGCTGTTCTTCCGCACCGACAGCGCGGGCCGAATCCAGACCCGGCCCATGAAAGGCACGCAGCCCCGGTCTGCCGATCCGGGCGAAGACGCCGCGCGACGGGAGTTTTTGAAGACCGACGAAAAGAACCTAGCCGAAAACCTGATGATCGTTGACCTGCTGAGAAACGATATCAGCCGGGTGTGCGTGGCGGGCAGCGTCAAGGTGCCGGAGCTGTTTACCGTCGAAAGCTACGCGACCGTGCACCAGATGGTATCGCTGATCGAGGGGCAGTTGCGTAGCCGCACAGGGCTTTCTGACATCCTGCGTGCCCTGCATCCCTGCGGGTCCGTGACCGGTGCGCCGAAGATACGCGCGATGGAGGTGATCCGAGAGTTGGAGCCGTGGCCGCGCGACATCTATTGCGGTGCCATCGGATGGGCCGCGCCGGATGGGCGGTCGGAATTCAGCGTCGCGATCCGCACTTTGATCCGCGACAAAACGGGCCATGCGGTGCTGAATGTGGGCGGCGGCGTGGTCTGGGACTCAACCGCCGCATCGGAATATGAGGAGGCGCTGTGGAAAGCCCGTTTCCTGAGCCGGTTCCAGCCGGAACCCGCCTGATCGAAACTTTCGGTTGGTGGCCGGGCGAAGGCGTGCGGCGGCTCGACCGGCACCTTGCCCGCATGGGGCGGAGCGCCGGGACGCTTGGCTTTCCCTTCCATGAGGACGCGGCGCGGGAACGGGTCGCGGGGCTGGACGGGCAGGGGCCGTTGCGCTGTCGCCTGACACTGGGATCTGCCGGAGATCTAGAGCTTATCGCGGTTCCCTTGCCGCCTGCCCCGGACCGGGCATGGCGCGTGGCGATCCACCCGGAGCGGCTGCGGTCGGATGATCCCTGGCTCGGTCATAAGACAACCAACCGCGCACTTTACGACCAGGCGCGGGCGGCCTTGCCCGACGGTGTGGATGAGTATCTTTTCCTCAATGAACGCGGCGAGGTCTGTGAAGGGACGATTACGAACATCTTCGTGACGCTTGAAGAAGGTCAGTGGGTCACGCCGCCCCGATCTTCCGGCCTGCTGCCGGGCGTCTTGCGCGAGGAGCTGCTTGCCAGCGGCGAGGTTGAAGAAGCCCCCGTCACTCTCGACATGCTACGCTGCGCCCGCGCCGTGACCCTCGGCAATTCCCTGCGCGGAGAGATCCCCGCTCAGCTGCTCATATAGTCCCGCGTCAGCGGCACAGCCTCCTGCTGGCGGGCTAACTGCATCTGAAACACGCATTGCTTGGCATGGCGGAACGACATTTCACTGGCCTTGAGGTAATAGCGCCACATCCGCACGAAGCGCGCATCATAGAGCCGCTCTGCCTCCTCCTCGCGGGCCATGAACCGGTCATACCAATGGCGCAGGGTTTCCGCGTAATGCAGGCGCCAGACCTCCACATCCGTGGGGTAGAGCCCCGATTTCTCCACCGCCGTCGACATTTCCGACAGGGCGGGCACATAGCCGCCGGGGAAGATGTATTTGGTGATCCACGGGCTGGTGCTGCCCGGCGGTGTGGCCCGCCCGATCGTGTGGATCAGCGCGATGCCATCCGGGGTCAGTCGGTCGCGCACCGTGTCGAAATACTCCCGGTAATGGGGCACGCCCACATGTTCGAACATGCCCACGGACACGATCCGGTCGAACTGTCCTTTAACGGCGCGGTAATCCTTCAACTCAAAGCGCACCTTGTCGGCCATCTCCGCCGCTTCGGCCCGCGCGCGGGACCAGTCCAGCTGTTCGGTCGAGAGCGTCACGCCCAGAACCTCGACGCCGTAATCCTGCGCCAGGGTCAGGGCCATCCCGCCCCAGCCAGACCCGATCTCGAACACCCGCATCCCCGGTTCAAGACATAGCTTTCTGGCGATATGGGCCTTCTTGGCCGCTTGCGCTTCCTCCAGCGTCATGTCGGGGTGGCGAAAATAGGCGCAGGAATACTGCCGGTCCGCGTCCAGAAAGAGGTCATAGAGCGATGCCGACAGGTCATAGTGATGGGCCACGTTCGACCGCGCCTTGCTGGCCGGGTTCCATTGGTCCAGCCTGCGCCGCGCCAGCCGCGATGTCTGGATCGCCCTGCGCCACCACAGATCACCCGACTGCGCCACATTCATCGCCAGAAATGCGTGCAGCCCGTCCAGATCGTCGCCGTCAATGGTGATCCGACCCTCCATGAAGCCTTCGCCCAGGGTCATATCCGGCGCGGTCAGGATGCCCCGCGCGATGCCCTGATCGTGAAAGCGCAACCCGACCTGAGGCCCCGGCCCGCCCTCGTATCGGCTGACCTTGCCATCAGCATCCGTAATCTCCAGTGCGCCGGTCTTGACGAACCCGCGCAGCATTCCGTCCAACAGCTTGTCCCACATCGCCCTCAAAACCCCCGTCTCATCAGGTCGCGCGTGTCACAATCCGGGGGGTATTCTGCCAAATCCCGCGAAAAAGGGAAGATTTCACCGCGAAACAGCCCCAGGCCCGGCAAAGCACCGCCGGGTCGGCCTTGACTTCCCGGCGCGCAGAAGGTGTATCGGCACAGTCGAAATTCCACCCCCGAAGGGACATCCGTGATGCATGCTTTCCGCAGCCATACCTGCGCCGAACTGACCAAGGAAAACGTGGGCCAGACCGTGCGTCTGTCGGGCTGGGTCCACCGGGTGCGCGACCATGGCGGCATCCTGTTCATCGACCTGCGCGACCATTTCGGCGTGACGCAGGTGCTGGCAGACCCCGACAGTGCCGCGTTCAAGGACGTGGAAAAGGTGCGGTCCGAATGGTGTATCCGCATTGATGGCGAGGTGAAGGCCCGCCACCCGGAACTGATCAACCCCAAGATCCCCACAGGCGAGGTTGAGGTTTTTGTGCGCGGGCTGGAGGTTCTCGGCGCGTCCGAGGAACTGCCCTTGATGGTCTTCGGCGATCAGGAATACCCGGAAGAAACCCGCCTGCGCTACCGCTTCCTCGACCTGCGTCGCGAGAAGATGCAGAAGAACATGAAGCTGCGCTCGGACGTAGTGCGCTCGATCCGCCGCCGCATGTGGGATCTCGATTTCAACGAATTCCAGACGCCAATCATCACCGCATCTTCGCCCGAGGGTGCGCGTGACTTCCTCGTGCCCTCGCGCCTGCATCCCGGCAAATTCTACGCGCTGCCGCAGGCCCCGCAGCAGTTCAAGCAGCTTTTGATGGTCTCGGGCTTTGACAAGTATTTCCAGATCGCGCCCTGTTTCCGCGACGAGGACCCGCGCGCTGACCGTAGCCCGACCGACTTCTATCAGCTCGACATGGAGATGTCGTTTGTCACCCAACAGGACGTGTTCGACACGATCCAGCCGGTGATCGAGGGCGTGTTCGAGGAGTTCGGCGGTGGCCACACCGTCGACAAGCACTGGCCGCAGATCAGCTACAAGGACGCGGCGCTGTGGTACGGCACCGACAAGCCCGACCTGCGCAACCCGATCAAGATGCAGGACGTGTCCGAGCATTTCGCGGGCTCCGGCTTTGCCATCTTTGCCAAGATCCTCGAACAGGACGGTACCCAGATCCGTGCGATCCCGGCACCCAAGGGCGGCAGCCGCAAGTTCTGTGACCGGATGAACAAATTCGCGCAGGAACAGGGGCTGCCCGGCATGGGCTATATCTTCTGGCGCGAGGGCGAAAACGGCATGGAAGCTGCTGGCCCTCTGGCCAAGAATATCGGGCCTGAGCGAACAGAGGCCATTCGCCAGCAGCTGAAACTGGGCAAGGGCGATGCGGCCTTCTTCCTGGGCGGCAAGCCCGAAAGCTTCGAGGCTGTGGCCGGTCGCGCGCGCGTGGTCATTGGCAACGAACTGGGCCTGACGGAACAGAACCGTTTCGCCTTCGCCTGGATCGTCGATTTCCCGATGTACGAGGCCGACGAGGAAACCGGCAAGATCGATTTCAGCCACAACCCGTTTTCCATGCCGCAGGGCGGGATGGAGGCGCTTCAGGGCAACCCGCTCGACGTGCTCGGCTACCAGTATGACCTTGCCTGCAACGGCTACGAACTGGTGTCCGGCGCAATCCGGAACCATAAGCCCGAGATCATGTTCAAGGCGTTCGAACTGGCAGGCTATGGCGAAGAGGAGGTGCGCAAGCGCTTCGGCGGCATGGTCAACGCCTTCCAATACGGCGCCCCGCCCCACGGCGGCTGTGCGGCGGGGATCGACCGCATCGTGATGCTGCTGGCCGATGAGGCGAATATCCGCGAGGTCATGCTGTTCCCGATGAACCAGCGGGCCGAAGACCTGATGATGAACGCGCCGTCTGAGCCGATGGCCGAACAGCTGATGGAACTGGGCCTGCGCGTCATCCCGCAGGACTGACATTCGCCCATGGCGACAGAAAGGCCCGGCATATCCCCGCCGGGCCTTTTGCTTGTGTGCATTCCGAGCTTTGGCGGGCGCGCGAAGCAGGCTATCTTTCGGGCATGGATACCCCGTTCACCTTTTGCCCATGACCTCCCCGAACACCCTTGCCACGATCCGCTTTGGCACCGGCCTGCGCCCGGGATTTCCGGTGGCCTCCCCCGAGGCGATGCTGGCCGCGCTGACAGAGCCTGACCAGATGGTCACGGCTTTCCCGCTCGACAGCTATGAGACCCGTGCGGCCTTTCGGATCGAATACACCCGCCTTCAGCGCGCGCGAAATGACAGCGATGCGGCGGAAGCGGCGTTTCGCGACATGCGCGACGCGCTCAATCGCGAGGTGCTGAACCAGATGGCCGTGACCCTTGCCCGGGGCGTGGCCGATCCGCATGGGCTGCGCGAACGGCTGGTCTGGTTCTGGGCCGATCACTTCACCACCGTGGGCGGCCGTGGCTTCATGCGCGGGGCCATTGCCGCCTATATCGACGAACAGATCCGTCCCCATGTGGCGGGCCGGTTCGGCGATATGCTGGAGGCCGCGATCCTGCATCCGGTGATGGTGCTCTACCTCGATCAGGAACGCTCTTACGGGCCCAATTCCATCGCCGGGCAGCGGCGCGGAGCCAGCCTCAACGAAAACCTCGCGCGGGAATTGCTGGAACTGCACACGGTCGGGGCGGATGGCGGCTACTCCCAGGACGATGTGCGGCAGATGGCGGAGCTTCTGACCGGGCTTGGCGTCACGCGGGACGGCGCGCTGGCTTTCCGGCCCAACAATGCCGAACCGGGGGCAGAGACGGTGATGGGCAACAGTTATGGCGGTGACGGTCAGGCCAGGCTCACCGATATCCGCGCCGCGCTGCATGATCTGGCGATCAGGCCAGAGACTGCCGCCCATGTCTGCCGAAAACTGGCCGACCACTTCCTGTCCGACGCGCCCGATCCGGGGCTGGTGGCGGATATGCAGGCGGTCTGGCTCGAGACCGGCGGCGATCTGGCGGCGGTGACGGCCACCCTGTTGACCCATCCTGCCGCCATGAGGCCGGGGCCGGGGCGCGTGAAACAGCCGCTGCACTTCCTCGTATCGGCCCTGCGCGCGTTGGAGGTGCCGCCGGAAGGGCTGATCCGCGCGCCGTTGCACCGGCTCAGGAACCTTGCAGCGCGTCCGATGGCGGCCATGGGGCAGGGCTGGCAGAACGCGTCCGGCCCGGACGGGTATTTCGACGACGACGCGGAATGGATCGGCCCGCAGACCTTGGCCGCGCGCATTGCATGGTGCATGACCGTCCCGTCAGAGCTGCGCCCGCACTTGCCCGACCCGCGCGCCTTTGCCCGCGATGCGCTTGACAATGCTGCCCCGCCGGACCTGTTGCAGGCCGCCGCCCGCGCCGAAAGCCGGATCGAAGGTGTCGGGCTGGTGCTGGCCTCGCCCGCGTTTCAGAGGAGTTGAGCCGATGTCCCGACTGACCCGCCGCGACCTGCTGCTGCGCGCATCGGCCATTGGCTGTTCGGCGGCGGCCAGCCCGCTGATGACCCCTGTGGCCTTCGCCTCTGCCCCGACCGACAACCGGCTGGTGGTGATCATCCTGCGCGGGGCGATGGACGGGCTGGACCTTGTGCAGCCCTATGGCGATCCGGATTTCTCAAGCTACCGCCCCGATTTCGCCATTGGCCCCGCTGCGGGCGCGCAGGATCTCGACGGGTTCTTTGCGCTGCATCACGGGTTTGGTGACCTGATGCCGCTCTGGCAGGCCGGAGAGCTTGGCTTCGCCCATGCTGTTTCCACCCCCTATCGCAACCAGCGCAGCCATTTCGACGGGCAGGATCTGCTGGAGGCGGGCACCGGGGCCGAGACCGTCGGGCGGTCCTACGAGGACGGCTGGCTGAACCGGCTGGTGCAGACCTTGCCTGGTGCGACCCGTGAAACCGCGCTGGCCGTGGGCCGCGAAGAGGCGCTGATCCTGCGCGGGGCCGCGCCGTCGGTGGCGTGGTCGCCCGCCTCACGGCTCGGGCTGACGCCGGCGACGGCGGACCTGTTGGGCATGCTGTACCATGATGATCCCCTGTTCCGGGAAGCCTTTGAGGATGCAGAGTTCTATTCCGACCTTCTGCATGGCTCTTTCGAGGGCGGGGACATGGAGGAAGGCGAGATGATGGAGGCGATGGCAGGCAGCATCGCCGCGTCCAACCGCTCTGTCACGGCCCGGTCCCTGGCCAGTTTCGCCGCCGAACGGCTGCGTGAGGATGCACGGATCGCCAGTTTCTCGCTTGGCGGGTGGGACACGCATCGCGGGCAGGTGAACCGGATGGGCGGGGCGTTGCGGCATCTGTCCAGCGCGATATCGGAACTGCGCAGCGGGCTCGGCCCTGATTGGGATCGGACGGTGGTGCTGGCAATGACCGAGTTCGGACGCACGGTCCGCCAGAACGGCTCGGCGGGCACCGATCACGGCACCGGCAGCGCCCTGGTGATGGCCGGCGGGGCGCTGAACGGGGGGCAGGTTCTGGGCGACTGGCCCGGTCTGGGGCAGGGCGACCTGTTCGCGGATCGCGACCTGATGCCGACCCGTGACGTGCGCGCCTATGCGGCCTGGGCGATGGCCGGGCTTTTCGGCACCGACCGGGCGGCGCTGGAGGGGCAGATTTTTCCGGGGCTCGACCTCGGCCTGGACCCTGGCCTTCTGCTCTGAACGGCTTGCACTTTCCTGCGTGCTCGCCTTTTCTTTGGCGAGAGGTCATGGATCTGGGGCACGGTATGTCTGACAAGAAATTCGGAGCCAAACTGACCGGTTGGACCGCGCCGCCGCGCCCGTCGATGGCCCCATTGGAGGGGCGCTACGCGCGGCTTGTGCGGCTCGACGCCGACGCCCATGCCGCCGATCTGCACCGGGCCAATTCCGCCGATGATGCGATCTGGGATTACCTGCCCTATGGCCCGTTTTCCTCGGCCGCCGCCTATCACCGTTGGATCCGGCAGATCACCGCAGGAGACGATCCGCTCTTTTACGCGGTGCAGAATCGGGACACCGGGCAGTTCGGGGGTGTCGCGAGCTATCTCAGGATCACGCCAGAGGTGGGCGTGATCGAGGTGGGGCACATCAACTTCTCCCCCGAGCTTCAGCGGAGCCGGGCCGCGACCGAGGCGCTCTTCCTGATGATGGAATGGGTGTTCGAGACGGGCTATCGGCGGTTCGAGTGGAAATGCGATGCGCTGAACATGCCTTCACGCCGGGCGGCGCAGCGGCTTGGCTTCAGCTATGAGGGCATCTTCCGGCAGGCCACCATCGTCAAGGGCCGCAACCGGGATACGGCCTGGTTCGCCTGTATCGACAAGGAATGGCCTGCGCTGCGCGAAGCGTTTCAGGCATGGCTGTCGCCATTCAATTTTGGGGCCGAGGGAACACAGAAGGAGGCCCTGTCCGACCTGACGCGGCTGGTGCGCGCGGGGTCCGATCCGGCATTGATCGGTCGCTAGACCGCTTCCATCCCCGCCACCCGATCGGCCAGCAAGGCACGCAGATTGGCCCGGTCCGCATGGGCCAGATGGGCTGGCAGGGCACGGGCGGTTTCCAGCAGGCCGACATCCCTGGCGCTGCGGGCGATGCCCAACAGGAAGCGCCGCAGGTAGTCCGCGGGCAGCCTGTCCTGATCGAGCAATTCGAGCGCATGGGTCAGATCATCCCTGAGGGCCAGACGGTCGGGGCAGAGCAGCTGCGTCGCCACGGCGCGTGGGCCGCGCGGCTGCATCTCGGGCGGAAGATGCCTCAAAATCTCGGTCTGGAAGGCGCTGAGACTGTCCACCGGTTTCGGCAGGAACCCGTCTGCCCCGGCGTTCCGGGAAGCCCGCGCGGCGGCCTGTCGTTCGGCCCCCGAGGTTGCCAGCAGCACCGGAACCCGCGGGCTGGTGCGGTGCATCTCGTCGATGAGGCTAAGCCCCGACCCGTCGGGCAGACCCAGGTCGATGATGGCCACGCTTGGCCGGTAGGTATTCAGATGACGATGCGCCGAGGCCAGGCAATCGGCCCGCCTGATCCGCGCGCCGGAGCGCAGGCACATCAGGCGCAGCGCCTCTGACGCGAAGCGGCTGTCTTCGACAACCAGAACGGTCAGCCCGGCAAGCGGGCGGTCCGCCGTCGGTATAGGGTGGTAAAACGGGATCTCCTCATCCGGTCTGCGAGTGTCGGTGTCCATGTCCAAAAGCCCCCAAGGCGATTCTGACACCCATTAGACCCGCCCAAGGTTGACAGAGCGTTAACGGCAGGGGCGCGGCGAAGGGCCGCTTGCCAAGCCCCCATTCCCGGCCCCATATGCTGCGCAAGCGAGAGACAAAGGAGTGATGACATGATCGGACGGTTGAACCATGTGGCGATTGCGGTGCCCGACCTGGAGGCGGCAGCGGCCCAATACCGCGACACGCTCGGCGCTAAGGTGAACCCGCCGCAGGACGAGCCCGACCACGGCGTGACCGTGGTGTTCATCGAACTGCCCAACACCAAGATCGAGCTGCTCTATCCCCTTGGCGACAACAGCCCGATCAACGGGTTTCTTGAAAAGAACCCCTCGGGCGGCATCCATCATATCTGCTACGAGGTTGAGGATATCCTGGCCGCGCGCGACCAGCTGAAAGCCTCGGGCGCACGGGTTCTGGGCAATGGTGAGCCCAAGATCGGCGCCCATGGCAAGCCGGTCCTGTTCCTGCACCCGAAGGATTTCACCGGCACTCTGGTTGAATTGGAACAGGTCTGATGGGCTGGTTTACCTCCCTCGTCCTCTTGGCGGTCGTCTGGTTCATGACGCTCTTCATCGTGTTGCCGCTGCGCCTGAAAACGCAAGGGGATACGGGCAATGTCGTGCCCGGCACGCCCGCCTCCGCACCCGACAATATCCAGATCAAGAAGAAATTCCTGATTACCACCCTGGTGTCGCTGCCGATCTGGGCTGTGCTGGTGGCGCTGATCCTGTCAGGCCGCATCACCGTCGACAGTTTCGATCTGTTCACCCGGTTCGGGGGGCAGCTCGACTAAGCCGGTGATAAAGATGCGTGAAGGTGGCCGCGCCAAGGATCGGGACCAAGAGGTTCACGACCGGGATCGTCAGCGGCACGGCCATCAGCACGCCCGCGGCGAAAATCTGGGTGCGGTGGCGTTTGCGAAACCGCGCCGCCCCCACCGCGTCATTGCGGCGTAGCGCCACGAGCTGCGCGTATTCCCGGCCCAGAAGCACGCCATTCACCACCCAGAACAGGATCGGCGCAATGGGAGCGAAGAGGATATAGGCGACCAGCGCCACGAGGTTGACGCCAATCACCACGCCCAGAAATCGGACGGCATCCAGCAGCCCCTCGGCAAGGCCAACCTGGCGGGCGGGCGGCAGGCCCGGATAGTGGCGATCCTCTACCGCATCGGCGATCTGTTCCAGGAAAATGCCTATGAAGGCAGAGGCCACCGGCACCATCAGGAAGACCGACGCCACCAGCATCACCGGGATCGCCGCCCAGGACAGCGCCGCGTCGATGCCGCCGATGTCTCCGATCCAGGGCAGGGTCAGCGTGTCGGGGACAAGCCAACCGATCGCCGTGGCGAAGACCCAGTAGATGCCGACCAGCAAGCCGATGGTCAGGGCCAGCCCCATCAGCAGCACACGCAGGAAACGCGGATCGGAAAGCTGCCGGACCGCCTTCAGAAAATCATCGAAAATCATTTACTTACCCAGGTGGTGATGGCGGTGAGGTCAGGGCGGGGGCGTTCGGGCGGCACATTGGTCTCGGTGCCCAAATGGATGAATCCCGCGACGAATTCGGGGTCAGTTAACCCTAGTCCCTGTGTCAGAAATCCCCTGTCAAAAGCCATCCAGCCGGTCAGCCAGTTGGCACCCCACCCGGCGGCGAGCCCCGCGTTCACCAGTGCCAGGCAGACAGCCCCTGCGCTCAGCACCTGTTCAACCTCGGGCACCTTGTCGGACGGTTTCGGGCTGGCGACCACGGCCACCACCAGATGCGCGTCATCAAAAGACTTGGCGTTCTTCTCCACCTTCTCGGGCTCGATCCCGGCGGCGGGACCACAGTCCCGCGTCAGCGCCGCCAGTCGCAGATTGGCCTGTCGTTCCAGCACGATGAAGCGCCACGGCTCCAGCTTGCCGTGGTCGGGGCTGCGGGCAGCGGCGGTCAGCAGGGTCTCCACCGTGGCACGATCCGGCACCGGGGTGGTCAGCGTCTTGGCGGGGCGCGACCGGCGGGTCAGAAGGAAATCGAGCACCTCGGGGCGGGCGGACAGGGGGGCAATATCGGGCATGTCGGCTTTCATCTGGAACGGGTCCCAGACATGTCGGCAAGGATGGTGCGGAGTTCAACCCGTCCCGTCCCGCCATGCCGGTTTTTGTGCCTGAAAGGCCTCCGAAATCTACTTCTTGGCAGCTTTCTTGCGCGCGGGCTTCTTCTTGCCGCCCTTGGCTTCGCGTTCGACGATCAGCTCGATGGCCATTTCCATGGTCACATCCTCGGGCTTCACGTCCTTGGGGATTGTGGCGTTCACCTTCTCCCATTTCACGTAAGGCCCGTAGCGGCCCTCCATCACATTGACCGCGCCGCCACGGTCTGGGTACTCGCCCAGTTCTTTGAGCGGTGCAACCGCCGTGCGGCCCCGGCCCGGCCCGCGAGACCGCTTTTCGGCCAGCAGCTCCACCGCCCGGTTCATGCCGATCTCGAACACGTCATTGGGGTCGCGCAGATTGGCATAGGTGGGCTTGTCGGCATCTGCCGCCGTATGCATCACGTAAGGCCCGAAGCGCCCGAAATTGGCACTGATCATGTTGCCGTCTTCCGGGTGTGGCCCGATCTCGCGCGGCAGGCTGAGCAGCGTCAGCGCCTTTTCGAGGTCCATCGCGTCAGCCGACCAGCCCTTGGGCAGCGAGGCGCGCGGCGGTTTCTTGTTTTCCTCGCTGGCCTCGCCCTTCTGCACGTAAGGTCCGAACCGGCCCGAGCGCAGCGTCACCGCCTCGCCCTCGTCATAGCCAAGCACCTTGTCACCTGCCTGCGCATCCGCGTCACCGCCGATCGGGCGGGTGTAGCGGCATTCCGGGTAGCGGGAGCAACCGACGAATCCGCCAGTGCGCGAGGTTTTCAGATGCAGGCTGCCCTCGCCGCAAAGCGGGCATTGGCGCGGGTCGGTGCCATCCTCGCGGGGCGGATAAAGCTGCGGGGCCAGCGCCTCGTCCAGCTTGTCCAGCACCTCGGTGATCCGCAGTTCGGACGTTTCGGCAATCGCGGCGGAGAAATCGCGCCAGAACTTCGCCAGAACCGCTTTGTAGTCCAGATCACCGGCGGAGATCTCGTCGAGCTCCTCTTCCAACTCGGCGGTGAACTCATACCCCACATATTTGCGGAAGAAGTTCAGCAGGAAGATTGTGACAATCCGCCCCTTATCCTCCGGGAACAGGCGGTTTTTGTCTTTCCGCACATATTCGCGGTCCTGGATCGTGGTGATGACGGAGGCGTAGGTGGAGGGCCGCCCGATGCCAAGCTCCTCCATTTTTTTCACAAGCGTCGCCTCGGTATAGCGCGGGGGCGGCTGCGTGAAATGCTGCTGGCCCAGAACCGAGCCATCGTCTGACATCAGCGCCTTGCCGTCGGCGGTCAGGCGGGCATGTTCCTCGGCCATCGCGCGACCAACCTTCATAAGCTTGTCGCCCTGGGAGATTTGCGGCAGTCGGCGGTCCTCATCCGATCCCGCATCGTCGTCGCGGCCTTCCTCATAGACCTTCATGAACCCGTCGAACATGACCACTTGACCGGTGGCGCGCAGCACGACCTGATCATCATCGCTGCTGATATCGACGGTGGTGCGTTCCAGCCGTGCGGCCTCCATCTGGCTGGCGATGGTGCGCTTCCAAATGAGGTCATAGAGCTTCTTCTGATCGGCTTCCGACACGCGCAGGCTGGCCGGATCCTTCGACATATCCGTGGGGCGGATACATTCGTGGGCTTCCTGCGCGTTCTTGGCCTTGTTCTTGTAGATGCGGGGGGAGGCGGGCAGGTACTCAGCCCCGTAGCGATCCTTGATCGCGTCGCGGGCGGCGCTGACCGCCTCGGGCGCCATGTCGATCCCGTCGGTTCGCATATAGGTGATGTGCCCCGCCTCATAAAGCCGCTGCGCCGCGTTCATCGTCTGGCGCGCGCCGAAGCCGAATTTGCGGCTGGCCTCTTGTTGCAGCGTCGAGGTCATGAACGGGGCAGAGGGGTTGCGGGTCGAGGGTTTGGCTTCGACTGAGGCGACGCTGAGCGCACGTGACGACACCGCCTGCACGGCCATGGTTGCGGCGGCCTGGTTGTCGAGGTCATAGCGGTCGAGTTTCTTGCCGCCGAGTGTGGTCAGACGGGCCTCAAATGTCTGCCCGCGAGGGGTTTCCAGCACCGCCCGCACCGACCAGTATTCGCGCGGATTGAAGGCTTCGATCTCCATCTCGCGTTCGACGATCAGCCTCAGGCAGACCGACTGCACCCGCCCGGCAGATCGCGCGCCCGGCAGCTTGCGCCACAGGACCGGGCTCAGCTTGAAACCCACGAGGTAATCGAGCGCCCGGCGGGCCAGATAGGCCTCGACCAGCGGTTCATCCACCTGCCGGGGGTTTTTCATCGCCTCGGTGACGGCGGCTTTGGTGATCGCGTTGAACACGACGCGGCTGACTTCCGTCGATTTCTTGATCGCGCGGCGCTTGGTCAGGGCCTCCTGCAAATGCCACGAAATCGCCTCGCCCTCGCGGTCGGGGTCGGTCGCGAGGATGAGTTTGTCATCGGTTTTGAGCGCATCCGCGATGGCTTTGACATGCTTTTTCGAGTCGTTTCCGACCTCCCACAGCATCTCGAAATCCTGTTCCGGGTCGACCGACCCATCCTTCGGCGGCAGGTCGCGCACATGGCCGTAAGAGGCCAGAACGGTGAAGTCATCCCCGAGATATTTGTTGATTGTCTTGGCTTTAGCCGGGGATTCGACGACGACGACTGGCATTCAAAATGACCTCTGGACAACGGATAACGGGTGGCGCGGGAACATGTGTCGCTCTGGCAGGGCTTGTCAATGCGCTATCGGAAAAAGACAATGCGGCCATTAAACCTTTGGGATTTTCCGCATGAGATTTCTTCTGACCCTAGCCCTGTCGATTTGCCTTGCACCCTGCGCCGGGGCGGACCCGGTCGAGCCCCCACGTGGCAGCGCCCTGCGCGCCGAGATTCTTGATGTTCTCCGCCGCGATGTGGAGCCGCGCTTTGGCGGGCCGGTGGAATTCGTGGTCGAGACGCTGCTGGTCGACGGCCGCCGGGCTGTCGCCAACCTGACCGCGCAGCACCCGGGCGGCGCGCCGATTGATCTGGCGTCCTCGCCATTGGTGACGGTCGAGGGCATCCCCCCCGATCTGATCGACGGACCGACGGTGCAGGCCTACCTGTATCGTCCCGGCACCTATTGGCAGATCGTCGAATATTCCATCGGCGCGACAGACGCCTGGTGGTGGGGCTGGGACTGCCGCAACTATGGCGCCTTCTTCCCTGAACCGCTCTGCTGACCGGCAGCCAGCGCAATCAGCCCGCCGGGCTGACGCTGCACGGAGCCCTCCAGCTCCATGCGGGACAGCACGGCGGCGGCCTCGAACGGGCTGATGCCCAGATCGCGCAACAATTGGTCCTCTGCCACGGGGGCGGGGCCAAGCTGGGACAGGATGCGGGAATTGAGCGCCGCCCGGTCGCGCCAATCGCGTTCGGGCTGTGGCGGCAGCTTGGGGATATCCGCAAGCGGCAGGTGCTGTTGGCGGGTCGGCTGTTCCGCCGGTCCGATGGCTTCGATCACGTCCTCGGCGCCGCGCACCAGTGTGGCCCCGTCGCGCAGCAGCCTGTTGCAGCCCGAGGCGCGAGTGTCCATCGGGTGACCGGGCACCGCCAGCACCTCGCGCCCCTGATCGAGCGCGTTTCGGGCTGTGATGAGCGAGCCGGAACGCGCCGCTGCTTCCACCACGATCACGGCGCGGGCAAGGCCAGAGACAATACGGTTGCGTTGCGGGAAATGGCGGGCCTGCGGCTCCAGCCCAAAGGGCTGTTCGGACAGGCGCAGGCCTTGTTTTGCGATGTCATGGGCGAGGTCGGTGTTTTCCACCGGGTAGATCACGTCGAGCCCGCCCGCCTGCACGGCGATTGTGCCCTTTGCCAGTGCCGCGTTATGGGTCAGCGCGTCGATGCCGCGCGCGAGGCCCGAGACGATGACAAACCCTGCCTCCGCCAGGTCCCCCGCCAGCTTGCGCGCCATGCGGCTGCCGAGGGACGAGGCATTGCGGGTGCCGACCATGGCCAGCATCGGTCGGTCCAGCAGCCGCGTATCGCCGAGGGCCCAGAGGATCGGCGGCGCGTCGGCGCAGTCGGCCAGATCGGCGGGATAGCCCGGATCGCCAAGGCCGAGCATCCGCGCGCCCAAGCGCCGTGCCGCCCTGACCTCTGCCAGTGTGGCGGCCTCCGAACAAATCTCATACCCCTCGACCCCGGCCTGTTTCGCGACCTCCGGCAAGGCGGCAAGAGCCGCGTCCGCGCTGCCATGTTCCGCCAGCAGCCGCCGGAAGGTGGCAGGCCCCACCCGGCGCGACCGGATCAGCCGCAGCCGTGCCAGTCGGTCGGCATTGTCGGCCGAGGGGCCGGGGCGATAGGCGGTCGCCGCCTCATGGAAACCTGTGTCGCTGTCCATCCACATGAGTCGGAAGGCTAGGCGGCAAAGGGTTAACAGGCGGTTTACGGGTCGAGAGCAACGCGTTTGGCAAAGAAGCGCAGTTTCAGGCGGAAGGGCCCGGCAGAGCTGTCCACCTCGGCCTCGCCTGCGCCGGTCTCTTCCCAGCCTTGCCGCGCGTAGAAGCGTGCTGCCCGGTGGTTTCCAACCCCGATATCGAGCCGCGCCAGCCCGACACCGCGCCGCGCCAAACGGTCCTCGCCATCGGCCAGCAACCGGGCGGCAAGCCCGTTCGAACGGGCTTCCGGCGCTACGTATAGCTGATAGATCTCATCGTCGCGGATCGCACAGAAGCCGAGGGCAGGATCGTCACCCGCCATGATCGTGTCGGGCAGCAGGGCGGCAAGACGCCGGGCAAAGTCTTCCTTCGTCCTGAGGGCCGTCAGAGCAGGCGGTGTGTAGGCGGCATGGGCCTCGTGCCAGCCCGCGTGCCAGAGCCGGGCCAGCGCCGGAATATCCTCGATGCGCGCGGGGCGAAGCGGGGGCAGGGATGTCATGCGGCCGCCTTCACAGTGCAAGGATGTGACGCACGGCCATCGCCCGCACGCCGGAATGTCCTCATCGCATCGTCCCGCAGCAGTCCGCCCGTGCAGGGTCTCATGCTGCCGAACCGCCGACGGTCAACCCGCCGATCAGCACCGTCGGCTGGCCCACGCCGACAGGCACCCACTGGCCCGCCTTGCCGCAGGTGCCCATGCCGGGATCAAGCGCCATGTCATTGCCGATCGCCCGGATCTGGTTCAGCGCGGTGGCCCCGTCGCCGATCAGGGTCGCGCCCTTGACCGGCGCGCCGACCTTGCCGTTTTCGACCCTGTAGGCCTCGGTGCAGCTGAAGACGAATTTGCCGTTGGTGATATCGACCTGACCGCCGCCGAAGCCCACGGCATAGATGCCGTCCTTGACCTCGGCCACGATATCGCCTGGGTCGGTGTCGCCCCCGAGCATATAGGTGTTGGTCATGCGCGGCATGGGCGCGTGCGAATGGCTTTCGCGGCGGCCATTGCCGGTGGCGGGAACTCCCATGAGGCGGGCATTCTGACGGTCCTGCATGAAGCCCACGAGGATGCCGTCCTCAATAAGCGTCGTTTTGGAACTTGGCGTGCCCTCGTCATCCACGGTGATCGAGCCGCGCCGGTCGGGGATGGTGCCATCGTCCAGAACGGTCACGCCCTTTGCCGCCACCTGTTTGCCCATGAGGCCCGCAAAGGCGGAACTCTTCTTGCGGTTGAAATCGCCCTCAAGCCCGTGGCCCACGGCCTCATGCAGGAGAATACCGGGCCAGCCGGGGCCAAGCGCCACGTCCATGATGCCCGCCGGGGCAGGGATGGCGCCGAGGTTCACCACCGCGATCCGCAAAGCCTCGCGCGCCAAACCCTGCCAGTTGGACAGGTCCAGCCAGTCACCAAGCTCCACACGGCCCCCGCCACCCGCATTGCCGGATTCGCGGCGGCCGTTTTCTTCGACAATGACCGAGACGTTGACCCGGATCATCGGGCGCGCGTCGGTCACGTGCACCGCGTCGGGGCGCAGGATCTCAACCTCCTGATGCGAGGCTGCGAGGCTGACCGAGACCTGCACAACGCGAGGGTCCAGACCGCGCGCATAGGCGTCGACCTCTTTCAGGATATCCAGCTTGGCGCCGAATCCCGCCCCGGCCATCGGGTCCGCATCGGTATAGAGCCGACGATTCGTGGCCTGCGGCGCATCGGCCCAGGTGCCGCCCCCATCACCCACGGCCAGACGCGCGGTTTCGGACGCGCGGCGCAGTGCCGCCTCGGAGATGTCGGTGGAATGGGCATAACCCGCCACCTCGCCGCGCACGGCGCGCAGACCGAAGCCTTCTGATGCATCATAGCTGGCGGTTTTCACGCGTCCGTCGTCGAACAGCAGCATTTCCGAGCGTTTGCGCTCCAGAAACAGTTCTCCGTCATCGGCCCCGTCGGTGGCGGCCCGCAGGATGGACAGGGCCGCATCCTTGTCAAGCTGGGTCTCGAAGGGGCGGAAGGCAGCGCTTTGGGTCATGGGGGAGGGGCCCTTTCAAAGCCGAAAATGATCTGTGTCAACTAAAACGGCACAATCGACGAGGTGAGACATTTTTCACCACTGTCTTGTCATGGTGTCCTCTATATGGTTCTACACCAGATAGACGCAACGGGGGTGAGCGTGGCCGATCCGGCCGATCCCCGCAAGGACAGGACGACAAGAATGCAACTTCTCAAGATGCTGAACGGCCTCTGGGCCGGTATTGGTGCAACACTCGCCGCTGGCATGGCTGCCGCGCAAACCGCACCCGAAGGACTTGAAATCATCGGCGCGCCGGAACCGGCGGGCATCGGCTGGCAGCCGGCGGCCACCAGCCTGGCGGAACAGATCCATTTCCTGAACGGTATCCTGCTGTGGGTCATTGCCGCGATCTGTATCTTCGTGCTGGCCCTGCTGGTCTGGGTCATCCTGCGCTACAACGCCCGGTCCAACCCGACCCCGGCAACCTTCAGCCATAACACCCCGATCGAGGTGACCTGGACGCTGGTGCCGCTTGGCATCCTGGTGGTCATCGGTGCCTTCTCGCTGCCGGTTCTCTTCAACCAGCAGGAGATTCCGGAAGCCGATGTGGTGATCAAGGCCACCGGCCACCAGTGGTACTGGAGCTATGAGTACCCCGGCACCGATATCGACTTCGCCAGCTACATGCTGGCCCGCGAGGAACTGGAAGAGCACGGCTATAGCCAGGATGAATATCTGCTGGCCACCGACACTGCGGTTGTTGTGCCGACCGGTCAGGTTGTTGTGATGCAGGTGACCGCGTCGGACGTGATCCACAGCTGGACCATCCCGTCCTTCGGCGTGAAGCAGGACGGCGTTCCCGGCCGTCTGGCGGAACTGTGGTTCGAAGTGGATGAAGGCAACGAGGGCATCTATTTCGGTCAGTGTTCCGAACTGTGCGGCCTGAACCACGCCTTCATGCCGATCACCGTCATGGCCGTCACCGCCGAGGAATACGAAGCCTGGCTTGCCGGCGGCGGCACCGATTTCGCCTCGCTGATGGATGGTTCCATCTCCGGCGATATCGAATTGGCAGCGGTCGAGAACTAAGTGACGACTGACCGTGGGCGGACCTGTCCCCGCCCGCGGCCCTGATCCATCCAGCGACAAGAGCCCGACATGAGCGATTTCACCGCGAGTACCAGCAGCACCCCGCAAGAGGCGCAGTTCGGCGATTATGTCGCCCTGCTGAAGCCCCGTGTGATGTCGCTTGTCGTGTTCACGGCCTTCGTGGGGCTGATGGTCGCGCCGGTCGGCGTGCCGCCGGTCGATGCCTTCACCGCGATCCTGTTCATCGCCCTTGGTGGCGGCGCATCCGGCGCGCTGAACATGTGGTATGACCGCGACATCGACCAGGTGATGAAACGCACGCAGTCGCGCCCGATCCCCTCGGGCCGCGTGGCCCCCGGTGAGGCTTTGAGCCTCGGGCTTTGGCTGTCGGCCCTGTCCGTGGTGATGCTGGGTCTCGCCGCCAACTGGTTCGCTGCTGCCTTTCTGGCCTTCACGATATTCTTCTATGCGGTTGTCTACACGGTCTGGCTGAAACGCTGGACGCCGCAGAATATCGTGATCGGCGGCGCCGCCGGTGCCTTCCCCCCGATGATCGGGTGGGCCGTGGCGACGGGCGGCGTGTCGGTTGAATCGGTGCTGATGTTCGCACTGATCTTCATGTGGACGCCGCCGCATTTCTGGGCGCTCGCGCTGTTCATGAAATCCGACTACGACGAGGCCAAGGTGCCGATGCTGACCGTGACCCATGGCCGGCCGCACACCCGCAAGATGATCCTCGTCTACACCTTGCTGCTGGCCCCCGTTGCCATCGCCACCGGCCTCACCTCCATTGGCGGGCCGGTCTACATGGCGGCTGCGGTGGTGCTGAACCTGATGTTCGTCAAGGGCGGCTATGACATCTGGAAGCGCACTGAGGCTCAGGCGCTGGAGGACGACTACAAGACCGAGAAGAAGGTCTTCCGCTTTTCGCTGCTCTATCTGTTCCTGCATTTCGGGGCGCTGCTGGCCGAGGCCGGTCTGAGCAGCTTCGGGTTGGGGGGCTGGTAAGATGCCGATCACCAAGACCCACGAGATTCACAAGCGCCGCTTTGGCCGCAATCTAGGCGTTGCGCTGACCCTTCTGGGGTTCGTCGCCATCGTATTTCTGCTGACCATGTCGAAAATCCGCAATGGCGGGTCGGTCGAGGCGTTCGACCATTCGGTGCGCCCGTCGATCACGCAAAGTGAGGGGGAAAGCCAATGACCGACCAGCCAACTCCGAACTACAGCAAGACCGTCTGGAAACTGGTCGGCGTCGTCAGCTTCATGCTGGCGCTCGGGTTCGCCTCGGTGCCGCTTTACGATCTGTTCTGCCGTGTCACCGGATTCGGCGGCACCACATCGGTGTCTGAAACCGGCAGCGATGTGATCCTCGATCAGACCATCCTGATCCGCTTCGATGCGTCGCTGGATCATAACATGGAATGGGAATTCGAAGCGCCGTCCGAGCCGATGGAAATCCGCATCGGCGAAACCGGCATGGCCTTCTATACCGCCTATAACCCCACTGACCGGCCGATTGCCGGAACCGCGACCTATAACGTCACGCCCTATGTGGCGGGGGGCTATTTCTCCAAGATCGCGTGTTTCTGCTTTACCGAGCAGATCCTCGACCCCGGCGAGCGGGTTGAAATGCCTGTCACCTTCTATGTGGACCCAGAGATCGTCGACGATCCCGAAGCGAGCCACATCCCCGCAATAACCTTGTCCTATACGTTCTACGAAACGGACTTGCCCGAAGACGAATACGCCGCGCTAGATGGCGACAGTGAGTGACCACGGAAGGACCGCGCAAAATGGCCCACGCTAAAAACCACGACTACCATATTCTCACACCCTCGATTTACCCGTTCCTGGGGGCCGTCGCGGCCTTCCTGATGCTGTTCGGTGCGGTCCTGTGGATCTCGGGCAGCGGCCCGTGGCTGTTTGCCATCGGCTTTGTCGGTGTTCTCTACGTCATGTTCGGCTGGTGGAAGGACATGGTCGCCGAGGGCAATGGCGGTGTCGACCACACCCCCGTGGTGCGTATCGGTCTGCGCTATGGCTTTATCCTGTTCATCATCTCCGAGGTGATGTTCTTCCTCGCGTGGTTCTGGGCGTTCTTCAAGCACATGCTCTACCCGATGAGCGAATATGAGGGTTCGACCTATGTGACCCCTGACATTCACGTGGTCGACGCCTTCCACCTGCCGCTGATGAACACGCTGGTTCTGCTGCTGTCGGGCTGTGCCGTGACCTGGGCCCACCACGCGCTTGTGCATGAAAACAACCGCAAGGATCTGATCTGGGGCCTGTCCATCGGCATCATCCTCGGCCTGTTCTTCACCGCCCTCCAGGCCTATGAATACTGGGAACTGATCGCCCATGAGGGCTGGAGCTTCGGCGGCGACCGCTTCTACGGCACCTTCTTCATGGCCACCGGGTTCCACGGTCTTCACGTGATCATCGGGACGATCTTCCTGGCCGTCTGCCTGTTCCGTGCCATCGCGGGTGACTTCACCCCCGAGCGTCACGCAGGGTTCGAGGCCGCGGCGTGGTATTGGCACTTCGTGGATGTCGTCTGGCTGTTCCTGTTCTTCGCCGTCTACATCTGGGGTCAGTCGACCCTGTAAGTTTCGGGCCGCCTGTGCGGGGCGGCCTGACCTGATCCGGCGACACGTGGTCTGGCCGGGTGATGGTGAACAGGCGTAACTGCCTTGGAATGAACAAAAGGGCCGGCCACGGGGTCGGCCTTTTCCTGTCGGGGACGGATGACATGAAACGGGTGATCTTGCCTTTGCTGTTCGGGGTGGTGGGTTGCGCCATCCTTCTTTGGCTTGGTTTCTGGCAGGTGGATCGGCTGGCTTGGAAACAGGCGATGCTGGCCGATATCGACGCGCGGATCGTGGCCGCGCCCGTGGGCCTGCCTGACACCCCGACCGAGGACCGGGACCAGTTCCTGCCGGTGGCTGTGTCTGGTGTAATCGGATCGGGGGAAATCACCATTCTCGCCTCGCTGCGCAATGCCGGGCCGGTCTTTCGCATCATCCGTGATTTCGAGACCGAGGACGGGCGGCGCATCCTGATCGACATGGGTTTCGTGCGGGAAACCGAACGCCAGACACCGCGCGAGGGCAATGTCCCCGCCGATCTGGTGGGCAACCTGCATTGGCCAGATGAGATCGGCAGCCAGACCCCGGCGCCCGATTTGCAGGCCGGGATCTGGTTTGCCCGCGACATTCCCGCCATGGCGGAGGCGCTGAATACCGAACCCGTCCTGCTGGTTTTGCGCGATCCGCCGCAAACTGACCTTGGCGTGACGCCCTTCCCCGTGGACAGCGGCGCGATTCCCAACGACCACTTGTCCTACGCGATCACGTGGTTTCTGCTGGCAGCCGTGTGGTTGGGGATGACACTCTACCTCGTCTGGCGTATCAGCAGGCGAGCGAACTGAAGGCACTGAATTACCCATGCGTTATGTTTCGACAAGGGGAACAGCCCCCGACCTGAGTTTTGAAGAAGCGATGCTGACCGGGCTGGCCCGCGACGGGGGGCTTTACGTGCCCGCCGAAATCCCGGCGATGACCCACGCGGATATCGCTGCGCTGGCGGGTCTGTCATACGAAGAGGTGGCCTTCCGCGTGATGCGCCCCTTCATCGGCGACGCTTTCACGGACGAGGAATTTGCCGACATCATCGCGCGCGCCTATGCGGGGTTCGGCCACGATGCGCGGGCACCGCTGGTGCAACTTGCCCCCAACCATTTCCTTCTAGAACTGTTCCACGGGCCAACCCTGGCCTTCAAGGACTTCGCCATGCAGCTCATCGGCCAGCTCTTTCAGGCCTCGCTGTCCCGATCCGGCAAACGCGTGACCATCGTGGGCGCAACCTCCGGCGATACCGGCTCCGCAGCGATGGAGGCGTTCCGGGGTCTCGACAATGTCGATGTCTTCATCCTCTTCCCCCATGGCCGCGTCAGCGATGTGCAGCGCCGCCAGATGACGACGGTCAGCGAGGCAAACGCCCATGCCCTCGCCCTGACCGGTGATTTCGACGATTGCCAGGCACGCCTGAAGGACATGTTCAATGACCATGCCTTCCGCGACGAGGTGCATCTTGCGGGCGTGAACTCGATCAACTGGGCGCGGGTGCTGGCGCAGGTCGTATACTATTTCACCGCCGCCGTGTCGCTTGGCGCGCCGCATCGCGCGGTCAGCTTCACCGTGCCCACGGGCAATTTCGGCGACATCTTCGCGGGCTACATCGCCAAGCGCATGGGGTTGCCGATTGATCGGCTCGTCATCGCCACCAACCAGAACGACATCCTGCACCGGGCGATGTCGGGCGGTGCCTATGAAACCCATGGCGTCACACCCTCGATCAGCCCGTCGATGGATATCCAGGTGTCCTCCAATTTTGAGCGCGCTCTGTTTGACGTTTATGACCGCGATGGTGGGGCCGTGGCGCAGCTGATGGACGAGTTGAAAGGGCAGGGCGGGTTCAAGATCTCCCAGGGCGCGCTGGAGCGTCTGCGCGGGCTCTTCGCCTCTGGCCGTTGTTCGGAAGAGGAAACGCTCGCCATGATAACCCGCGCCAATGCGGAGATGGGGGAGCTTCTGTGCCCGCATTCCGCCGTCGGCGTCCACGTCGCGCAGAACCATCTGGGGGTAACCCCGATGATCACGCTTGCCACGGCCCACCCGGCCAAATTCCCCGATGCGGTGGAAAAGGCCAGCGGTATCCGCCCCGGCCTGCCCGCGCGCATGGCGGACCTTTTCGAGCGGGAGGAACGCGTGACCCGTGTGGAAAACGACCTTGCCGCTTTGCAGGCCCTTGTCCGGAAGGAGCGCGCCGCTTGACCGTGCAGCTTCATACCCTCGCCAATGGTCTTCGCGTGGTGACCGAGCATATGCCGGCGCTGCAATCGGCGGCCATCGGCATCTGGGTCAACGCAGGCGGGCGGCACGAACTGCCCGAACAGAACGGCATTGCCCATTTCCTCGAACACATGGCCTTCAAGGGCACCAAGCGGCGCAGCGCCTTGCAGATTGCCGAGGAAATCGAGGATGTGGGCGGATACATCAACGCCTATACCAGCCGCGAAGTCACCGCCTATTACGCTCGCGTCCTGAAGGACGACGTGCCGCTGGCGATGGACCTGATTTCGGACATCCTGCTGAACCCGGTCTTCGACCCGCGAGAGATCGAGGTGGAACGCGGGGTTATCCTTCAGGAAATCGGGCAGGCGCTCGATACGCCCGACGACATCATCTTCGACTGGCTGCAGGAAGTGGCCTATCCCGAACAGCCCCTTGGCCGGACCATTCTGGGGCCTGTCGAACGTGTGCGGGCCTTCGACAAGCAGGATCTGCAACGCTTCGTGGCGGAACATTACGGGCCGGGGCAGATGATCCTCTCTGCCGCCGGGGCCGTGGACCATGAGGAGATTGTGCGGCTGGCCGAGGCGGCCTTCGGTCATCTGCCCGCCGTCAGGGTCTCCTCCGCGCTGCCCGGCGTCTTCCATGGCGGTGAACGGCGCGAGGTGAAGCAGCTGGAACAGGCGCATTTTACCCTTGCGCTGGAAGCCCCCGGCTATCGGTCCAACGATATCTACACCGCGCAGATCTATGCGACCGCGCTTGGCGGCGGCATGTCCTCGCGGCTGTTCCAGGAAATCCGCGAAAAGCGCGGCCTGTGCTATACGATCTTCAGCCAGGTCGGGGCCTATGACGACACCGGGTTGATGACGATCTATGCGGGCACGGGGGGCGAGGATCTGGCAGCGCTGTCGGACCTTACCATAGAAGAGGTGCGCCGGTCCGTTGACGGGTTGACCGAGGCGGAAATCGACCGCGCCCGCGCGCAGATGAAGGCCGGCATGCTGATGGGGCTGGAAAGCCCGTCGGCGCGGGCCGAACGGCTGGCGCGGCTGGTGGCGATCTGGGACCGGGTGCCGCCGCTTCAGGAAAGCATCGACCGGATCGACGCCGTTGATCGTGCCGCCGTGCGAGACCATGCGGCGGCACTTGTCGGCTCGGGCCGGGCGGCCATGGCGCTTTATGGCCCCGTGGACCGTGGCCCCCGCGTCGCCGAATTGGTGGAGCGTCTGGCCGCCTGATGATTGCCCGCAAGAAGAGACTCCGCATTGAAACCGAGCGCATGAGCCTGCGCCTTCCGGTTCATTCGGATTATCGGGCCTGGGCCAGCCTGCGAGACCATTCCGCCGACTTCCTGCACCCCTGGGAGCCCACCTGGGCTGCCGATCATCTGACCCGCAAGAGCTTTACCAACCGGGTCTACTGGGCGCAGCGGTCCATGGGCAATGGCAGCGCGGTGCCGCTGTTCCTGATCCGCCGGAGCGATGACGCGCTTGTCGGGGCGATCACGCTGGACAATATCCGCCGCGGGCCGGCACAGGCGGGCACGCTTGGCTATTGGATCGGCGCACCGTTTCAACGACAGGGCTATATGCTGGAGGCCATTCAGGCGGTGGCCCACTATGCTTTCCGTGATCTGGACCTCAGCCGGTTGGAGGCTGCCTGCCTGCCCGAAAATGCGCCCTCGCGCGGGGTGCTGGAAAAGGCGGGATTCAAATACGAGGGCGTGGCGCAAAGCTATCTCCAGATCAACGGGCGCTGGCGCAATCATGTGCTCTACGCCATGCTGAGGAATGACCGGCGTGGACGGTCCGACGCAGGTTAGGGGACGGTGATGACCCAGCTTAACCCCGCCGATTCTGCCTTTGTCGCCCGACTTGCCGCCAATCTGCCCGAGGGAGTGCTGAGCCAGGCAGAGCTACGCTACTTGTCCGAACCCCGTGGCCTCTACCACGGTCAGGCCGGGGCGCTCGCCCGTCCCCGCAGCACCGATGACGTTGCCACCCTGATCCGCCATGCCGCCGCCGCGCGGGTGCCTGTGGTGCCCTATGGCGGCGGCACCGGGTTGGTCGGCGGGCAGGTGGCGTGGGACGGCCCCGCGCCACTGGTGATCAGCCTTGAACGGATGACGGCCACGCGCGGGCTGGACCCGCTGGCAGGCACGCTGACGGTGGAGGCCGGGACGATCCTGGCCGATGTGCAGGCGCGGGCCGAGGAGGCGGGCAAGCTCTTTCCCCTGTCGCTTGCCAGCGAAGGCTCCGCCCGGATCGGCGGGCTGCTGTCGACCAACGCGGGCGGCGTCAATGTGCTGCGCTATGGCAATGCCCGCGATCTGGTTCTGGGGATCGAGGCGGTACTGCCCACGGGCGAGGTGCTGCACGGGCTGAAGGGGCTGCGCAAGGACAACCTCGGCTATGACCTGCGCCACCTGCTGATCGGGGCGGAGGGCACGCTTGGCATCATCACGGCCGCCTGCCTGCGGCTGGTGCCGCGCCCTGCCGAACAAGCGACTGCGCTGATAGTGGTTGACAGCCCCGCCGACGCGCTGCGCCTTCTGGATCTGGCGCGTGATCTGGTGGGCGATGGTCTCTCGGCGTTCGAGCTGATTGCCCGCGCCGGGCTGGAGTTTCTCGACGAGGTCGGGCCGGAGGTCCGCCAGCCCTTCGCAGACAAACCCGACTGGATGTGCCTGATCGACCTTGGCTTGCCGAAAGGCCAAAGCGCAGGCGAGGCGCTGATGACGCTCTTCGAGGCCGCAGCCGACTCCGGGCTGGTGCAGGACGGGCTGATTTCCCGATCCGAGGCGCAGCGGCAGGAATTCTGGGCGATCCGGGAATCGATCCCGGAGGCCAACAAGCGGGTCGGGGCAATCTCCAGCCATGATATTTCAGTGCCCATTGGCGCGATCCCGGATTTTCTTGCGCAAGGCCGGCAGAGCGTGGCGCATCTGGGTCCGGTGCGCATCAATGCCTTCGGTCATCTTGGGGACGGGAACCTTCACTACAACGTGTTCCCACCTGTAGGAGATGCACGTGAGGACTGGCTCGACCGGCGCGAAGAGGTCAAGGGGCTGATCCACGACCTTGTGCATCGGATGGGCGGCTCGGTCTCTGCCGAACACGGGGTCGGGCGGCTGAAAGTGGGCGATCTGGAACGCTACGGCGACCTGGCCAGCCTTGCGGCGATGCGGGCGATCAAGGCGGCGCTGGACCCTGTCGGCATCATGAACCCCGGCGCGGTTCTGCGGGCTGAGTGAACCTTGGAAGGGGTGACGCCCCGCCGGGGGTGACGGGGCGTCTTGGGGTCTTGAGTTAGCAAGCAACAATGTTCGTGAGTGACGAACAGCTCCTTTCTAACCGGCCAATGGTTAAGCAATCGTAAAGCGTCCGACTTTTTCAACGGGGCCGCGCGGCCGCGTATTTGCGTCAGATCAAGGCGGATTTCCGGGCCGTCCGGTTAGGCTGTGGGGACACAGGCTGCAACGGACAAGGGATCGCCCCGATGGCGCGGGTGCCGCGAAATGTCATAACCGTTTCCCCGCCGAACCTGGACAGAACCGGGTTTCTGAGCCTTGAGCAGGGTCTTGCCGGGCCGGATCTGCCGACCGGGCGGGATTGGCTGATTGACCGACTGACCGAGGGGCTTCAGGTGCGTATGCTGCGCCCTCCCTTGCGTGGATTCATCGAGTTCATTCCGGGTCGCGCCACATGGCGCCCGATCCGGGAGGCCGACCAGTCGGTGGTGATCGAATGCCTGCGTGTCGATGCGACAGCCGGGCGGAGCGTGGGCATCGGCGCGCTTTTGCGCGTCGCCGAGGATTGGGCGCGCTATTATGGCTTCTCCTCGCTTTTGATGTTGCTCCGCGACACGGACGATCCGGACATGCGCGCGGAGCTGCGCCGCCAGAGTTATCAGGTGGTTGACCAGACGATTGGCGGGATGCAGCTTTGGGGGCTGGTCCTGCAGGGGCCGGTGGCGCTGCCCTTGCTGCCGCAGGACTGGCGGAGCAGGGCCGCACAATTGGGTCCGGGGCTGGTGATCCAGACTCTGGGACATGGCGA
Source organism: Nioella sp. (assembly GCF_965215655.1). Taxonomy (GTDB): domain Bacteria; phylum Pseudomonadota; class Alphaproteobacteria; order Rhodobacterales; family Rhodobacteraceae; genus Nioella. The sequence goes on from NZ_OZ244111.1 coordinate 1,052,484, forward strand.
CCGCCATCGAAGCCGGGCCGAGACCTTGCTGACCATGGGCCGAGAGGCCGGGATCCTGTCGCGGCTGGATCATATCCGCAGGGCCGAACAGGCCCGCACGCGGCTGGCTTGCCCCGATGCCATGTCCTGCGTGGCCCTGGATGGCGAGATTGTCGGCAAAAGCGACTGGTCGGTGATGCAACTGTGGCAGCAGATCCGCCGCCGCAAGCGGCTCTAGTCGCCCTCGAAGGCGCATAGCGTATGGACGGACATGCCCATGGCCTCCAGCCGCTTGCGCCCGCCCAGATCGGGCAAATCGACCACGAAGGCCGTGCCCACCACCTGCGCGCCCAATCGTTCAATAAGCTTGATTCCGGCCTCGGCGGTGCCGCCCGTGGCCAGCAGATCGTCGACCAGCAGCACCGTTTCCCCCGGTTGCAGGCAATCGTCATGGATCTCGACCGTCGTGCTGGCATATTCCAGCGTGTAATCCTGTTCGATGGTCTTGCCCGGCAGCTTGCCTTTCTTGCGGATCGGCACGAAGCCCACAGACAGCTGGTGCGCGACTGCGCCGCCCAGGATGAAGCCCCGCGCCTCCAGCCCCGCGACCTTGTCGATGCGCCGCCCGACAAAAGGCGCCAGAAGCTGGTCGATGGCCAGCCGGAAGCCGCGCGGATCGAGAAACAGCGTCGTCACATCGCGGAACATGATGCCTTCATGGGGGAAGTCCGGGATCGTGCGGATATAGTCCGCGACCACCTTTTGATCGAGCATCAGAGCGGGCCTTTCATGGCTAAGGTTCAGCGGGGGCCAACATAGCGACCGGCGGGGCAGGGTGCAGCCCCTTTTCGCGGTTACAGGCGCGGGTAATGTCGCCGCAGGGCCATGGCATCCTGCCCACGCAACCAGACCACGGCGTTGGAGTTCTCGTTGAAGATCGAGTCCGGATAGGCGGGGGATTGGATATCCGTGGGCAGCCCAAGCGCCTGCACCAGCTCCTCCAGCACCACGCTGGCGACCTCGCGCCGCTGGATGTCGCGGGAAATGGCGATGGCCGCGTCCTGGATTTCGCCTCCGCGCGAGCGGATCGCCACGCGCCCGATCGATAGCTCCGACCCGTCCAGTTCCCTATTGCCGGTCCCCGCGATGATGCCATCCTGCGGGGTGTCCAGCAGATAGATCGAGATGTCGGGCTCGCCCTCGTAGATCCGTTCCAGCACCAGATAGGCGCCAGATGCGTTGATCTGGGCAATAGCCCGGTCGATGGCATCGTCCACGAGGTCGAGCTTGTAGGTGGGAAAGCCCGCGTCGATCTGGGCGATGCCCACGGTCAGCGACACGCGGCGTTCCTCGGACCAGCGGATTTCCGGCTTGCCGCAGGGGCCACCGGGGGGCGCGGCGCAGGCCACCAGCCGGTAAAACGCGTCATCCGACAGGCGGCGCGGCACGGTGATGAATTCCTGCGCCACGGTCATCGTGGGCAGGAGGATGAGGGCCGCAAGAAGGGTCAGGCGCGCGTACATGGATTAAGGGATGCCGCAAGCCTGTGGTTCCGGCAAGCCGGGCGTTCACGATCAGGCCGGGGCTGTTGCGGCGCGGACTCGCCCTTTTGGTCAGGTCGAGCGTCGCAGGCTGGCGGTCAGAACCCCCATCCCGATCAGCGTCGCCCCGCCTGCGCGGGTCAGCCAGGCGATGGTGCCGGGCCGGGCGATGCGGGCACGCAATTGATCGGCCAGCAGCGCATAGGCCAGAGCGTTCAGCGCGGCCAGCGCAACGAATGTGCCGATCAAGATGGCAAATTGCGGGATCAGCGGCTGCTCGGGCCGCAGGAACTGGGGCACGAAGGCGATGAAGAAGGCGATGGATTTCGGATTGAGCGCCGTGACCGCCGCGTTATGGCCAAAGACCCGCGCGGGCGTGATCCGGTGCGTTTCCGGCAGCTCTGTCAGGGTTGCCCCGCCTGCGGACCGGATCAGCTTGATGCCGAGCCAGATGAGATAACCGGCGCCCACCCATTTCAACACCGTGAACAGCGTGGCCGAGGCCAGCACCAGTGCGCCAAGCCCTAGCAGCGAGGCCGTCATCGCCACGAAATCCCCTAGCGCCACCCCGGCGGCGGAGGCCACAGCCACCTTTCGCCCCTGGCTCAGCGCATAGGACAGGACCAGCAGGACCGTGGGGCCGGGGATGATCAGAAGCGCGGTCGAGGCGGCGACAAAGGCCAGCCAGAGATCGAGGGACATTGGAAACTCCGAGTGGTACTGATCCAAGCAAGCCCCGGAAACTGCCAGTCGTCAAGGCCGCCTACCAGAGCGCCGGGCGCGCCACCATCAGCCAGAACACCCCGGTCAGGGCCGCGAAGGCTGGCCAGCCAAGCGCGAACCAGATGCGGTAGAGGCGGCTTGCCTCGGCGGGCAGGGGCGCGCCGGTGACCAGCGCCTCGCCTGCCAGATCACGGATGCGGATCTGCAAATGCACCACCGGGGCCCAACAGATGAACGCCAGCACGTAGAGCGCGTAGGTTGCCAGCAACCAAGGCTCCGCCAGGGAATACCCCGCGATGTAGATCAGCCACAGCCCCGTCAGCGGCTGCGCGATGCCCGCCGGCGTCGTGAACAGCCAGTCGGCCCAGACCACGCCGGAGGCCACGGAATGCACCGTCTCCACCTTGCCGGTCCGCATCGCCCAGACCATCTGAAACGCGGTGCCGATCCCGGTGCCAAACAGCACCGTCGAGGACAGGATATGCAGCCAGCGGGCCAGCAGATATGGGTCCATCAGCGCTCTTCCTCCAGCACGAGGAAAAGCCAGATCAGCAAAAGGATCGGCAGGTTTTTCAGCAGCCCGCCAAGCGGCAGCAGCCAAAGGTCTGGCGACAGCACCGTGAAGGCCACGGTATAGGCCGTGACCAGCCCGAGTTGCAGCCAGCCGAGCAGCTTTAGCCGCCATGCCGCTGCCAGCAGGACCGCCAAGGCCAGGTCCGCCACCCCGCCCGCCCGCGCCAGCACGATCAGGACGGGGTCCGACAGCATGCCTTCCGGGATCATCGGCAGGAAGCTTTGCGAGGGCAGGAAAAGGCCCAGAAACCCGGAGACCAGCCAAAGCAGGATCAACACCAGCCTCAGCGCCGGTTTCATCAGGTAAAGCCGCGCGTGCCACAGATCGGCGGTGCCTGCGGGGCGCGTCGCCATGAATTGGGAAAATCCGCGCGGGTGGGCGGTTTCCGGCAGGTGCTCCAGCAGCGGCGCCTCCTGCGCCTCCACGCCCGTGGCCAACTGGTCCAAAGCGGTGGTGGAGATCGGCCCGAATTTCAGCACGTCCCCCACCCGCGCCAGCCCGCGCGCCAGCACCCTTCGCATCCGCAGCAGGGGCACCGGGCGCAGCCCCAGCCACCTCCGTATGGCTTGCAACATCTGAGCCTGCGTCACCCGTTCCGGCCCGCCGATCTCATGCGCGCCGGGTCCGGGGCGGTCCGCCAGACAGGCCAGGATGATCTTCGCCAGATCGGTCGCATGGATCGGGTTGAACACCTGGTCTCCCTTGCCCACCACCGGCGTCACCATTGGCAGCGCCGCCAGCCCCCGCGCCAGCGCGGACCCACCATAGGCGCTGTCGGCCAGCACCAGTCCGGGCCGCAGAATGGTGACGCGATGCCGGTCCGCCAGCGCCTCGCCCTGCCGCCGGTAAAGCGCAAAGGGCGTCTCCGCCTCAAGCCCGACGGCGGAAATCAGCAGCGCCCGGCAGCCTTCCGGCATCGCCTGATAGACGGCCTTGGGGGCCAGCACATGTACGCCCTGAAACGCGTCTTCGCTGCCCGTCAGCAACCCCGCCGCGTTCACCACATATTGGCAGCCCTTCAGATGCGGGGCCCAGAAGGCGGGGTCATGGGTTTCGGGGCGGCTCAGGTCGGCGGCGACGGTCTCAAACCCCATCTGGCCGAGCGCCCGCACCCGCCGGGCGGATGCCAAAACCGTCCAGCCCTCGGCCCGTAGATGAAAGGCGATGTGGCGGCCGATGAACCCGTCCGCCCCAAGCAGAAGGATCTTGCGCGCGCGGCTCACAGCACCCGGCCAGCGACGGCGGAGAGCTTCTCGACCATGGCCGGATCACGCTTGTCCGGCGCTGTCAGGATCGCGTAGTCCAGCGCCCGGTCGCAACCATGGGGGCAGGGGTCGCGGTCCTTGCCCAGTAGGGTGGGCAGTCTGCCCACCAGTGCCTTGGCCTTCCCGGCATTCCCCGTCAGCGTCGCGATGATCTGGCCGATATCGACCTCGCCATGATCGGGATGCCAGCTGTCGTAATCGGTGATCATGGCGACCGAGGCGTAACAAAGCTCCGCTTCGCGGGCCAGTTTCGCCTCGGGCATGTTGGTCATGCCGATCACGTCGCAGCCCCAGCTTTCGCGGTACATCTTGGACTCCGCCAGGCTGCTGAACTGCGGGCCTTCCATGGCGAGGTAAGTGCCGCCGTCATGCACGGTGATGCCCGCGTCGATCGCCGCCGTGACGCAGGCCGCACCGAGGCGGGGGCAGGTGGGATGGGCAACGCTGACATGACCGACAAGGCCGGGACCGAAAAAGGTCTTGTCGCGTGCGAAGGTCCGGTCGATGAACTGGTCCACCACCACGAAATCGCCCGGCGCCATCTCTTCCCGGAACGAGCCACAGGCCGACACGCTGATCACGTCGGTGACGCCAAGCCGTTTCAGCGCGTCGATATTGGCGCGGTAGGGCACGGTCGAGGGCGTGTGAACATGGCCGCGCCCGTGGCGGGGCAGGAAGACCATCTTGACGCCATCCAGACGCCCCACCAACATCTGATCGGAGGGCGCGCCGAAATTGCTGTCTGCCGTTACCCATTCAGCGCCTTCAAGCCCCTCGATCTCATAGACGCCCGAGCCGCCGATTACCCCGATCACCGTGTCCATACCTGTCCCCTTGCTGGCCGTTTCAGGCGCACCCTAACGGCCAGCGCCGGGGGGCTCAATTCACGAAATGGAGCCGGTCGAAGCTTTGCCGCCACTCAGCAACCTCGCCCGCCATGGCAGCGGGATCATTGGCGCGCAGGGCTTGCGCGATGAGGCTTGCCAGTCGCGGCGCATCCTCCGCCGTCATGCCCCACCGGACCAGTTCCGGCGTACCGATGCGCAAGCCGTTCATGTCACCTTCCACCGGGTCAATCGGCAACCCGATCCCGCAGGCCAGGAACCCCGCCTGCCGCAGCGTCTTGGAGGCAGCCTGCCCGCCGCCGAAGCCCTTGGCTTCAATGGCAAACTGGTGCGATTGGGTATAGCCGCCCGCACCCCGGAAGATCGGCAGGCCCTCACCTGCCAGCGCCTCTGCCAGCGCCTGCGCCATGCGGATCATCTCGGCCGCGTAGGCCCGGCCATGGTCGCGCCAGTCCAGCATGGTGACCGCCAGCGCCGCCGACTTGGCCACGTCGAAATTCGCGGTCATGCCGGGAAAGGCGATCTGATCGAGCTTCTCGGCCAGATCGGCCTCGTTCGTCACGATCAGCCCGCCAGCCGGACCGCCAAGGCTCTTGTAGGTCGACATGGTCATCAGATGCGCGCCCTCGGCCAGCGGGTCCTTCCACGCCTTACCCGCGATGATCCCGCATTGATGGGCCGCGTCGAAGAGCACCTTGGCGCCCACCTCGTCGGCCACCTTGCGGACCTCCGCCACCGGGTGTTCGAAAAGGTTGAGGCTCGCGCCAAGCGTGATCAGCTTTGGATTCTCCGCCTGTGCCAGCTTGCGCAGGCCGTTCACATCCACCGTGTAGCCATCGGCATGGACCGGCGCGGGCAGGATAAGCAGCCCGTAAAGCCCCGCACAGCCCGCCTCGTGGTGGGTCACGTGCCCGCCGACGGCAGCAGGCGGGGCGATGATAGTGTCGCCTGGCTTGCAGGTCGCCATGAAGGCGTAGAGGTTGGAAATCGCCCCGGACGGCACCCGGATTTCCGCGTATTTCGCGCCGAACACCTCGGCCGCCAGTTCCGCCGCGATGACCTCAATCTCCTCGATCGCCTCCAACCCCATTTCATATTTGTCACCGGGATAGCCGAGCGACGGGCGGCTGCCCATGCCGCTGGCCAACAGCGCCTCGGCCTTGGGGTTCATCACGTTGGTGGCCGGGTTGAGGTTGAAGCAGTCCCGCTCATGGATATGGCGGTTGGCTTCGGCCAGCGCCTCGATCCGCTCATGGATGGCGCTGCTGTCTTCGGTGGCGGTGTGGGCGGCGATGCGCTGGATCAGGTCTTCGCAGGCGTCGGGCACCCAAGCGCGGCGGGCGAGTGTCATGTGGGGTCTCCTCATCTGGTTGCGCCGATCATGCGGGCCAAGGGGGTGACAGGGCAAACCAGATTTCCTATTCTTGAGTTTAGAAAAACTAGGGGTAGTTGAAATGGGTGTTGCACCACCACGTCCGAAAGGGCCTGCTCTCAATGCGTTACGCGCCTTTGAAGCCGCCGCGCGGCTTGGCTCTTTCGCGGCGGCGGCAGAGGAATTGTCGGTGACGCCCGGCGCGATTTCCCAGCATATCAAGGCGGTGGAGGCCTGGTCGGGCGTGGCCCTGTTCCGCCGCCGGGCGCAAGGCGTGGAACTGACCGAGGCCGGGGGCCGGGTGGCCCCGGTGCTGGCGGGGGCCTTTGACGGGATCGGCGAGGCCACGCGGATGATCCGCGAGATGAAACCCCGCGCGACGCTGACCATTGCGGCGCTGCCGAGCGTGGCACAGCTTTGGCTCTATCCCCGACTTGCCGCGATCCGGGCAGCGCTGCCGGGGGTGAAACTGTCGATCACGGCGCTGGAGACCCCGCCGAACCTGCGGCGGGACCTGTTCGACCTGAGCCTGTTTCCGCGCGACCCGGACGACTGCACCGAGGGGGTGGCGCTGGCCCCCGACGAGATTGTCCCTGTTGCGTCCCCGCAGGTGGCGGCGCGGGTGCGGGCCAACGGTGACCTCACGGCAGAAACCTTGCTGAATGATGAAAGCTGGTCATCCGACTGGCCCGATTGGGCCGCGAACGAAGGCATTGCTCTGCCTGATCTATCCGATGCGCCGCGCTTTTCGCTCTACAGCCTTGCGGTGGCGGAGGCCGAGGCGGGGGCAGGTGTTCTGATGGGCCATGGCTTCCTGCTGGAGCGTCAGCTTGCAAACGGCACTCTGGTCCCTCTCTACACACGGCGCCACCCGACGGGCCGGGTTTTGATGCTGGACCGCCCGGCGCGGGCCAAGGGTGATCTTGCCCGGCTTATCTCCTTGTTATCAGGCGCTATTCCTGAGGTCGCTTCAGGCTGAACAGCTCTGTCACACGGGTGAAATCGCGGTATCCGAGCCGCCCCACCGGTTGGAAGGTCCGCACGTCGAAAATGCCATCCACAAGGCAATCGTCGCGCATGTGGATGCCGATCACTTCGCCGAAGACCACGGTGTTGGCCTCGCCCTCGATCTTCACGATCTGGGTCAGGCGGCATTCCATATTGGCGGGCGCGGCGGCGACGCGGGGGCAGTCGATCAGCTGGCACTCGGCCTTTTCGATCCCTGCATCGACGAACTCATCCACCTCCTTGTCCCAGGGGCCGGAGGTCTGGTTCATCACCTGCGCCATCTCGTAAGCCACGACATTCACACAGAAAACCCCGGTCTCCCTGATATTGGCGACGCTGTCTTTCACGCCATCCCGGTCATGCTTGCCGGAGGTGCAGGAAAACATCACCTGCGGCGGGGTATAGGCCACGCCGTTGAAGAAGGAATAGGGGGCGAGGTTGTCGTAACCCTCTGACGATCTTGTGGAAATCCAGCCGATGGGGCGGGGAGTGATCAGCGCGTTGAACGGGTTGTGAGGCAGGCCGTGGCCGTTCTTGGGTTCATAGAACATCGCGCAATCCTTGTTGATCCGTTTGGCAAGGACCTAGCGCCGTGCTAGCAGCGGTTCCAGAAGAAAATCGGGACGGATCGGGCGCGTGTACCAGTTCGGGCAGGAAAATTCGGAAGACCACTGGGAGGTCGAGGCGCTTTACGACCTGTGCTTTGCACCGGGGCGCGAGGCGCTGTCCTCCTACCGGTTGCGCGATGGTATTCCGCCGGTAGAACGGCTCTGCCGCGTGGCGCGGGATCCCGAGAATATCCTAGCAGGCGCAATACGTTACTGGCCGGTCCACGTGGGCGAAGCGGATGCGTTGCTGCTTGGTCCCGTTGCTGTGCACCCGACCCGCCAGGGCGAAGGGTTGGGCGGCGCGCTGATGCAGGACAGCCTGTCGATCGCCTGGGATCTGGGCTGGCCACGTGTGCTGCTGGTGGGGGATGCGCCCTATTACAGCCGCTTCGGGTTTTCCCGGCTGGAGGGGGTCGAAATGCCACCACCTACCAACCCCGACCGGGTTCTGGGGATCGGGGATTGGGACGGGATCACCGGTCCCGTGACGGCCTGGACGGGCTGAAAATCTGGGGGGTGCCCCCCGTACACCCCCTGTACACCCCCCGTACACCGGGCGTGCAGACAAAACGGGGACTCTCCCGGCATTGCCGAAATGGAAAAAGGGCGGGAGGGCCCGCCCTTTTGTCGGGATGTGCAGGGCGCCTAGCGGCTGGCTGTCCAGTTATAGGTGCCACCCGACCAGGTGAACGTACCGGTGATCTGGTTGCCGCTGACCTGACCGGTATAGGTCTGCGTGACTTGGGGCCGCTCGAAATAGAGCTGCCCGGTCGCGGCATTATAGGAGACGTCGGTGATCGGCTCCTGGCTGCCGAAGTTGATATTGCCGGTCAGGGTGCTGCCGCCAATCGAGGTGATGGTCAGCCATCCCTGATACCCATTGGCGTTGATATTCCACGTCCCCGTGACGTTGACGCCGGGGGTGCCGGTGCCGGTCGTCGGGGGCTGCGGCTGACCCGTACCACCGCCTGAATAGCCGCTGCCCGAGCCATAGTTCGAGTAGGGGTTGGAACAGTCGGCGGTATCGGTGCCCCAGGCGCAGTAGCCTAGCCCGTTTGGCTCATCGCAATCGCCATCATTGGTGTAGGGGCAGGGGTTCATCAACCCGCCGCCACCTGTCACGGGCGGCGTGTAGCCACCGCCACCCCCGGAATAGCCGCTGCCGGAGCCGTAGTTGGAATAGGGGTTGGAGCAGTCAGCGGTATCGGTGCCCCAGGCACAGAGGCCAAGCCCGTTGGGTTCATCGCAGTCGCCGTCATTGGTATAGGGGCAGGGGTTCATCAGCCCGCCAGAGGAGACCGGCGGCGTGTAGCCACCGCTGCCGGGAGGGATGTAGCGCCCGGTTCCGAAATTGGAGTAGGGGTTTGAACAATCGGCGGTATCGGTGCCCCAGGCACAATAACCAAGGCCGTTGGGTTCGTCGCAATCGCCGTCATTGGTGTAGGGACAGGGGTTCATCTGGGCATGGGCCGGGGATGACATCGACAGGATCGTCACACCCAGAACGGTCAGGAATGCACGGGGCGCGGTTGCCCAGACAGGCTTGGTCTCAATCCTCAGCATGGTCTTTCTCCTCATAGGCACGATGGCAATGAGGGTACGCAATAGTTGGCATCGGCAAATTGATTTCGGTCAATACCGCCGATTGCAGCCTGTGAGGTCAGCCCACCCGCTTCAGCCAGTCCATCACGGCAGGCCGCACCGATTGTGCCCCTTGGGCCTGGGCCTCGTTGATGACGGCGCGGGCTTCGCGCAGGTCCACACGGCGCAGCAGGGATTTCACCGGGCCGATCGAGGCGGGTCGCATCGACAGTGCCCTCAGCCCCATGGCGGCGAAACACAGCGCCTCGACCGGGCGGCCCGCATCTTCGCCGCAGAAGCTGAGCGGCGTATCCGTCTCCTGGCAACGCTCGACGATCTGGCCCAGGAAGGTCAGGAAGCTGACGTTGAGCGTGTCATAGCGTCGTCGCACCCGTTCGTTTTCGCGGTCGGCGGCAAAGAAGAACTGTTTCAGGTCATTGCCGCCGATAGAGATGAAATCGGCCAGTTCGAAGAACTGACGCGGCGCGAAGGCCAGCGAGGGGGTTTCCAGCATGGCGCCGATCTCGACGCTTTCGGGCAGGGTGTGGCCGAGCGCGGCTTCGCGGTCCAGCTCACGCAACAGGTGGTCGCGGGCGGCGGTGAATTCCTCGAACTGGGCGATGAAAGGGAACATCACGGTCAGCGGCCTGCCATTGGCGGCCCGAATAAGCGCCTGTAGCTGCATCCGCATGACGCCCGACTTGTCCAGCCCCACCCGGATCGCCCGCCAGCCAAGCGCCGGGTTGGGTTCATCCTGCGGCTTCATATAGGGCAGCACCTTGTCCGACCCGATATCGAGGGTGCGGAAACAGACCCGTTTGCCGCCTGCGGCATCCATGACACGCGCATAGAGTGCGGCCAGTTCGCCCCGCTTTGGCACGGTGTTGCGGGTCAGGAATTGCAGCTCGGTGCGGAAAAGCCCCACGCCCTCGGCCCCGGAGGAGGGCAGCGAGGGCAGATCGGCCATCAGCCCGGCATTCATCGTCAGCGCGATATGCGCCCCATCCAGCGTTTCGGCGGGCTTGTCACGGATCGAGGCATAGCGTTCCTGCGCGGCGGCGCGCATGGCGATCTTGTCGCGGAAGGCGGTGGCCACGGTTTCCTCGGGGCGCAGGTGAACGACCCCCGCATCGCCATCGACAAGGATCGTGTCGCCGTTCAGCGCCTCTTGCGTGATCCGCCCCGCGTGGACGATCAGCGGGATCGCAAGCGCGCGGGCGACAATGGCGGCGTGACTCGCGACCGAGCCTTCCTCCAGCACCACGCCCTTGAGGGATCGGCCATAATCCAGCAGTTCCGCAGGGCCGATATTGCGCGCCACCAGAACCGGATTTTCCGGCATCTGCGCGCCGGTGTCGGCCCCCTGACCGGTCAGCTGCCGCAGCAGGCGGTTGGAGAGGTCGTCAAGATCGTGAAGGCGTTCGCGCAGATAGGCGTCGGGCACCGTCTGCATCCTTGCGCGGGCGGTGGATTGTTCCTTTTCGACGGCTGCCTCGGCGGACAGGCCGCGTTCGATGTCTTCCTCCATCCGCCGCATCCAGCCGCGGGAATTGGCGAACATGCGATAGGCCTGGAGCACCTCGATCTGTTCGGCATCGCCCTTGGGGGCATTGGACAGCATCTGGTCGACCGACATGCGCAGCTTGTCCACCGCCTCGGTCAGGCGCTTGCGCTCCTCGGCGGGGTCGTCGGCAATCGGGTTGGTGATTACCACGCGCGGCTCGTGCAGCCAGACCTTGCCCTCGGCCGCGCCCTCTTGCCCGATGCCGCCATGGAACACCACCGATTGCTGGTGGCGGGCGGACATGGCTTCGCCCTCACCGACGAAGGCGCCAAGCTCGGTCATTTCGGCCAGTACCATGGCGACGACCTCGACGGCATAAAGCTCATCGTCGGTGAAGCTGCGCGCCTCTTTCGACTGGATGACCAGCACACCAAGCTTTTCGCCTAGCCGCTGGATGGGCACGCCGAGGAAAGAGGTGAAGGCCTCCTCGCCGGTTTCGGGCATGTAGCGGAAGCCGGGTTCGGCGGGGGCGTTGTCGGTGTTCACCGGCCGCATGCGACTGGCGACGCGGCCCACAAGGCCCTCGCCCACGCGCAGGCGGGTGACGTGCACGGCCTCTTGCGCAAGGCCCTCGGTGGCACAAAGCTCCAGCGTGATGGCATCGCGGAACAGGTAGATGGAACAGACTTCGCAGCCAAGCGAATCGGCGATGATATGGGTGATCCGGTCCAGCCGTTCCTGACCGGCACCGGCCTCGGCCAGTGTCGCCTGCAAGCGGCGGAGCAGTTTCCTGCTCTCGGTTTCTGTCCTTTCGGGCATATTGACTTCCCTGGATCCCTGCCGGGCGTTCTGCCCCCCGCAACCAGCAATACCGTGCCGGTCGGGGTGGGCGCAATGCGCAAGACAATGTGTTAGCGCCAACCGGCGGAATGCCGGGGGTCAGGGCCGTGAACGCGTCGCGGAGCGGTCGAATGCAAAAGAAAAGGGCGCTTCGTGTCGCGCCCTTTGCCTGTAGCTCATCTGGCTCCGGTCCGGTCAGCCCGCCTTTTCCAGTTCGAACGCGTCATGAAGTGCCTGAACGGCCAGTTCCATGTATTTGCGGTCGATCAGGACCGAGACCTTGATCTCGGAGGTGGTGATCACCTTGATGTTGATATTCTCGTCACGCAGGGCCTGGAACATCCGGGCGGCCACACCAGCGTGGCTGCGCATGCCGATGCCGACGATCGAGACCTTGGCGACATTGGTGTCCGAGATCAGCCCGTGGAAGTTGATCTCGCCCCGCTCTTTCGCGGCGTTGAGCGCCTGTTCGGCCCGCGCCACCTGGTTGGTGGGGCAGGAGAAGGTCATGTCGGTGCGGCCCTCTTCCGAGATGTTCTGCACGATCATGTCCACATTCACGCCTGCCTCGGCCAGCGGGCCGAAGATGGCGGCGGAGACACCGGGGCGGTCGGCGACCGAGACCAGGGTGACCTTGGCCTCGTCCTTGGAATAGGCGACACCTGCAACTGCGTTGGCTTCCATGACGTCCTCCTCATCGCAGACGAGGGTTCCGGCCTCGTCCGTCTGCTCTTCGAAAGAGCTTAGCACCCGAAGGCGCACCTTGTATTTCATTGCGAGTTCGACCGAGCGGGTCTGCAATACCTTGGCGCCAAGCGAGGCCAATTCCAGCATTTCCTCGAAGGCGATGCGGTCGAGCTTGCGGGCCTTGTCGCAGATGCGCGGGTCGGTGGTGTAGACCCCGTCCACATCGGTATAGATGTCGCAGCGCTCCGCGCCGAAGGCGGCGGCGAAGGCAACAGCGGTCGTGTCCGATCCGCCCCGGCCGAGCGTGGTGATGCGGCCCTCTGGCGAAATGCCCTGGAAGCCCGCGACGACGGCCACTTTCATACCCTCGCCGAATTTGGCGTTGATATTCGTCGTCGGGATTTCCTCGATCCGCGCCGAGGCATGAGCCGAGGTGGTAATGAGCGGCACCTGCCAGCCCTGCCAGCTGCGCGCGGGCACGTCCATTTCCTGAAGCGTCAGCGCCATGAGGCCCGCGGTCACGTTTTCACCTGAGCTGACCACCGCGTCATATTCGCGGGCATCGTACAAATGCGAGGTTTCCTCGACATAGCCTACGAGCTTGTTGGTCTCACCGGACATGGCCGAGACGATGACGATCACGTCATAGCCATTGGCAACCTCGCGGCCCACGCGCTTGGCGGCGCGGCGGATACGGTCGAGCGTGGCGACAGAGGTGCCGCCGAATTTCATCACGAGAATGGGCATGGGTCCCCAGCCGTCCCCCTTTGCGGTTCGCGCGCTTCATACGGGCGCACGGGGGGCCTGACAAGGGCCGGAGGCAGCGCTAGGGTGCGACCCAATGGATAGGCAAGGAGGGCAGGGGATGCGGTTTTCGGTAGCGGAGCTGGAGGCAGCAGCGGACCTGGTGCATGGGCAGATGTCACCGACGCCGCAATATCACTGGCCGGGCCTGTCTGCTGCGACCGGGGTCGAGGTCTGGGTGAAGCATGAGAATCACGCGCCAACGGGGGCGTTCAAGGTGCGCGGCGGCATCACCTTCATGGACTGGCTGCAGCGCGACCATCCCGAGAGCCCCGGCATCTGCACCGCGACGCGGGGCAACCACGGCCAAAGCCAGGCGCGGGCGGCAACGGCGGCGGGGCTGAGGGCGCTGGTCTACGTGCCCCATGGCAACTCGGTCGAGAAAAACGCGGCGATGCGCGGCTATGGCGCGGAGCTGATGGAGTTCGGCGAGGATTTCGATACCGCCAAGGAAGAGGCGATGCGGGTGGCGGAGGCCGAGGGTCTGAGCGTGGTGCCGCCTTTCCATAAGGAGCTGGTGCGGGGCGTGGCGACCTATGGGTATGAGCTGTTCTCGGTTTTGAAGGATCTCGACACGGTCTATGTGCCCATTGGCTGTGGGTCCGGCATCTGCGGGACCATCCTGGCGCGGGATGCGTTTGGGTTGAAAACCGAGGTGGTGGGTGTCGTGTCGGACCACGCGCAGACGGCGAAACTGTCTTTTGAGGCGGGGGCGATGGTCGAGACGAACTCGGCGCGCACCTTCGCCGACGGGATGGCGGTGCGGGTGCCGGTGAAGGAGGCGTTCGAGATTTATTGCGCCGGGGCGGCGCGGATCGTGAGCGTCAGCGAAGAAGAAATCGCGGATGCCATGAGGCTTTACTACACCGCCACGCATAACCTTGCCGAAGGGGCCGGAGCCGCGCCGCTGGCCGCCCTGATAAAGGAGCGGGAGCGGATGGCGGGCAAGAAGGTGGGCGTGATCCTGTCGGGGGGGAATATCGACATGGGCTGGTTCCGCACGGTGCTGGAGGGGGGCGTGCCTGACGTGTGAGTTGCGCCGGCTGACGCCGTCGCGGCGGGAGCGCCCCTCCTCGGGCCCCTTCGGGGCCGTCGTCGGGCCGCGTTGCCACGGGATATCGGTTGGGTCCGGTTTGCCTTGAGTGCGGGTGGTTTTGATGGCGAGGGTGATGCCAGTCTGCTGAGAGGTCCTGTTGCCGGGATCTGTCCCGTCACAGGACCTGTTCGAGGCTGATTGCGAGTCGCGCCCGCGTCAAGGCCAAGCCGCCTTAGGCGGGCGCATTCGCGCGCCTTGACCCGGTGCCCTGCTCGCGTTTGCAGCTTGCGGTGATGTCAGGGAATGTATTTGGCGGCTTCCTTACGGGCGAAGGGTTTCATCTTCTGCCCATGCTCTGCAAGGAAGGCGCTTGCGCGCTCGGGGTCTTTTTTAGAGAGATCGCGCAGCCACCAGGCGACGGCTTTTTGAATAAACCACTCGGGGTCTTCGGTATAGGCGGCGGCCCATCCAAGGATGCGGTCGCGCGCGGCGGTCTCCGCGGGCTTGGGGTGGCGCTGTTTCGTCCAGGGCAGGGTGAAGACGAGGGCGGCGCGTTTCGTCCACAGGTGATCGGAGGTGGTCCAGTCCTCGACCGCATCAAGGCGGGTGGGTTCGGCGGTGAGCCTGCGCTGGCCCGCCATGGCAACGGCATCGGCGATGGCCCATGAGTCGAAATCGGGGAGCCATCTTTGGATGAGTTGCCATGCGCTGTCATCCTCGGGCCGTATCCGCGCCTGCACCAGCAGTTTGGCGGCGGTGATCCTGGCCTCGAAGATATTCGTCTGCCAGAGCGCATCGGCGAGCGCGAGCCGGTCTTCCAGTGTCATGGCCTTGCGCCACTCCGCCGCCAGCGCGTTACAGACCTCGTTCGACAGGCCCAGGTAGGGGCGGTCGATCTTGTGGTAGGCGCGCATCTGCGCGGCCCGGTCCGGGTCAGACTGCGCCTCAAGCGCGGCGAGCGCGTCCTGGGGTGTCATTCCACGGTCACGGATTTGGCGAGGTTGCGCGGCTGGTCCACGTCGGTGCCTTTATGCACGGCGGTGTGATAGGCGATGAGCTGCGCCGGGATCGAGTAAAGGATCGGCGCGAAGAACGGGTCCACATTGGGCATGATGAGCGTCTGCCAGACGCCTTCGCGCGCCATGCTCGACCCCGCCGCATCGGTCACCAGCCAGACCTGGCCTTCGCGCGCCATGACCTCCTGCATATTGCTGACGGTCTTGTCGAAGAGCGCGTCAGTGGGGGCCATGACGACCACCGGCACGGTCTTGTCCACCAGTGCGATAGGGCCATGTTTCAGTTCACCGCTCGCGTAGCCCTCGGCGTGGATATAGCTGATTTCTTTGAGCTTCAGTGCGCCTTCCAGCGCCAGCGGGAACATCGCGCCACGGCCGAGGAAGAGGACGGTCTGCGCGCGGGACAGGCTGCCGGTGTGGCGCTTGATCTGGTCTTCCAGCGCAAGCGCCTGATTGACGAGGCCGGGAAGGCCGCGCAGCTGCCCCAGCAACTCGGCCTCGCGCGCGGCGTCGATGCGGCCCTTCTGGCGGGCGGCGAGGATGGCGAGATTGGCCAGAACCGCCAACTGGCAGACGAAAGCCTTGGTCGAGGCAACGCCCACCTCGACCCCGGCCATGATCGGCAAGGCGAGGTCGCTTTCGCGGGCGATGGAGCTTTCGGGGACGTTGACCACGGAAAGGATACGCGCGGCCTTGCCCTCGCAGTAGCGCAGGGCGGCCAGCGTGTCGGCGGTTTCGCCCGACTGGCTGACGAATAGCGCGGTGGCGCGGTCGGAGACGGGCGGTTCGCGGTAGCGGAATTCGCTGGCGATATCGACATCGCAGGGCAGGCCGGCAAGCTGCTCGAACCAGTATTTGGCGACAAGGCAGGCATAGTTTGCGGTGCCGCAGGCCACGAGGATCAGCCGGTCGGTGTTGGTGAAATCAACCTCCCCTTCGGGGATCTCGACCGCGTCGCCGCTGGAATAATGGGCGAGGCATTCGGCCAGGACGACGGGCTGTTCAAAGACCTCCTTGGCCATGAAATGCTTGTGTCCGCCCTTGTCGATCTGGGCGGCCTGCGCGGAGATTTTGCGGATCTCGCGGTTGGCGGGGCGGTCTTCCTCGTCGAAGATCTGCACGCCCTGCCGGGTGATATAGGCGTAGTCGCCTTCTTCCAGATAGGTGACCCGGTCGGTCATCGGGGCCAGTGCGATGGCGTCGGAGCCCACGAACATCTCGCCCTCGCCATAGCCCACGGCCAGCGGGCTGCCTTTGCGGGCGGCGACGATCAGATCGTCCTCTCCATGGAACAGGAACGCCAGCGCAAAGGCACCTTCCAGACGGCGCAGGGTTTCGCGGGCGGCGGCGCGGGGGGCAAGCCCGGTGTCGAGCAGATGTTCGCACAGAAGCGCGATGGTTTCGGTGTCGGTATCGGTGGAAAAGCCGATGCCCTTTGCGGCGAGATCCGCGCGCAATTCGCGGTAGTTCTCGATGATGCCATTATGCACGACAGCGACGCGGCCCGCCTGATGGGGATGGGCGTTGTCGACCGTTGGTGCGCCATGGGTGGCCCATCTGGTATGGCCGATACCGGATTTGCCGCGCAGAGGCTCGTGCACCAGAAGATCCGACAGGTTCACCAGCTTGCCCACGGCGCGGCGGCGGTCGAGATGGCCATCCTGAACCGTGGCGATCCCGGCACTGTCATAACCGCGATATTCCAGCCGTTTAAGGCTTTCGACCAGAATGGGCGCGACCTCGTGATTGCCGAGGACTCCGACGATACCGCACATGTTACTGCCCCTTCTTGTCCGCTTTCATCGCACGCAGCCGCGCCATGAGCCGGGCGCCTAGCCCGGTCTTATTGACCTGTTTGGCGCGGCCAAGGGCCATGTCGCCCGCGGGCACGTCACTGGTGATGACAGACCCCGAGCCCGTCATCGCCCCGTCGCCCACGGTGACCGGGGCCACCAGCATTGTGTTTGACCCGATGAACACGTCGCGGCCCACCATGGTGCGGTGCTTGAAGACGCCGTCATAATTGCAGGTGATGGTGCCCGCGCCGATATTGCTGCCCTCGCCGATCTCGGCATCGCCGATATAGGAAAGGTGATTGACCTTGGCGCCTTCGCCGATTTCGGCGGCTTTCACCTCGACGAAATTGCCGATCCGCGCGTCATTGCCCAGTTCTGCGCCGGGGCGCAGGCGGGCATAAGGCCCCACGGTGACACGGGCCCCCAGATGGCAGCCTTCCAGATGCGAAAACGCCCGGATCGTGGCGTCATTTTCCACGGTCACACCGGGGCCGAAGACCACATGCGGTTCGATCACCACATCGCGCCCGATCCAGGTGTCATGGGCAAAGTAGACCGTTTCGGGGGCGGTCATGGTCACGCCGCCTTCAAGTACTTCGGCCCGTTTGCGTTTCTGGAACAGTGCCTCTGCCCCGGCCAGTTCGGCGCGGGTGTTGATGCCGAGCGTTTCGGCCTCGTCGCAGGTGACGGCGGTGGCGGTCAGGCCCTTTGCGGCGGCAATCGCGGGCACATCCGTCAGGTAATATTCGCCCGAAGCATTGTCATTGCCGACCTCGGCCAGCAACGCCATCAGCGTCGCGGCGTCAGCTGCCATGAGGCCGGAGTTGCAAAGGGTGATGGCGAGTTCGTCAGGGCTGGCGTCCTTGGCCTCGACAATGCGGGCCAGCCGGTCGCTTTCCATCACAAGGCGGCCGTAGCGACCCGGATCGGCGGCCTCGAACCCCAGAACCACGATGTCATGTGTCGCGCGGGCCGCCAGCATGCGTGCCAGCGTGTCCTCGCTGATGAAGGGTGTGTCGCCGTAAAGGACGATGACATCGCCCTCGAACCCTTCCAGAGCGGCGGCGGCCTGCTGAACCGCGTGGCCGGTCCCGAGTTGCTCGGTCTGGGTGACGCAGATGGCGTCCTCGTCATGGGCGCGCACGGCCTTTTCGACCGCCGCCCCGCCATGGCCGACAACCACCACGGTCCGCTCTGGTGCCAGCGCCGCGCCCGCATCCATCGCATGGACCACCAAAGGTGCCCCCCCAAGCGGGTGCAGCACCTTCGGAAGATCGGAGTTCATCCGCGTGCCCTGTCCCGCTGCAAGGATCACAAGGGCGCAAGGCCGTTCATCTGACTGCATGTCACCTGCTTTCGTTTTCTCGCCCCCGGTATTATGCAAGCGGGCAAAGGGCGCAAGGCGGGCTGTCGTCAAAAACCCTTACGGTTCGTTTCAATCGCAGGCGGAAACCTGCCATGGCAGTGAGCAAGGGGGCAGGTATGCGCACGGTGATCTTCGATCTGGACGGGACTTTGGCCGATACCAGTGGTGACCTGATCGCGGCAGGGAATGCGGCGATGGCGGCCATGGGCTATGCGCCTCAACTGGAACGGGGGCGAGATGATCCGACCGCCCTGCGTGGCGGGCGGGCGATGCTGACACTCAGTTTCGAGCGGCTTGGGCATAGCGACCCGGAACCGGAAATCGACCGGGGCTATCCGATCCTGCTGGAAGCCTATGGGCAGGCGATCGACGTGCACACGGTGATGTATCCCGGCGCGGTCGCGGCTGTCGAGGCGCTGCGGGCGGACGGGATCCGCGTGGGCGTCTGCACCAACAAGCCCGAGGGGCTGGCCGAGACCCTGCTGACACGGCTTGGGGTGCGCGGCCTTTTCGGCTCGCTCATCGGGGCCGACACGCTGCCCACGCGCAAGCCGGACCCGGCGCCCTTCGTGGCATCGGTCGAGAGGGCCGGGGGGGATGTGGCGCGATCCCTGCTGGTTGGCGATACGGTCACCGACCGGGAAACCGCCCGCGCCGCCGGGGTGCCCTCGGTTCTGGTGACCTTCGGGCCGCTTGGGGGCGGGGTGGTCGAGCTGGCCCCCGAGGCGCTCTTGCACCGCTACGAGGACATGCCGGACCTGGCCCGCCAGCTTCTGGATTGACGAACGCCGCCTCAGACCCCACAACATTCTCCATGAGCACAGTCTTCAAAGGCAGTTTCACGCAGCAGGAGCCGATCCCCGAAGCCGGGATCGAGGCGGCGCTGCGCGTGATGCGGGGCGGGCGTCTGCACCGCTACAACGTGGCGGATGGCGAGGTGGCCGAAACGGCCCTGCTGGAAGAGGAATTCGCCGCCTTCACAGGCGCGAAATACGCGCTGGCCGTGGCCTCAGGCGGCTATGCCATCGGCTGTGCCCTGCGCGCCCTTGGCGTTCAACCCGGCGACAAGGTGCTGACCAACGGCTTTACGCTGGCCCCGGTGCCCGGTGCGATTGCAGCGGTGAATGCCGAGCCGGTCTTTGTGGAAGTCACCGAGGACCTGACCATCGACCTCGATCACCTCGCGCGACTGGTGGCTGAAACGGATGCCAAGGTGCTGCTTCTCTCGCATATGCGCGGGCATATTTGCGATATGGAGCTGTTGATGCAGATCTGCGACGGCGCCGGGGTGCAGGTTGTCGAGGATTGCGCCCATACCATGGGCGGGGCCTGGAAGGGCGTGCCGTCAGGACGGCATGGGGCGATGGCAGCCTATTCGACCCAGACCTATAAGCATATGAATTCCGGCGAGGGCGGCATCCTGACCTCCGACAACCCGGAGCTGATGGCCCGCGCGATCATGCTGTCGGGCAGCTATATGCTCTATGCCCGCCACCGCGCCGCGCCGCCGCCCGAGGCGTTCGAGCAGGTGAAGTGGGTGACGCCCAATGTCTCGGGCCGGATGGACAACCTGCGCGCGGCGATCCTGCGCCCGCAACTGGCCGACCTGCCGCGCCAGATCGATCGCTGGAACGCGCTTTATCACGCGGTGGAGGAGGGTCTGCGCAATACGCCGGGGCTGAAGGTGATCGAGCGGCCCGAGGAGGAAAGCATCGTCGGATCGTCGATCCAGTTCCTGCTGCCGGAGTTTTCGCCTGACCAGATCGACGACGTGATCAGGCGGTGTGCCGCCCGCGGTGTGGACCTGAAATGGTTCGGAGGCGCGGAGCCCGTGGCCTTCACCTCTCGCTATGACAGCTGGCGCTATGCCAGCCCGCAGAGCCTGCCCAATACCGACCGGATCCTGTCCGGGCTGATGGATATGCGGCTGCCGCTGACCTTCTCGGTGCAGGATGCGCGGCTGATCGCGGGGATCATTGCCGAAGAGGTGCGGTCAACGGCCCTGTCCGCCTGACCCCCGGGCCAGGAAAAATCTTCCAGAAGATTTTTCAGCATCCCCATCCGCAAAAATCTTCTGGAAGATTTTTCCCGCGTGGTTTCGTGCCGTAGCGTCGCGAAGCACAGGATTCTTTTGACTCGCGGGTCGGTCATGCGTATTAACTGAACAAGCGTTCAATTATGAAGGAGGCGGTCCATGTTCATGGCCAGCATGACATTCGATCTGGGCGAAGAGGTGAATGCCCTGCGCGACATGGTGCATCGTTGGGCGCAGGAGCGTATCCGCCCGATGGCACAGGACATCGACAAGCAGAACCTGTTCCCGGCAGACCTGTGGACCGAAATGGGCGAGCTTGGTCTTTTGGGGATTACCGTACCCGAAGAATACGGCGGAGCGGGCATGTCCTACCTCGCGCATGTCATCGCGGTGGAGGAAATCGCGCGGGCCTCGGCCTCGGTCTCACTCTCCTACGGCGCGCATTCCAACCTTTGCGTGAACCAGATCAAGCTCAATGGCACCGACGAACAGCGCGCGAAATACCTGCCGCGCCTTGTGTCGGGCGAGCATGTGGGCGCGCTCGCCATGTCGGAAGCCGGGGCGGGGTCCGACGTCGTCTCGATGAAACTGCGCGCCGAGAAGCGCAACGACCGCTTTATTCTGAACGGCACGAAATACTGGATCACCAATGGCTGCGATGCCGACACGCTGGTGGTTTATGCCAAGACCGACCCGGAGGCGGGCAGCAAGGGCATCACCGCTTTCCTCATTGAAAAGGACATGGTGGGGTTCAGCACGTCGGAGCATTTCGACAAGCTCGGCATGCGCGGCTCGAACACGGCGGAGCTGATTTTCGAGGACGTGGAAGTGCCCTTCGAGAACATCCTGGGCGAAGAGGGCAAGGGTGTGCGCGTGCTGATGTCTGGGCTCGACTATGAACGCGTGGTGCTGGCGGGGATCGGCACCGGCATCATGGCCGCCTGTCTGGATGAGATCATGCCCTATTTGCGTGACCGCAAGCAGTTCGGGCAACCGATTGGCAGCTTCCAGCTGATGCAGGGCAAGATCGCCGACATGTACACGGCGATGAACTCCGCCCGCGCCTATGTGTACGAGGTCGCCAAGGCCTGCGATCGGGGCGACGTGACCCGTCAGGATGCGGCGGCTTGCTGCCTCTATGCCTCGGAAGAGGCGATGAAGCAGGCGCATCAGGCGGTGCAGGCCATGGGCGGCGCAGGGTTCCTGTCCGACAGCCCGGTAAGCCGCATCTTCCGCGACGCCAAGCTGATGGAGATTGGCGCAGGCACGTCCGAGATTCGCCGGATGCTGGTTGGGCGCGAGTTGATGAACACCATGGGCTGAGCCCCTGTCCCGGGAGAACGAGATGAAACTGACATCCAAGATCATCACCGGCTCCGAGGACTTCGTAGCCAACCGCGCGGCGCATCTGGAGGCTCTCTCCGTAGTGCGCAAGGCGGCTGAGGCGGCGGCGCTTGGGGGTGGTGAGAAATCCCGCGCCCGGCACCTCGGCCGGGGTAAGATGCTGCCGCGCGAGCGGGTGGCGAACCTGCTCGATCCCGGCTCGCCCTTCCTGGAGGTCGGCGCGACGGCGGGCCACGGCATGTATGACGGCGCGGCCCCCTGCGGGGGCGCCATCGCGGGCATTGGCCGGGTGCATGGCCAGGAGGTCATGGTTGTTTGCAACGACGCCACCGTGAAGGGCGGCACCTACTACCCGATCACCGTCAAGAAACACCTGCGCGCGCAGGAGATTGCTGAGCAGAACAACCTGCCTTGCGTCTATCTCGTGGACTCGGGCGGTGCGAACCTGCCGCAGCAGGACGAGGTCTTCCCGGATCGAGAGCATTTCGGGCGTATCTTCTACAATCAGGCCAATATGTCGGCCAAGGGCATCCCTCAGATCGCGGTGGTGATGGGCTCTTGCACGGCGGGTGGCGCTTACGTTCCGGCGATGTCGGACGTCACCATCATCGTGAAGGAGCAGGGGACGATCTTCCTTGCCGGTCCGCCGCTGGTGAAGGCCGCCATCGGTGAGGTCGTCAGTGCCGAGGAACTTGGCGGCGGCGACGTGCACACGCGACTTTCTGGCGTGGCCGATTACCTGGCCGAGGATGACGCCCATGCGCTGGCGCTGGCACGGCAGGCGGTTGCGGGGCTCAATCGCCGCAAACCGCAGACCGTTGATTGGCAGAGCCCGGAAGACCCCGCCTATGACCCCGAGGAGATCCTCGGGGTGGTCCCGTCCAGCCTGACCACGCCCTATGATATCCGCGAAGTCATCGCGCGCGTGGTCGACGGCTCGCGCCTTGACGAGTTCAAGGCGCGCTTCGGCGAAACCGTGGTCTGCGGCTTCGCCCATGTCATGGGCTGCCCGGTCGGGATCGTGGCCAACAATGGCGTGCTCTACAGTGAAAGCGCCGCAAAGGCCGCGCATTTCATCGAGCTGTGCAGCCAGCGAAACATCCCGCTTGTCTTCCTGCAAAACATCACCGGCTTCATGGTGGGCCGCAAGTATGAGGCCGAGGGGATCGCCCGACACGGCGCCAAGATGGTGACGGCGGTGGCGACGACGAAGGTCCCTAAGATCACCATGCTTGTGGGCGGTTCCTTCGGGGCGGGGAACTACGGCATGGCTGGGCGGGCCTATTCGCCCCTGTTCCTCTGGACCTGGCCCAATTCGCGTATCTCGGTCATGGGCGGTCCGCAAGCGGCGGGCGTGCTGGCGACGGTCAAGCGCGACGCGATCGAGCGGGCAGGGGGCACGTGGTCAGCGGAAGAAGAGGCGGAGTTCAAGCGTCCGACACTGGAGATGTTCGAGCATCAGTCGCATCCGCTCTATGCCTCGGCGCGGCTTTGGGATGACGGCATCATCGATCCGCGCAAGACCCGCGAGACGCTGTTCCTGTCTCTCTCGGCGTCCTTGAATGCCCCCATCGAAGAAACGCGCTTCGGCGTGTTCCGGATGTGACGCGCTATGAAGAATTTTCGGGAAAATTCTTCGGCGCGGCAAAATCCTTCCGGAAGGATTTTGCTGGTGGGGAAAAATCTTCTGGAAGATTTTTCGGGGGCCGGGAGCCCGAAAGAAAGAGGGCGGTTATGACCGGAAAAACCCTGCAACAGATCATTGACGCGAATCCCGAGGCCGAGACGTTTCGTTTCGGAGACAGTGCCCGGCTTTGCGCCGACATCCTCGCGCTCGTGCGGGCGGGAAAGAAGACCGCCACCTGCGAGGCCATGCGCGCCTATACGCAAGAAGGCGATGCCCTGCCGGTTGTTGGGCGCCGCGATGTGGCACTCAACTGGGATGGAACGCCCGCGGTGATGCTGGAAACGGTCGAGGTGACCACGCGCCGCTTCGACCAAATGGACGAAGAGTTCGTGGCCGCGCAAGGGGAATTCCGCGACCTTGCCCACTGGCGCGAGGGCTACCGCGCCTATTTCGCCCGCAACGGCGGTTTCTCGGAAGACATGGAACTCATGTGCGAACGGTTCCGCATGGTGGAGGATTACGCATGATGTTTTCGAAGATCCTGATCGCCAACCGGGGCGAGATTGCCTGCCGGGTCATAGAGACGGCTCGCGCCATGGGCGTGCGCACGGTGGCCGTCTATTCCGACGCCGATGCGGGCGCGCGGCATGTGGCCCTGGCCGATGAGGCGGTACATATCGGCGGTCCTGCTCCGGCTGACAGCTACCTCAAGGGCGATGTCATTATCGCTGCCGCGCAGGCCATGGGGGCTGAAGCGGTCCATCCGGGCTACGGTTTCCTGTCCGAAAATCCCGATTTCGTGGAGGCGGTGGAGGCGGCGGGCCTGACCTTCATCGGGCCTTCCGCGGACGCCATACGCAAGATGGGCCTCAAGGATGCGGCCAAGAAGCTTATGGAAGAGGCGGGGGTGCCCGTCGTGCCCGGCTATCACGGCAGCAATCAGGACCCCGAGCACCTGTCGGGTGCGGCCGATGCCATCGGTTTCCCGGTGCTGATCAAGGCTGTTGCAGGTGGCGGCGGCAAGGGGATGCGTAAGGTCGACCGGCCTGATGACTTCATGAATGCCCTGGCCAGTGCCAAGGGCGAGGCGAAGACCGCCTTCGGAAATGACGCGGTGCTGATCGAGAAATTCGTCCAGCAGCCGCGCCATATCGAGGTGCAGGTCTTTGGTGACGGCACTCACGCTGTGCATCTCTTCGAACGCGACTGTTCCCTGCAACGCCGTCACCAGAAGGTGATTGAAGAGGCCCCGGCACCGGGCATGACAACCGAGATGCGGGAGGCCATGGGGCAGGCGGGTGTGCGCGCGGCGGAGGCCATCGGCTACAAGGGCGCGGGCACGGTGGAGTTCATCGTCGACGGCTCCAAGGGCCTTCGGCGCGACGGGTTCTGGTTTATGGAAATGAACACGCGCCTGCAGGTGGAGCATCCTGTGACCGAGGCGATCACCGGCGTCGATCTGGTGGAATGGCAGCTGCGCGTTGCGGCGGGGGAAAGCCTGCCAAAGCAGCAAAACGAGCTGGCCATCACCGGTCACGCCTTCGAGGCGCGGCTTTATGCCGAGGACGTGCCCAAGGGCTTCCTGCCCGCGACGGGGACGCTGGCGCATCTGCACTTCCCCGAAGGCGCGCGCTGTGACACCGGGGTGAGGACGGGCGATATGATCAGCCCCTGGTACGATCCGATGATTTCCAAGGTCATCGTGCACGGGCCAACGCGGGCGGTGGCGCTGAAACGGCTGGATCAGGCCCTCGCGGGCACTCAGGTGGCGGGGTCTGTGACGAACCTCGCGTTTCTGCGGGCGCTGGCGCAGCATGAAGACTTTGTTGCGGGGGATGTGGATACCGGCCTCATTGACCGCGATCTGGACAGCCTCGCCGCCGATCCTGTGGCCTGCGGCCGGGTGCGGTCGCTGGCGGCCCTGGCGGCGCTTGGGTTGCATCGGGACGGGCCCGCGCTTCAGGGCTTCAGCCTTTGGGCACCGCTGAAGCAGTTGGTGGCGCTCGACTACCGTGGCGAACGGCTGAGGGCCTTTGTCGAAACCCTCTCGCCCGGTCGCTTCCGGGTGGAGATCGAGGGCGCAGTGCATGAGATCGCCCTGACGGAGGGCCGTTGGAGCGTCGATGGGGCGCCCATACCGGCAGAGGTCGTGACACATGCGGCTGGTCTCTCGGTGTTCTGGGGCAACGGCTATCATTTCGACCCGGTCGATCCGCTCGACGTTGCAGCCGAGGGTGCGGTGGCGCTTGGTTTGATCGTCGCGCCGATGCCGGGGTTGGTGAAAGCGGTGTTCGTTGAACCGGGGCAGGAGGTTGCCGCTGGCGACCGGCTGGCCATTCTGGAAGCCATGAAGATGGAGCATACCCTGACCGCGGGCCGCGACGGGACCGTGGCCGAGGTGCTGGCCAGTGCTGGCCAGCAGGTGGAGGAAGGTGCTGCGCTAATTCGGCTGGACGATGAGGACGAGGCATGAGCGGGGAAAATTTCTTCCAAGAAATTTGGCCAGAATTTTCGAAAATTCTTGTCCCAAGCGGAAAGGTTGCACGATGATCCGGCTTCACCACGTCCCGCAGAGCCGGTCGATGCGCACCCTTTGGCTGCTCAATGAACTGGGGGTGCCTTACGAGCTGCAAGTCTGGCCCTTCGACAAGTCGCTGCGCTCCGCCGATTACCTTGCCAAGAACCCCGCGGGCCGTGTGCCCGCACTGGAGATCGACGGTGACTGCTGGTGGGAAACCGGCGCGATCACGGAGCTTCTATGCGAGCGCTTCCCCGGGGCGGGGATGAGCCGCGCGCCGGGGCATCCCGACCGCGCCCAGTGGCTGATCTGGATCCATTTCTCCGAAACCATCAGCCAGCATTGCGCGATCCTGACGCAGCAGCACATCATGCTCTATGATGACAGCATGCGCAGCCCGGTAGTCATGAAGCTGGAAGCCAAGCGGCTGGAAAAATGCTACGGGGCCATCGAGGCGCGGCTGGAGGGGCGGGACTACCTGCTCGACAGCGGCTTTTCGGCGGCGGATATCTCTGTGGGGCAGGCGCTTTACATGGCGCGCCATTTCGCGCGGCTCGATCCCTTCCCGGCGCTGTCCGCCTGGTATGCGCGGATCACCGAGAGGCCCGGCTTCCTGCTGTCACGCCCGACGGAATCGCATGAAAGGCTGTACAAGCAAGACTTTTATCCCCCTTGGGAGATCGAGAAAGGACCATGACATGACTGCCCCCCTGCACGTCATCGCCCGGATCAAGGCGGCACCGGACACGCTGGATGACCTTATTGCCTCGATGCGGATCATGGTGGCGGAGGTCCGCGAGGAACCCGGTTGCCTGCGCTATGATCTGACCCAATCTCAGGACGATCTGACGGTGCTTGTCTTCGTGGAGGAATGGGCCACGCGCGCGGATTGGGAGACGCATATGGAGGGCGCGGCAATCGCGCGGCACCGTGCGCGCACCCGGCCCGAGATGATCCTCGATGCCGAGGTACACGCCCTTGGTCAAATCGCGTGACGGCCATGGCGGAAACGGTTGAAATCTTCGAGGTGGGCCCCCGCGACGGGTTGCAGAATGAAAAGCGGCAGATCCCGGCGGCGGACAAGATCGCGCTGGTCGATTGCCTCAGCCGGGCGGGGTTCCACCGGATCGAGGTAGCGAGCTTTGTCAGCCCGAAATGGGTGCCGCAGATGGCCGATTCTGCGCAGGTGCTGGCGGGGATAACCCGCGCGCCGGGGGTGTCCTATGCGGCGCTTACACCCAACATGCGGGGCTACGAAGGGGCGAAGGCCGCGCGGGCCGACGAGATCGCGATTTTCGCCTCTGCGAGCGAAGGCTTTTCCAAGGCTAATATCAACGCCACGATCGAGGAAAGCATCACCCGCTTCGTGCCGGTGGCGCAGGCCGCCAAGGCCGATGGCATCCCGGTGCGTGGCTATATCAGCTGCGTGACTGACTGCCCCTTTGATGGCCCGACGCCGCCTGCGGAAGTGGCCCGTGTCGCGGCAACGCTGCGCAATATCGGCTGCTACGAGATCTCGCTTGGCGACACGATCGGTCAGGGGCGGCCCGAGACCGTCGACGCGATGCTGGCCGCAGTGTTGGAAGAGGTCGCGCCGGAGGAACTGGCGGGTCATTTCCACGACACGGCGGGCCGGGCGCTCGCCAATATCGAGGTATCATTGGCGCGCGGTCTGCGGGTCTTCGACGCCGCTGCCGGCGGGCTTGGCGGATGCCCCTATGCGCCGGGGGCGGCGGGAAATGTCGCCACGGAAGCCGTCGCCGCGCGTATGGCGGAGCTTGGTTATGAGACCGGGCTCGATATGGATGTGCTGGCCGAGGCCGCCAGGATGGCGCGGGCCATGCGGGAGGGATGAATAATGGGCACGATTGATATCGCGGTGGATGAGCGCGGGGTTGCGGTTCTGATGCTGGACATGCCGGAGCGCCACAACGCGCTGGCCCCGCAGATGATCGCGGAACTGACGGAGGCGGCAGAGCGGCTTGGCACGGATCCCGCCGTTCGGGTCGTGGTGCTGACCGGCAACGGCAAGAGCTTCTGCGCCGGGGGCGACCTGGCCTGGATGAAGGAGCAGATGGCCGCGGATGCCGCGACCCGCGCCAGCGAGGCGCGCAAGCTGGCCGAGATGCTTGGCGCGCTGGATCGGATGCCCAAGCCTCTGATTGGCCGGGTGCAGGGGCAGGCCTTCGGCGGCGGGATCGGCATGATGTCGGTCTGCGATGTGGCCGTGGGAGTTGCGGGTGCCAAATTCGGCCTGACGGAAACGCGGCTCGGGCTGATACCGGCGACGATCGGGCCTTATGTGGTGGCGCGGATGGGGGCCGCGCGGGCACGGCGGGTCTTTATGTCTGCGCGGATCTTCGATGCCGCCGAGGCGGTCGAGCTGGGGCTGCTGGCCAAGGCCGTTGCGGCCGAGGATCTGGATGCGGCGGTGGAAGCCGAGGTCGCGCCCTATCTGGCCTGCGCTCCGGGCGCGGTGGCCAAGGCCAAGGCGCTTGTCGCGGCGCTGGAGCCTCGGGTGAATGATGCCGTGGTGGACATGACCATCGCAGCATTGGTCGATGCCTGGGAAAGCGATGAGGGGCCGGAAGGCGTGTCGGCCTTTTTCGACAAGCGCAAGCCGCGCTGGCAACAAAGCTAAGCACTTGCATCATCGGGCGGGCTGGCGTTTGCTCTGCCCCGGCAACTGGAAGGAGCGGTCATGGCTGTCACCCTCACGCAAGAACATATCGCGGAGTTCGCCCGCGATGGCGCGGTCCTGATCAAGGGGCTCTTTGCCGATCACGTGGGCACGCTGCGTAAGGGCGTGGAGCGCAATATGGCGGAGCCGGGGCCTTATGCGGCGGAGAACCTGTTGCCGGGCGAGGGCGGGCGATTCTTTGACGATTATTGCAACTGGACGCGGATTCCCGAGTTCGAACAGGTCATCCGGCACTCGGATGCCGCGCGGGTGGCGGGCGAGCTGATGCGCTCGGACGCGGTGCAACTGTTTCATGATCATGTGCTGGTGAAAGAGCCGGGAACGTCGAAGCCGACGCCCTGGCATCAGGATGGACCCTATTATTTCGTCGAAGGCGAGCAGACCGTCAGCTTCTGGTCGCCGCTCGATCCGGTCACGGACGCGACGCTGCGGCTGGTGGCGGGAAGCCACAAGTGGCCAAAACCGGTTCTGCCGACCAGATGGTTGAAAGAAGACGCTTTTTTCCCCGATGAGGGGGCCTATATCCCGGTGCCGGACCCGGATGCGGAAGGCATGACGGTGCTGGAATGGACGATGGAGCCGGGCGATGCCGTGGCGTTTGACTACCGCACCTTGCATGGCGCGCGGGGCAATACCAGCACGAGCCGCCGCCGGGCGTTTTCTGTGCGCTTTCTTGGGGATGATGCGCGCTACGTGGAACGGCCGGGGCGGACGTCTCCACCGTTTCCGGGGCACGAGATGGTGCCGGGGCAGCGGCTGCGCGAGGATTGGTTTCCGGTGGTCTGGCAGCGCTGAGGCAGGTCGCCGCCTGCTGCGTGTGCGGCAATATCCGGAGCGAAAACAGTCTGTCGCCCCCCGTACACCGGGCGTACACCCCCTATGCATCTCTTTGGCAGGTTCAGGATTGACCGGGATGTCGCCTTGCCTGCGGCACGTCGATCCGCGTGGCCCGTGCCAGGCCGCGACGAACGTTCCTGAAAAAGCGTTCAGGTGGGCTCTGCCCCCGTCGCCTTTCAGGCGACTCCCCCGAGGTATTTTGGCCAAGATTAAACGGCAATTGGCGCGCAGCAGGACGATGGCACGCGCTTGGCTGCGCGTCCACGAGGGTGGAAGGCGCAGACCTGTGGCAGGCCCTGCGGTGATTTTTCCTGCCTCTAGCGCCCCTGTGGCGCTTTGCTTCGGTTGACCCCCGCGCGGTGCGGGCATAAACAGCGGACAGTCCCCGCGCGCAGATGCGTATTGCGGGGGATGACCCTGCGCCGCTTCGCCGTGGCGCCCGCGAGCCGAAGGAGCCAGCCTTGGAAGACCTGCTCAGGGATTATGCGCCCGTTCTGATCTTTCTCGCCCTTGCCATCGGGCTTGGGATTGTCCTCATCCTTGCCGCCGTCATTCTGGCCGTGCGCAACCCGGACCCCGAAAAGGTCTCGGCCTATGAATGCGGGTTCAACGCCTTCGACGATGCGCGGATGAAATTCGACGTGCGATTCTACCTCGTGTCGATCCTGTTCATCATCTTCGACCTGGAGATCGCCTTCCTGTTCCCATGGGGCGTGGCCTTCCCGGAAATGTCGATGCTGGGGTTCTGGTCGATGATGATTTTCCTGGCCGTGCTGACCATCGGCTTTGCCTATGAATGGAAGAAGGGGGCCCTCGAATGGGAGTGATGACCAGCGCCAACACCGCCGGTGTGGACAAGGACGTTGCCACCCGCGCCCTGAATGCAGAGCTTCAGGACAAGGGCTTTCTGCTGACCACCGCCGATGACCTGATCAACTGGGCGCGCACCGGGTCGCTGCACTGGATGACCTTTGGTCTGGCGTGCTGCGCCGTGGAAATGATGCATACCTCGATGCCGCGCTATGACGCCGAACGCTTCGGGATCGCGCCGCGCGCCTCTCCGCGTCAGTCGGACGTGATGATCGTGGCAGGCACGCTGACCAACAAGATGGCCCCCGCGCTGCGCAAGGTCTACGACCAGATGCCGGAACCACGCTATGTGATCTCGATGGGGTCCTGCGCCAATGGCGGTGGCTACTATCATTACAGCTATTCCGTGGTGCGCGGCTGTGACCGGATCGTGCCCGTGGATCTCTACGTGCCCGGCTGCCCGCCGACGGCTGAAGCGCTGCTTTACGGCCTGCTTCAGCTGCAGCGCAAAATCCGCCGCACCGGCACCATTACCCGCTAAGGCCCCTGTGGCCCGAGGAGACATCGCATGAGTGAAGACGCCCTTCGCGAACTGGCCGAGCTGATCACCCTCAAGCAGGGCGATGCGGTCATCGGCACCGAGATCGCCCATGGCGAACTGACGGTGGAGATCACGCTGGCCTCTATCCCGGCCTTCATGGAGTTCCTGAAGACCGACACCGCCTGCCGCTTTTCCACGCTGGTGGACATTACCGCCGTCGACTACCCGAGCCGCGACAAGCGTTTCGACATGGTTTGGCATTTCCTGTCGATGTATCAGAACCACCGCATCCGGGTGAAAACCCAGATCCGCGAGGATGACATGGTGCCCTCGATCACCGGTGTCTATCCGGCGGCCAACTGGTTCGAGCGGGAAGTGTTCGACATGTACGGCGTGCTCTTTTCCGGCCACCCGGACCTGCGCCGCATCCTGACCGACTATGGCTTCCGCGGCTATCCGCTGCGCAAGGATTTTCCGACCACGGGCTATACCGAACTGCGCTATGACGAGGCGCTGAAGCGCGTGGTCTATGAGCCGGTGAAGCTGGTGCAGGACTATCGCCAGTTCGATTTCATGAGCCCATGGGAAGGTGCCGAGTATATCCTGCCCGGCGACGAGAAACCCGAGGCCGCGAAAGGCTGATCACGGTCATGGCACAGGCGACACTCCTTTTCGGGATCGGCGCGGCAAAGGCAGGGACAACCTGGCTTTACCGCTATCTCGCCGCGCATCCCGAAGTGCGCCTGCCGGCTGTGAAAGAACTGCACTATTTCGACACCTGCGAGACGGGCAAATTCGACCGGCAGGTTCAGCGCATGACCCGTGAACGCAAGCGCCGCAAGGACCGGCTGCCGACGGGTGACGCGCGCTTGGACAAGCGGCTGCAACGCGAGGTCTGGGCCTATACCGGCTGGCTCAACGTGATCCGCGAAGGGCGGAACGATACGGGCTATCTGGCGTTTCTCAATCACAACGCGGATGGGGCGAGCGTGGTAGGGGACATCACCCCGGCCTATGCAACACTGTCCGAGGCCAGCCTGTCGCGTATGGCCGCACTGGCCCCGGTCACGCGCTTCGTCTTCCTGATGCGCGACCCGCTGGACCGGCTGTGGTCCAACATCCGCATGGCCGCGACCCGCAAGGGCGGCGATCTGGCCGTGACCGCAGGGGCGCTGCTGGACAAGGTGCTTGGCGGCGAGGATCAGACCATGGCGGCGCGCTGCGATTACGCGGGCACACTCGCCCGGCTGAACGCGGCGGTGGACCCGGCCAAGGTGTTCACGGCCTTTTACGAAACCCTGTTCCAGCCCGATACGCTGGCCCGGCTCTGCGGTTTTCTCGGCATTGCCGAGCGGCCCGCCAACACCGAGGCGCGGGTTCTGGCGGGGGAAGACTTGCAAATGACCGAGGCGCAACGCGCCCGCGCGATGGCGTGGCTTGCCCCTCAATACGCGGCGGTAGAGACCCGGATTGGGTCGCTCCCCGCCCGCTGGACGGATAACATGGAGGCGCTGGCATGATGGATGGCGGCAAAGGCTTCGAAGACGCCCTGACAGGCGAACAGAAGATCCGGAATTTCAACATCAACTTCGGGCCTCAGCACCCGGCGGCCCACGGGGTGTTGCGGCTGGTGCTGGAGCTGGATGGCGAGATCGTCGAGCGGTGCGACCCGCATATCGGCCTGCTGCATCGCGGGACCGAGAAGCTGATGGAATCGCGCACCTACCTGCAGAACCTGCCTTACTTTGACCGGCTCGACTACGTGGCGCCGATGAACCAGGAACATGCCTGGTGTCTGGCCATCGAGAAGCTGACCGGCGTGGAAGTGCCGCGTCGCGCGTCGCTGATCCGGGTGCTCTATTCCGAGATTGGCCGGGTTCTGAACCACCTGCTGAACGTGACCACCCAGGCCATGGATGTGGGCGCGCTGACGCCGCCGCTCTGGGGCTTTGAGGAACGCGAGAAGCTGATGGTGTTCTACGAGCGGGCCTGCGGGGCGCGTCTGCACGCGGCCTATTTCCGCCCCGGTGGCGTCCACCAGGACCTGCCGCCGGAGCTGCTGGACGATATCGAGACCTGGGCCAATGAGTTCCCCGCAAAGCTCGACGATATCGACGGGCTGCTGACCGAGAACCGCATCTTCAAGCAGCGCAACGCCGATATCGGTGTGGTGAGCGAGCAGGAGATTCTCGATTGGGGGTTCTCGGGTGTGATGGTGCGCGGATCGGGCCTGGCCTGGGACCTGCGCCGCGCGCAGCCCTATGAATGCTATGACGAGTTCGAGTTCCAGATCCCCGTGGGCAAGAACGGCGACTGCTACGACCGCTACCTCGTGCGCATGGAAGAGATGCGCCAGTCGGTCCACATCATCCATCAGGCGATTGCCAAGCTGCGCGCGCCGGAGGGCCAAGGCGACGTGCTGGCTCGCGGTAAGATCACGCCGCCGAAGCGGGGGGACATGAAGACCTCGATGGAGGCGCTCATTCACCACTTCAAGCTCTATACCGAGGGCTTCCACGTGCCTGCCGGTGAGGTCTATGCGGCGGTCGAGGCCCCTAAGGGAGAGTTCGGCGTTTACCTCGTGGCCGATGGCACCAACAAGCCCTACAAGGCCAAGATCCGCGCGCCGGGCTACCTGCACCTGCAGGCGATGGATCATGTCGCGGGCGGCCACCAGCTGGCCGACGTAGCGGCCATCATCGGCACCATGGATGTGGTGTTCGGAGAGATCGACCGTTGACCCTGTCGCTTCTCACGACGATCTGCGGCGGTGTCACCGTCCTGATCCTGGCCCTTCTGGCCTGGGCGTTCTGGACCGATCCCGACAAGGGGTTGGAGCAGACCACGCACCGTCTTGAGAAGCTGCCAACCGTGATGGCCGATCGCTATACCGCCTTTGCGGTGCTGGCACTGGTCTTCACGATCTACGGGGATCTCAACATCCTGATCGCTCTCTTTGCTGTCTGCGCCTTCATGGGCTTTGCTGATGGCCTGATCTATGCCCGCGCCGGGCATCCACATATGAAACACACGATCTCGGGTGTGCTGTCGTCGGTGGCTTTGGCCATCGCCACCGCCGCCCGTGTGACCGAAGGAGCCAGCTAATGCTTCGCCGCCTCTACCACGACCAGCCCGAAAGCTTTGCCTTCACCCCCGCCAACCAGGCATGGGCCGAGGCGCAGATCACCAAGTACCCCGAAGGCCGCGCGCAATCGGCGGTGATCCCTCTGCTGTGGCGGGCGCAGGAACAGGAAGGCTGGCTGTCCCGGCCCGCGATCGAAGCGGTATCCGACATGCTTGGCATGACCTATATCCGCACGCTGGAAGTGGCGACCTTCTACTTCATGTTCCAGTTGCAGCCCGTGGGCGCGATTGCCCATGTGCAGGTCTGCGGCACCACGTCCTGCATGATCTGCGGCGCCGAAGACCTGATTGCCGTCTGCAAGGACAAGATCGCCGCCAATGCGCATGAACTGTCGGCGGATGGCAATTTCAGCTGGGAAGAGGTGGAATGCCTTGGGGCCTGCGCGAACGCGCCGATGGTGCAGATCGGCAAGGATTACTACGAGGATCTGACCGCCGAGAAATTCGGCTGGATTCTGGACGAGCTGGCCGCAGGCCGCGTGCCCACCCCCGGCCCGCAGAACGGGCGCTACGCGTCGGAGCCGCTGTCTGGTCTGACCTCGCTCAAGGATCATGAGGCCGGGCGCGATGAGCTGAACGCCTCGGCCCGTCTGGCCACCGATATCGGCGACACCGTCAAGCGGATCGACGGGACCGAAGTGCCGCTGTTGGCCCCCTGGGGCAAGCAATCCGGTGCCGAGGCCGCTAGCGCAGCCCCGTCCACGCCCGCCCCGGCAGCAGAGCCCGCACCCGCACCGCAACCCGCCGCGACCCCCCAAACCCAGGCCGAGACCCCGGCAGAGGTCGAGGAGTCTGAGCCCGAATTGCTGAGCGCCCCGCGCGACGGCCGCGAGGCGGATGACCTGAAGAAGATTTCCGGCGTCGGGCCGAAGCTTGAAGAGCTGCTCAATTCCATGGGCTTCTGGCATTTCGACCAGATCGCCGCCTGGGGTCCGTCCGAGATCGCCTGGGTCGATGCGCGCCTCAAGTTCAAGGGCCGGATCGAGCGTGACAATTGGGTCGCACAGGCGAGCGAACTGGCCGGATCCTGATTCTCTGCCTTTGACGAGCGGCCGGAACCCGGCACCCTTGCAGCGCGCGCTGTAGGGGGAGGCGCCCTGTCGCGGGCGTCGGGATGGATGGCAGTCACAGGAGGCCGACGTGATTCATGACTATGAAACCATGTTCAAGGGCCATGTGGAGCAGTCCGAACGGCGTCAGGCCAATGCCGATCTCATGGCTGAAATCCTGTGGAGCTATGTGCAGCCGAAATCGGTCATCGACCTTGGCTGCGGGCTTGGGTTCTTTCTGAAATCCTGTAAGGCGCGGGGCGCCACGATCAAGGGCGTGGATGGCGATTGGGTCGATCTTGGGAACAGCGTGATCCCGAAATCCACCCGCCAGACAGCCGACCTGAATCAGCCCTACACGGCCCGCAAGCGCTATGATCTCGCGGCCACGATCGAAGTGGCGGAGCATCTGACGCCGGACCGGTCGGAGGGGTTCGTCGACGATCTCTGCGCCTTGTCTGACGTGGTGCTGTTCTCTGCGGGCATTCCCGGACAGGGCGGGGCCGGGCATATCAACCTGCGCTTTCAGGGGGAGTGGGCGGCGATGTTCCAGGATCGCGGCTATGGGTGCTACGATCCGATCCGCCGCCGCATGGGGGCGTTCGAGTCGGTGCTGCCCTGGCTGATGCAGAACGTGCTGCTCTACGTGAAAGACGGGGTGGAGGTCAGTCCTGCCCTGTCCGAACATCGCATTCATCCGCGCGCCGCCTCTTATGTGTGCGATTGGCATTACAACAGGCGGGTCAAAACGTTTCAGCGCCGCCTGCGCGCCGCGAAGAAGAAGGCGTAACCGCTTTTCCCAAAAAATCCTTCACAGATCGGGGGCGGCTGGTGTCTACTTGCCGCAATTGGGAAACAGGGGAATTGTTATGTCTGCACAGAATGACAGCACCAGCTGCCATACGAACTGCCTGATCGCCGGGGTCGTCCTTGGGATCTTGCTGTTCCTGATCCTGAAATTCGCCGCCGGGTGGGGCCTCTTGATGGCGCTGATCCTCGGTCTCGTGGTGGCGGTGCTTTTGACCATCGTGCTGCGCATGGTCTTGTGTGTCGAGAGCGGGGCAGGGGCGTCTGCCTCGGCGCCGGCATCTTCGCCCGCGCCAACCCCGACAGCGCCGCCCGCACCGGCACCGGCTGCCGCTCCGGAACCGGAGGCTGCCCCGGAGCCCGTCGCGGAAAGCGTTCCAGAGCCGGAACCCGAAGCGGCGCCCGCACCCGAAGCGGCATCCGAACCGGAACCGGCGGCAGAGCCGGAACCGGAGGCGACGCCAGAACCCGAGGAAACCCCGACGCCAGTCGCCTCCGCGCCGGAACCGATTGAGGAAGAGGCCCCCGCCGCACAGCCCGCCGCAATGGAGGCCGCACGGGAAGGGGGACCGGACGATCTGAAAAAGATCAAAGGTGTCGGCCCCAAGCTGGAGCGATTGCTGCACTCGCTCGGTATCTATCACTTCGACCAGATCGCCGCCTGGGGGCCTGCCGAAGTGGCCTGGATGGACGACAATCTGCAAGGCTTCCGGGGCCGCGTGACCCGCGATGACTGGGTTGCGCAGGCAGGGCTATTGGCCGCAGGTGGAGAGACGGATTTCTCAAGAAAAGTTGACGACGGGGATGTATATTGACCTCTGGGAGGATGTGTTTGATCATCCAAGAGGACAACCGACATGAAACTTGCAGAAGACATCTGGCTGGGATCTGTCGCGGCCCGTAACAACCTGATCGCGGCCGCGAACTACTCGGCCGCGTTCTACGGAAATGCTGCGGTGCAGAGCTGGTCTTTGGGCCTGACCGCGCCGCAGGTGTTCTGGTCCGCGATGGCCCGTGCCTTCGACGACACGCCCGGAAATACCGATGAGGCACCGGTTGCTGAGACCGTAGCCGAGGCCCCGCTTGCGGAGGCTCCCGTATCTGAGGCGCCGGTTCTGACCGTGGTCGAGGCCGATCCGGAGCCTGCCGTGGCAGAGCCGGACCCGGATCCGGTCATGGTTGAGGAAGACATCCCCGCCGCGACCCCGGAAGCTGCCACCCCAAATCCGCATCTGCTGGACGAGCCGCGCGGCGGCGTGGCTGATGATCTGAAGCTGGTCAAGGGCATCGGCGCCAAACTGGAGGCGGGCCTGAACGAGATCGGGATTTACCATTTCGATCAGGTGGCCGCTCTGGACGCGGCCGGAATCGACTGGCTGGACGAACACCTTCCGGGCTTCAAGCGCAGCTGTGCGCGGTTCGATCTGGTCACGGGCGCAGGCGAATTCGTCTGAGCCCGCCGCCATCGCGCAGCAAAAACCAAACGCGTCGGCCTGTCCGGCGCGTTTTTCCGTTCTCCGCTTGCGATTTGCGCCGCCGAACAGTGGACAATCCCCGCCGCTCTGCCGTAAACCGGGCCAAACCGCTAGCGACCCGAGGCCAGGCCAAATGCCCGATGCCCCCCGGACTGTTTCCCCCCAGGCCCGCAAGGCCCGCATCGCCGCCGTCGTTATGGCCGTGACGATGATCTTGTGGATGGGGGCGCAGCTTGTGGGTGGACAGTTGGGCCTGCCCGTGCGCTATGTGTTTCTGTTCGACCTTGCGGCAATTGCGGCTCTGGTCTGGGCTCTGATCGTGACGTATCAGGTCTGGCAAGCCCGCCGCGCAGAAAGGGACTGAGGATGCTTCAGGACAAAGACCGGATCTTTACCAATATCTACGGCATGCATGACCGGACCCTCGCAGGGGCCAAGGCGCGCGGCCACTGGGACGGCACCAAGGACCTGATCGGTCTGGGCCGCGACAAGATCGTGGAGATCATGAAGGCGTCCGGCCTGCGCGGGCGTGGCGGGGCGGGTTTCCCGACCGGACTGAAATGGTCGTTCATGCCCAAGGAAAGCGATGGCCGCCCATCCTACCTGGTCATCAACGCAGACGAATCCGAGCCCGGCACCTGCAAGGACCGGGAGATCATGCGCAACGATCCCCATACGCTTATCGAAGGGGCGCTGATCGCCTCTTTCGCCATGGGCGCGCATGTCAGCTACATCTATATCCGCGGCGAATATATCCGCGAGCGCGAGGCGCTGCAGGCCGCGATCGACGAGGCGTATGACGCGGGCCTTCTGGGCAAGAACGCCGCAGGATCGGGCTTCGACTTCGACCTCTACCTGCATCATGGCGCAGGGGCCTATATCTGTGGCGAGGAAACGGCCCTCATTGAAAGCCTCGAAGGCAAGAAGGGCATGCCCCGGATGAAGCCGCCTTTCCCGGCAGGTGCGGGCCTTTATGGCTGCCCCTCGACCGTGAACAACGTGGAATCCATCGCCGTTGTGCCGACCATCCTGCGCCGGGGCGCGGAGTGGTTTGCGGGCTTCGGCCGCCCCAACAATGCGGGCACCAAGCTCTTTGCGATCTCGGGCCATGTGAATAACCCCTGTGTGGTGGAAGAGGCGATGTCGATCAGCTTCGAGGAGTTGATTGAAAAGCATTGCGGCGGCATCCGTGGCGGGTGGGACAACCTGCTGGCGGTGATCCCCGGCGGGTC
Organism: Nioella sp.; assembly: GCF_965215655.1. GTDB lineage: Bacteria > Pseudomonadota > Alphaproteobacteria > Rhodobacterales > Rhodobacteraceae > Nioella. The sequence goes on from NZ_OZ244111.1 coordinate 1,091,149, forward strand.
TTCGGTTCCTTGCGTGCGCGGTGAGAACATGCGCGATGCGATCATGGATTTCGACTATCTGCGTAACGATCTGCAATCGGGCCTCGGCACCGCTGCGGTCATCGTCATGGACAAGTCCACCGACATCGTGAAAGCGATCTGGCGTCTGTCCAAGTTCTACAAGCACGAAAGCTGCGGCCAGTGCACGCCCTGCCGTGAGGGCACCGGCTGGATGATGCGCGTCATGGATCGTTTGGTGCGTGGCGAGGCGGAACTGGAAGAGATCGACATGCTGTTCCAGGTCACCAAGCAGGTGGAAGGCCACACGATTTGCGCCCTTGGCGATGCGGCGGCCTGGCCGATCCAGGGCCTCATTCGCAACTTCCGCGATGAGATCGAGGACCGGATCAAGGCCCAGAAAGCCGGACGCGTCAGCGCGGTTGCCGCCGAATAGGGATGCATCTGGCCCAGTTCAATATCGGCCGAATGGCCTATGAGCTGGACGATCCCCGCATGGCCGATTTCAACCGCGGGATCGACATGCTGAACAGTATCGCGGAACGGTCCGACGGGTTCGTCTGGAAATACGAAACCGCCTTCGGGGGCGTCGTCCCCGAAGAGGTCGATGGCGATCCCCGCATTCTGGTGAACCTGACCGTGTGGGACAGTGTTGACAGCTTGCGCTTCTATGTCTGGAACACGCTGCACAAGCATTTCGTAACGCGGCGGGCGGACTGGTTCACACCGATGGACGAGGCCCATTTGGTGATGTGGTGGGTGCCGGAAGGGCACCGCCCGGATCTGGCCGAGGCTTTGGCCAAGCTGGAATATCTGCGCCAGAACGGGGAGACCGAAGACGCGTTCAGCTGGAATGCCGTTTCGAAGGCGTGACTGGGCGCTGCCCATCAAGCCCTTGATTATGTGTGCAATAGGCCTCTAGGGTTCTTCCCGAATATTATTCTGACGGAGGCCATTCCATGAAATCCACTTCTCTTGCCATCGTCATCTCGCTCGCCGTGACCGGTCTCGCGCAGGCTCAAACCCTTGAAGATCTGATCGCAGGCGAAATGACCTTCTCGCTTGAGGAGTATGGCGACCTGGTCCGCACCAATTTTCGCGCCTCGGCGTCCGGGCATTCGAACGGCATCGCCTACACGCTGACCGGAGAGCGCGGATCATCCATCTTCACCGGTTTTTCCAATGATGGGGAAGATCAGGAATTCAACGATCTGCCGATGCCGCATGACGCGATTCACGTTGGCAGCAACTTTTCCATCACCTTTGACGAACCGGTGCAGGCGCTGATCGTTGCAACGGCCAATGACAACGCCACCGGGGACGGGTTCGACTTTGGCATGATGCCGCTTGAAACCGTCGATATCGAGATGCAGGGCACCTTCATGCGCAGCGAGGACCATCGCGGGACGCTGGCGCTGTTCGTTCTGGTGGAGCCAACCGACACCTGGGAAAGCCTCTCGGAGGATGCCATTTCCGATGGGATCGACCTGGCGTTTTTTGCCTATCCTGTCTGGCCGCCTGCCTCGGAGTAAATAGACTGCGCCACGCCATCTGGCAGAGGGCGCGCTAGAACGGGAGGACGAGATGGCAGACACGAAACCACCCCTGCGCGAAAAGGGTGGCTGACACGGGAACGCAATGGCATTGCCTCCTTCGCGGACCTGTCCCGCATCCTTCTGGCGGTGGTCGCCGGTCTGGTGGCGTTCTGGCAGTTCAACCAGCAATGGCGGATCGAGAATGAACGCGGCGCGCGGGCGGCCTACCGCGAGTTCCTGATCATCTCGATGAACAACCCCGAGATGTCGCGCCCCGACCTTCTGGAACAGGACGCGACCCCGATCGAGAACGAGCGCTATTTCTGGTATGTAAACCTGATGAGCCAGACCTTCGAAGAGGTATTCGCCCATGTTCCCGAGGTCGACGCTTGGGTGGCCATCGCGGAAATCCAGATCGCCTTTCACTGCGGGTTCTACCTTGGCGACGACTATGATCCGTCGCTGTATTCCGCGCGATTCCGGGGCACGGTGGACCGGATCATTGACGAGGACCCCCTGGGGTTCTGCCACTAACCTGTGTCCCATCTGCCCATGAAGCGTTCTGCGGCCCCTTGAAAGCGTTGATGAATCCTATCCGAAAGGGTAGACTGTACCCAAATGGCACCCGAAAACGGGGCGAGTGGGTTCCTCTGTGGAGGCGGCAGTGACAGACCAACGTGCATATGACGGCGGCAGGCCGGTCTTGGTCGGTGTCTACCGGGTATGGGTGGTCGCCGTATTCGTGTCCTTCGCGGCGCTTGGCATCTGGCTGGGATATACCTGGGGCATTGGCGGCTCAATCTTGGGCACGGTGATCGGGGTGATGCTGGCAGGCATGGTCATGATGGTGCTGAACACGCCGGAAAAACTGGAAGCGGCGATTTACACGACGCTCGGGATCGCGTTCGTGGCGCTGATCATCTACCTGATCATCGCCTATTGGGGCGTGCGGATCTGAGCGGGGAGAACCGGCGGGAACGGGCCGATTCACGCGGATAGCAATCGCCTGATATTGAATGTCAGACCGCAATGATCCCATTTTGGCGCAGGGTCCGACGATTCCAGCCAAGGATTTTGCAATATGTCTCGATGTTTCCCCCTTCTTGTGATGTGCCTGTTTTTGGCGCAGCCGGCACGCGCCGATGATTGGGATGTGCTGCGCAATGACCCGGTGCTGAGCGAGGGGTTGGTGGCCTTTGCCATCGCACGCCACATCCATAATCGTTGCGACTCGATTTCCGCCCGGCGCTTGCGCGCGCTCGGGTTCATCAACAGCCTTGTCGGGCGCGCGACCGATCTTGGCTTCACCCGCTCGGAGATCGAGGATTTCGTCTTCAACGAAGACGAGCAGCAGCGCGTGCGCGCAATTGCTGATGCGCGATTGGCAGAACGCAACGCATCGCCCGATCAACGCGATGGATATTGCACCGTTGGCGAAGAAGAAATTGCCGCGAACAGTCAGATCGGCCGCCTTTTGCGGTAACCTTTTCTTTCCAATTTCATGCTCCAAGCCCATGCCCGCCCCCAAATAGCGGGCATGCGCGCATTGGGCGCGGTCATATACCGTTGTATACCGGGTTATCGGCTTGAAAAATGCCGCCATCACGTTGCAAAAGCGCGTCAATCGCGGCACTAGGGTGGCACGGCAATTTTCCGCGTGAATCCGGGCGGGGCTTGCGGTAGACACGCCGCCAACCGGAGCCAAGCGACGCGCAAGGGTGAAGCATGACCGATCTACGCAAAATCATCATCGACGACAAAGAGATCGAGGTGGATCCCGCGATGACATTGATTCAGGCCTGTGAAGAGGCCGGAGTCGAAGTTCCGCGGTTCTGCTATCACGAGCGTCTGTCGATCGCCGGCAACTGCCGCATGTGTCTGGTCGAGGTCGTGGGCGGCCCGCCGAAACCCGCCGCCTCCTGCGCCATGCAGGTGCGTGACCTGCGCCCCGGCCCGGAAGGTCAGCCGCCGGTCGTCAAAACGAACTCCCCCATGGTCAAGAAGGCCCGCGAAGGGGTGATGGAGTTTCTGCTGATCAACCATCCGCTGGATTGCCCGATCTGTGACCAGGGTGGCGAATGCGACCTGCAGGATCAGGCGATGGCCTATGGTGTGGACTTCTCGCGTTACCGCGAGCCCAAGCGCGCCTCCGAGGAGTTGAACCTAGGTCCGCTCGTGTCCACCGCCATGACCCGCTGTATTTCCTGCACCCGCTGCGTGCGCTTCACGACCGAGGTCGCGGGTATCTGGCAGATGGGCCAGACCGGGCGCGGTGAGGATAGCGAAATCACCAGCTACCTGAACGAAACGCTCGATTCGAACCTTCAGGGCAATATCATCGACCTCTGCCCGGTTGGCGCGCTGACATCGAAGCCCTACGCCTTCACCGCCCGTCCCTGGGAACTGACCAAGACCGAAACCATCGACGTGATGGACGCGCTTGGCTCGAACATCCGCGTGGATACCAAGGGGCGTGAAGTCATGCGCATCCTGCCGCGCAACCATGACGGCGTGAACGAGGAATGGATTTCCGACAAGACCCGCTTCATCTGGGATGGATTGCGCCGCCAGCGTCTGGACACGCCCTATGTCCGCGAAAATGGCAAGCTGCGCAAAGCCAGTTGGCCCGAGGCGCTGTCTGCTGCCGCAAGCGCCATGAAGGGCAGGAAGGTCGCGGGTCTCGTGGGCGATCTGGCCCCGGTCGAGCGGCGTTTGCACTGAAAGGGCTGATCGAGGGGCAGGGCGGCAACGTGGAATGCCGCACCGATGGCGCGAAACTGCCTGCTGGCAACCGGGGCGCCTATGCGGGCACCGCGATGGTCGAGGATATCGATAGCGCCAAGACCATCCTGCTGATTGGAACCAACCCGCGTGACGAGGCACCGGTTCTGAACGCACGCATCCGCAAGGCGTGGATCAACGGCGCACGGATCGGGCTGATCGGTCCCAAGGCGGACCTGACCTATGATTACTACCATTTTGGCACCGACCGCAAAGCGCTGACCGATCTGGTCGCCAAGGTCGAAGCCAAGCCCGACACCATCGTGATCGTCGGCCAGGGCGCGCTGCGCGAAGCCGATGGCGAAGCGGTTCTGAGCCAGGCGCTGGCCTATGTGGAAGGTTGCGGCGCGAAGCTGATGGTTCTGCATACAGCCGCCTCCCGTGTGGGCGCGATGGATGTGGGCGCGGTGACCGAGGGCGGTCTGCCTGCGGCGATCGACGGGGCAGAGGTGATCTACAACCTCGGTGCCGATGAAGTGGACATCGCCGACGGCCCCTTCGTGATCTATCAGGGCAGCCATGGCGACCGGGGCGCGCATCGTGCCGACGTGATCCTGCCGGGCGCGGCCTATACCGAGGAACAAGGCCTCTTCGTCAACACCGAAGGCCGCCCGCAACTGGCGCTTCGTGCGGGCTTTGCCCCCGGTGAGGCCAAGGAAAACTGGGCGATCCTGCGGGCGCTCTCGGCGGAACTGGGCGCGGCGCTGCCCTACGACTCGCTTGTGCAGTTGCGCAACGCGATGGTGACCGAGGTTCCGCATCTGGCGATGATCGACGAAGTGCCGATGAACGAAATTTCGCCGCTGGAGCTGCGCGCGCCCGGCGATGCCGATTTCGTGCCCGCGGTGAAAGACTTCTACCTGACCAACCCGATTGCCCGCGCGTCGGCCGTGATGGCCGAGCTCAGCGCAATGGCGAAGGCGCGGTCCGAGGCCGCGATTGCGGCGGAATAAGCGGGGTGCCGGGCGGCGGAACGCTCCGGCCCTTCGTGGGTGGCGGTGCCATGGTTCTGGCGCTGGCGGGCTGTACGCCCGATCCGGCGGCCACGCAGAACCGGCATCCGGCGCTGTTTGAGTATCTAGGGGTCGAAACCCGTCTCCTGGATGAAGATCTGGTGAATTTCCGCGTGGAGATGCGCGGTGCAAGGGGGCGAGAGGACGTGGCGGCCTATGCCGAATGTGCAGCAGCTCAGTACACGCTGATCCGGGGCTACGGATTTGCGCGACATGTCCGCACAAATGTGCAGGAAGAGGCTGGCCTTTGGCACGCAGATGCGGTTTACACCGTGTCACCGGCGCTCCCCCGGGGGGTGCAGACGATAGACGCCGAAGTGGTGGTCGCCGACTGCGCCGAGCAAGGCATACCGACGGTGTGAGGACAGATGGCTGAATTCTTTACAACCACTCCCGGCATCGCGCTGATTATTATCGCGCAGTGTCTTGCGGTGATCGCATTCGTGATGATCTCGCTTCTCTTCCTGGTCTATGGCGACCGGAAGATCTGGGCCGCGGTCCAGATGCGCAAGGGCCCCAACGTGGTTGGGGTCTTCGGGCTGTTGCAATCGGTCGCGGATGCGCTGAAATACGTCATCAAGGAAGTGGTGATCCCGGCGGGCGCTGACAAGCCTGTCTTCATCCTGGCGCCGCTGACCAGTTTCGTGCTGGCGATGATTGCCTGGGCGGTGATCCCCTTCAACGATGGGTGGGTCCTGGCGGATCTGAACGTCGCCATCCTCTATGTCTTCGCCGTCTCCTCGCTGGAGGTATATGGCGTGATCATGGGCGGGTGGGCCTCGAACTCCAAATATCCGTTCCTGGGCTCGCTGCGCTCTGCCGCACAGATGATTTCCTACGAGGTGTCCATCGGCCTGATCATCATCGGCGTGGTGATTACCACGGGATCGCTGAACTTCGGTGACATCGTGCGCGCGCAGGACGGGTCTTACGGCTTCTTCAGCTGGTACTGGCTGCCGCATTTCCCGATGGTCTTCCTGTTCTTCATCTCGGCCCTGGCCGAAACCAACCGCCCGCCTTTCGACCTGCCAGAGGCGGAATCGGAACTGGTCGCGGGCTACCAGGTGGAATATTCGGCCACGCCCTTCCTGCTGTTCATGGCCGGGGAATACATCGCCATCTTCCTGATGTGCGCCCTTGTCACGCTGCTGTTCTTCGGCGGCTGGCTGAGCCCAGTTCCGGGTCTGCCCGATGGCGTGTTGTGGATGGTCGGCAAGATGGCCTTCTTCTTCTTCATCTTCGCCATGGTGAAGGCGATCACGCCGCGCTACCGCTATGACCAGCTGATGCGGATCGGTTGGAAGGTGTTCCTGCCGCTGTCTCTGGGTTGGGTCGTGATCGTGGCCTTCCTGGCAAAATTCGAACTCTTCGGCGGCGCCTATGCCCGCTGGATGATCGGGGGCTGATTGATGACGCAGATCGACTACACCCGCGCCGCGAAATACTTCCTGCTGGCGGATTTCGTCAAAGGCTTCCAACTGGGGCTGAAGTATTTCTTCGCCCCCAAGGCCACGGTGAACTACCCGCACGAGAAAGGCCCGCTCTCGGTCCGCTTCCGCGGTGAACACGCCCTGCGCCGCTACCCCAATGGCGAAGAACGCTGTATTGCCTGTAAGCTCTGCGAAGCGATCTGCCCCGCGCAGGCCATCACCATCGACGCCGAACCGCGCGAGGACGGCAGCCGCCGGACCACCCGCTACGACATCGACATGACCAAATGCATCTATTGCGGCTTCTGCCAGGAAGCCTGCCCGGTGGATGCGATTGTCGAAGGCCCCAACTTCGAATTTGCCACCGAAACCCGTGAAGAGCTGTTCTACAACAAGGAAAAGCTCCTCGAAAACGGGGCCCGTTGGGAAGCCGAGATTGCCCGCAACCTTGAACTGGATGCCCCCTACAGATGACCAAAGCCCCGCAAAATCCGTTCGCGGCGCTGATGGCGCAGACGCAGGACATGGCCAAGGATTGGGTCAAGCAGGTCAATCCTGCCATGGCGCAGTTCACGCCGCAGGGCTTTGAAAAGCTCTGGCCGACCATGCCTGCCGAGATGATGGAAGCGTTCATGGGCAAGCAGTTCAACCCCGATGGGCTGGATGCCAAGACCCGCCTGCTGCTGACGCTTCAGGGCCTGACCATTCAGGGCGCCGTGGCCGAACCGCAGATCCGCCTGACCGTGCGCCACGCGCTGGAGGCCGGGGCATCGAAACAGGAAATTGCCGAAACCATCGCGCAGGCCGCCATGTTCGGGGGTGTCCCCGCCATGACCAAGGCGATGGAGCTTGCCCGTCAGGCCATCGACGGAACCGAGGAGTAACCCCATGGGTATCGCCGATTTCACCTTTTACCTCTTCGCCATCACCACTGTGGTGGCCGGCCTCTTCGTGGTGGTCAGCCGCAACCCTGTTCATTCGGTGCTCTGGCTGATCCTGGCCTTCCTCAGCTCTGCCGGGCTCTTCGTCCTGATCGGGGCAGAGTTCGTGGCGATGCTGCTGGTCATCGTCTATGTGGGCGCGGTCGCGGTGCTGTTCCTCTTCGTCGTCATGATGCTGGATGTGGATTTCGCCGAACTGAAGGCGGAGATGGCCAAGTACATCCCCATGGCCGGGCTCATTGGCGTGATCATCCTGATCCAGCTGTCCATGGCGTTTGGTCCCTGGGCCACTGCCGAGGGCGTTGACCTGCTGGCGACCCCGAATGCGACGCCCGACGGGGCCGCGCACAATACCGCCGCACTCGGCGCCGTGATCTATGACCACTACTTCCTGCTCTTCCAACTGGCGGGCCTGATCCTGCTGGTCGCCATGATCGGCGCCATCGTGCTGACCCTGCGCCACCGCACAGACGTCAAGCGCCAGAACGTTCTGGCCCAGATGTACCGCGACCCGGCCAAGGCGATGGAACTGAAGGATGTGAAGCCGGGGCAGGGGCTGTAAGGCTCGCATCCGGACGAATTTACAAGGCGAGTCGCAGCGACTCGCGACGATGCAAAACCAAGGGGTGATAGGCCCCGGAGGGACGAGATGAGTATCGCACTGGAACATTACCTGACGGTGGCGGCAGCGCTGTTCGTCATCGGGATTTTCGGGATCTTCCTGAACCGCAAGAACGTGATCGTCATCCTGATGTCGATCGAACTGATGCTTCTGGCGGTCAATATCAACCTCGTCGCCTTTTCCGCCTATCTGGGCGATCTGACGGGGCAGATCTTTACCCTCTTCGTGCTGACCGTCGCCGCCGCCGAGGCCGCGATTGGCCTGGCTATCCTCGTCTGCTTCTTCCGCAACCGCGGCACGATTGCCGTGGAAGACGTCAACGTTATGAAGGGCTGAGCCGACATGGAAACCTTCCTTCTCTTCCTCCCGCTCGTCGGCGCAATCATCTGCGGCTTCTCCTGGCGTCTGATCGGGGAAACGGCGGCCTGTTGGGTCGCGACGGGCGCGCTCTTCGTCTCGTGTATCCTTAGCTGGTTTGTCTTCCTGGGCTTCGACGGCGAGACCTATACCCGCGATCTTTTCACCTGGATCGCATCTGGCACGCTGGACACCAGCTGGTCGGTGCGCATCGACCGCCTGACCGCGATCATGCTGATCGTGATCACCACCGTTTCGGCGCTCGTGCACCTCTACTCCTTCGGCTACATGGCCCATGACGAGCATTTCCGGGAGGGCGAGAGCTACCGCCCCCGGTTCTTCGCCTATCTGTCCTTCTTCACCTTTGCGATGCTGTCTCTGGTGACCGCAGACAACCTTCTGCAACTGTTCTTCGGTTGGGAAGGTGTGGGCGTCGCGTCCTACCTGCTGATCGGGTTCTATTTCCGCAAGCCGAGCGCTGGTGCCGCCGCGATGAAAGCCTTCATCGTCAACCGCGTGGGTGACTTCGCCTTCCTGCTTGGCATCTTCGCGATCTACAAGCTGACCGACAGCATCAACTTCTCGGTGATCCTTGCGGAAGGCCCGCATCTGGCGGAGCAGACCATCACCTTCATGGGCCGGGAACTGAATGCCGCCAACACCATCGGCATGCTGCTCTTTATCGGGGCCATGGGGAAATCGGCGCAGCTGTTCCTGCACACCTGGCTGCCGGACGCGATGGAAGGTCCGACGCCGGTGTCGGCGCTCATTCACGCCGCGACCATGGTGACGGCGGGTGTCTTCCTGGTCTGCCGCATGTCGCCGATCATGGAATACGCGCCCTATGCCACCAACTTCATCGTGATCATCGGGGCGGCCACCGCGTTTTTCGCGGCGACCGTGGGTCTGGTGCAGAACGACATCAAGCGCGTCATCGCCTATTCGACCTGTTCGCAGCTTGGCTACATGTTCGTGGCCGCGGGCGTCGGGGTTTATTCGGTCGCGATGTTCCACCTTTTCACGCATGCGTTCTTCAAGGCGATGCTGTTCCTCGGCGCGGGCTCGGTCATCCATGCGATGCATCACGAGCAGGACATGAGGAACTATGGCGGCCTGAGGAAGAAGATCCCCTTCACCTTCGCGGCGATGATGATAGGCACGCTGGCCATCACCGGCGTCGGTATTCCGCTGACGGGCTGGATCGGCTTTGCCGGCTTTGCGTCCAAGGACGCGGTGATCGAGAGCGCCTTTGCCTTCGGCGGCGGTCTTGGGACCTACGCCTTCTGGATGCTGGTCGTCGCGGCGTGCTTCACCAGCTTCTATTCCTGGCGCCTGATCTACCTGACCTTCTATGGCAAGCCGCGCGGTGACAAGCACGCGCATGAGCATGCCCATGAAAGCCCCAAGACCATGTTGATCCCGCTGGCAGTGCTCGCGCTTGGCGCGGTCTTCTCCGGCGCGATCTGGTACAACCAGTTCTTCGGACACACCGATACCGTGGGCCGTTTCTTCGGTGTTCCTTACGCGGTCGAGGGTCATGCGGATGAGGCTGGCCATGGCGAGGAAGCGACGGCGACTGACGGTCATGGCGAAGCGGCAACCGACGGGCATGGCGACAACGCTGCCGCTGCCGACAGCCACGCCACCGAAGACACCCACGCCGCTGCGGATGACGGACATGGCGAGGCGCATTATGTCTTTACCGGCCATGCGGGCGAGGGCGCCATTCACATGGCACCGGATAACCACGTGCTGAATGACGCGCATAGCGTGCCGAAATGGGTCAAGCTGGCGCCCTTCGTCGCCATGATCATCGGCTTTGTTACCGCAACGCTGTTCTACATCGTCAATCCCAAGCTGCCCTCTCGCACGGCAGAGCTGTTCCAGCCCGCCTATCAGTTCCTGCTGAACAAGTGGTATTTCGACGAGATCTACAACTGGATCTTCGTCATCCCCGCCGCCTGGATCGGGCGAACCCTGTGGAAGCGCGGCGATGGCAATATCATCGACGGCGGCATCAACGGGTTGGCCATGGGGATCATCCCCTTCTTCACGCGGCTCGCGGGCCGGGCACAGTCCGGTTACCTCTTCCACTATGCCTTCGCGATGGTTCTGGGCATCGCGGTGCTGATCACCATCGCAACCTTGAGCTTCGGGGGCTGAGAGCAGAGACATGCAAGACAATCTTCTCTCCATCGTTACCTTCCTTCCCCTGGTGGCTGCGCTTTTCGCACTGATCCCGGATGGCAAGTCTGAGGGCGGCAAGAAGAACGCGAAGTATCTGGCCTTGGCCGCAACGCTTGCGACCTTCGTGATCTCGCTGTTCATCCTGGTGGAATTCGACGCCTCCAACCCCGGCTTCCAGCTGGAGGAAGAGGGTGAGTGGATGCTCGGCCTGACCTACAGGGTCGGCGTTGACGGCATCTCGGTCCTCTTCGTGATGCTGACCACCTTCCTGATGCCGCTGGTCATCTGGTCGTGCTGGGAGGTGGAGCATCGCGTCAAGGAATACATGATCGCGCTTCTGGTTCTGGAAAGCCTGATGATCGGCGTCTTTGTGGCGCTGGATCTGGTCCTTTTCTACCTGTTCTTCGAGGCGGGCCTCATCCCGATGTTCCTGATCATCGGCATCTGGGGCGGTCAGAACCGCATCTATGCTGCGTTCAAGTTCTTCCTCTACACCTTCCTCGGCTCGGTGCTGATGCTGGTGGCAATGATCGCCATGTATGTGGATGCAGGCACGACCGATATCCCGACGCTGCTGACCCACCAGTTCAGCTCTGACACGATCTCTATCATGGGCTGGCACATCGTCGGTGGTCTGCAAACGATCCTGTGGATCGCCTTCTTCGCCAGCTTTGCGGTGAAAATGCCGATGTGGCCGGTCCACACCTGGTTGCCCGATGCGCACGTTCAGGCGCCCACGGCGGGCTCGGTCGTTCTGGCCGCGATCCTGCTGAAGATGGGCGGCTATGGCTTCCTGCGCTTCTCTCTGCCGATGTTCCCGGTCGCCTCTGACCTGATGGCAGAGTTCGTCATGTGGCTGTCGGTCATCGCGATCATCTACACCTCGCTCGTTGCGATGGTGCAGGAGGACATGAAGAAGCTGATCGCCTATTCCTCGGTCGCCCATATGGGTTACGTCACCATGGGTATCTTCGCGGCGAACCAGCAGGGCGTCGATGGTGCGATCTTCCAGATGATCAGCCACGGCTTCGTCTCCGGCGCGCTCTTCCTCTGCGTGGGCGTCATTTATGACCGGATGCACACCCGCGAGATCGACGCCTATGGCGGCCTTGTGAACCGGATGCCGGCCTATGCGCTCGTGTTCATGCTGTTCACCATGGCCAATGTCGGGCTGCCCGGCACCTCCGGGTTCGTGGGGGAATTCCTGACGCTGATGGGTGTCTTCCAGGTCAACACCTGGATCGCGGTCTTCGCCGCAACCGGCGTGATCCTGTCGGCGGCTTATGCGCTGTGGCTCTACCGCCGGGTGGTCTTTGGCGACCTGATCAAGGAAAGCCTCAAGTCCATCACCGACATGACCCCGCGTGAACGCATGATCTTCGCGCCGCTCATCGTGATGACCCTGCTTCTGGGCGTCTACCCGAGCCTCGCCCTCGACGTGATCGGCCCCTCGGTCGAGAACCTTGTCCACCATTACGACCTGGCCGTCGGACAGACCCTGTCCGACACCGCCGTCGCCGCCAGCCACTGAGGTCCCGAGATGTTTGCGTCCGATATCGCCATTCTCCTGCCCGAGATCATCCTGTCCGTCTTTGCGATGGCGGGGCTGATTGCTGCGGTCTACACCTCCAAGGACGGCATGGCCCCGGCCCTTGTCTGGATAACCGCCGCGCTGCTGGCGCTGATGGGCATCTATATCGGCCTGACGGGCGAGGGCAGCCAGGTCGCCTTCGACGGCATGTTCATCAATGACGGCTTCGCCCGATTTGCCAAGGTGGTTATCCTGCTGTCTGCCGCCGCCATCCTGCTCATTGGCAAGGATTTTATGAAGCGCGACGACCTGCTGCGGTTCGAATACCCCATGCTGATCGTGCTGGCCTCGGTCGGGATGATGGTCATGGTGTCCTCGGGCAACCTGATGACGCTCTACATGGGGTTGGAGCTGCAATCCCTGTCGCTCTACGTCGTTGCCGCCATGCGCCGGGACAGCGTGCGCTCGACGGAAGCGGGCCTGAAGTATTTCGTCCTCGGGGCGCTGTCCTCGGGCATCTTGCTTTACGGCGCCTCGCTGACCTACGGCTTTGCAGGAACCGCCGATTTCGCCGGTATCGTCGCGGCGGTCGAGGGTGGCGCATCGCTCGGCCTGATCTTCGGTCTGGCCTTCATGGTCGCGGGTCTTGCCTTCAAGGTCTCCGCCGCGCCCTTCCACATGTGGACGCCGGATGTGTACGAGGGCTCGCCCACCCCGGTCACCGCCTTCTTCGCCACCGCGCCCAAGATGGCCGCCATGGGCCTGCTGGCCCGCCTGGCCCATGATGCGTTCGGCAGCGTGGTCAGCGACTGGCAGCAAATCATCGCGCTTCTGGCGGTTCTGTCCATGTTCCTCGGTGCCATTGCCGCGATCGGTCAGACCGACATCAAGCGCCTGATGGCCTATTCCTCGATCTCGCATATGGGCTTTGCCCTGATGGGTCTGGCCGCAGGCACCGAACAGGGCGTCAGCGCCATGCTGATCTACATGGCGATCTACGTGACCATGAATGTCGGCACCTTCGCCTTCATCCTGTCGATGCAGAAGGATGGCCGTCACATCACCAACATCTCGTCGCTGAATGCCTTCTCGACGAAAGAGCCGATCAAGGCCGCCGCGATCCTGATCCTGATGTTCAGCCTCGCCGGTGTGCCGCCGATGGTGGGCTTCTTTGGCAAATACGCGGTGCTTCTGGCCGCCGTGGACGCGGGCCTGAACCTGGTGGCGATCCTGGGTGTGGTCGCTTCGGTGATCGGTGCCTTCTACTATCTGCGCATCGTCTACTTCATGTATTTCGGCGAGGAACGCGAAGGCATCGACGGCAAGATGAGCCCGCTGGCCTATGCCGGTCTGATGGCCGCCGCCGCGATCATGCTGCTTGGGGTCTTCAACCTCTTCGGGGTGGACAGCCTGGCCGAAGCAGCCGCCGCGACGCTGGTCCGCTAAGCCATGACTGGCTGGCCCGAGGGCGTCGGCCGCAGGGTCCTGCAAACGGTCGATAGCACCATGGCCGAGGGCGCGCGTATTGCGCCCTCACTGGCCGGTCCGGAATGGGTGCTTGCGCTGGAGCAGACCGCAGGCCATGGCCGCAGGGGCCGGGCCTGGTCCTCGCCCAAGGGGAATTTCTTCGCCTCTCTGGTGCTGCAGCCCAAAGAAGCCCCCGATCAGGTTGCGCTGCGCAGCTTCGTGGCAGCCCTCGCCCTGCGAGATGCCTTCGTTGCGGCGACGGGGCGGGCCGAGGCGTTCAAGCTCAAATGGCCCAATGACGTGCTGCTGAATGGCGGCAAGGTTGCGGGTATCCTGCTGGAAAGCGTTGGATCGGGGCAGGGGGTCACGCACCTCATTATCGGGATTGGCGTGAACCTTGTGGCGGCCCCCGGGGCCGATCAGGTGGAAGAGGGCGCGGTGCCGCCCGTCAGCCTGCTGTCCGAGACCGGCATTCGCGTCAGCCCCGAAGAGTTCCTCGACCTGCTGGCCGTCGCCTATGCCCGGTATGAGCAGCAATTCACCACCTACGGCTTTGCCCCTATCCGCACCGCCTGGCTGCAGGATGCCGCGCGCTTGGGCGAGACCATCACCGCCCGCACCACCGCCGAGACCATGACCGGGCGCTTTGAGACCATCGACGAAGCCGGTAATCTGATCCTGACCACCGCCAAGGGGCAGCGGGCGATTCCGGCTGCCGACATCTTTTTCTGACCAAAAGGGGGCAACGCCCATGCTTCTGGCCATCGACACCGGCAACACCAACACGGTTTTTTCCATCTGGGACGGGCGGCAGATCCTTGCGACCTTCCGCACCACGACGGAACATCAGCGCACGGCGGACCAGTATTTCGTCTGGCTGTCGACGCTGATGGCGCACAAGAAACTGGATGTGACGATCACCGATTGCATCATTTCGTCCACCGTGCCACGTGTGGTGTTCAACCTGCGCGTCCTGTGTGACCGCTATTTCGACTGTCGCCCGCTTGTGGTTGGCAAGCCCGATTGCCTGCTGCCCAACCCGCCCCGTGTCGATGCGGGCACGCAGGTGGGGCCGGACCGTCTGGTCAATGCCGCCGCAGCCTTCGACCGGCACGGGGGCAACCTGATCGTCGTCGATTTCGGGACCGCCACCACCTTCGACGTTGTGGCTGGGGATGGGGCCTATGTGGGTGGGGTCATTGCGCCGGGCGTGAACCTGAGCCTGGAGGCGCTGCACCACGCTGCTGCCGCGCTGCCCCATGTGGACGTGACCAAGCCACAGAACGTCATTGGCACCAATACCGTGGCCTGTATGCAGTCGGGTATCTTCTGGGGCTATGTGGGTCTTGTACGCGGCATCTGTGACCGGATTTGCGCGGAATATGAAAAACCCATGCGGATCATCGGCACCGGTGGCCTCGCGCCATTGTTCTCGCAGGGGGATGTGCTATTTGACCTGATCGAAGACGACCTGACGATCCACGGGCTGACCGTGATCCACAAATACAACAAGGATAACGGGCAGATATGACCTCCTCCCCTCGACTGATCTACCTTCCCCTCGGCGGCGCGGGGGAGATCGGGATGAATTGCTACCTCTATGGCTATGGGCCGCAGGGGGATGAGCGGCTCATCCTCGTCGATGTGGGTGTGAGCTTCCCCGATATGGATGGCACCCCCGGCGTCGATCTGATCCTGCCTGACATCGCCTGGATCGCGGAACGCGCGGACCGGCTGGACGGCATCTTCATCACCCACGCGCATGAAGACCATGTCGGCGCGCTTGGCCATCTCTACCGCCATTTCCGCAAAGTGCCGGTCTTTGCCCGGCCTTTCACCGCAGCCATTGCCACCCGCAAAATGGAAGAGGCGGGGCAGGATCCAGCCATGGTGCAGGTCGCGCCGGTCTGGCCGGAAACGGTGACAGCCGGTCCCTTTACCGTAGGCTTCGCCCCCACCTCGCATTCCATCCCCGAAGCCTCTGCGCTTGTCATCGACAGCCCTGAAGGCCGTGTTGTGCATTCCGGTGACTTCAAGATCGACCCCAATCCGCGTGTGGGCGAACCCTTTGATCCAGAGATGTGGGAAGAGATCGGCAAGACTGGCGTCCGGGCGCTGATCTGCGATTCCACCAACGTGTTTTCCCGTCACGCGGGCCGCAGCGAAAGCGATTTGCCGGAACCGATCACCAAACTGGTGTCTGAGGCGCGCGGCATGGTCGTGGCGACCACCTTCGCCTCCAACATCGCTCGGGTGAAGACGCTGGCGGAGGCGGGCCGTGCCGCTGGCCGGTCTGTCTGCCTGATGGGCCGGGCGATGAAGCGGATGGTGACGGTTGCGGTGGAAACCGGCGTGCTGACCGACTTCCCCTCGACCATCAGCCCCGAGGAAGCCACACAGGTGCCGCGCGAGAACCTAATGCTGATCGTGACCGGTAGCCAGGGCGAACGGCGCGCGGCTTCGGCGGCGCTGAGCCGTGGCAAGTATCTTGGGCATGAACTGAAAGAGGGCGAGACCTTCCTCTTCTCCTCCAAGACCATTCCGGGCAACGAGGTCTCGGTCGGGCGCATCCAGAATGCGCTGTCGGAAATCGGTGTCGATATCGTCGATGAACAAAGCGGGTTCTATCACGTGTCCGGCCACGCCAACCGGCCGGATCTGGAACGGATGCACGAGCTGCTGAAACCGCAGATCCTTGTGCCAAATCATGGCGAACACCGCCATCTGCGCGAACATTGCAAGGTTGGGGCTGCGGGCGGGATTACTCCGGTTCTGGCGCCGAACGGGTCGATGGTCGAGCTGTCCGGCAACAAACCGGGCATTGTCGAGCATGTCGACGTGACACGTGCCTATCTCGATGGCTCCCGCGTGATCGGGGCGCTTGATGGTGTGGTGCGCGACCGGATGAAACTGGCGCTCAATGGCCTCGTGATCGTGGCCCTGATCATCGACGAGGAAGATGAGCCGCTGGAGGATTGCTGGGTCGAACTGCGGGGCTTGCCGGAGATGGTGGGCAATCAAAGCCTGTCGGAGATGATCGAAGACCAGCTGGCCGAGATGTTCCCGCGCCTGACCCACAAGATGGTGATGCATGACGACAAGCTGGAAGACGAGGTCAAGCGCGTCGTCCGGCAGGTCTGCGTGTCCGAGATCGGGCGCAAGCCCGAGGTCACGACCATCATCTCGCGGCTGATGGCGGGCTGATGGCCCTCAGGGTGGAACACCTTCCCGGCCTGTCCGGGTGGGCCCCCGCCCTGCTGCATGAAAACGGAAACAGCTGGCTCAGCCTGCCGGTGGCCAGCGGCCAAGCGGAGTTTTCCATCCGTCTGCCGCTGACCGAACCCTACGTTGCTGCCCTGCGTGCCGACCCGGCGCGCGTCTGGATCATTTTTGGCGCGCTACACGCGCGACTTCAATCGCTTGGCCCCCGCGTGGGACAAAACCTCGCGCCGGACATCGCTGTGGTCATCCTGCCCCGCATTCTCGGGGCCGAGGATCTTGGCCGCCTTTGCAGCGAACTGCGCGCGGAAGTGCCCGATTTCGACAACGTCATCGCACAGGCCTCTGACCACAGCTACCACGCACCCTGACGGCTGGAACGCGACCTTCTGCCGGTCGGAAAAGGGTTAGACTGCGAGCTGTTCCCGGCGTTTCCTGACCGAAACGGCTATGGGAGGACGCCATGTGGACTGCAGATGATCTGATCGACCGGGAACGCTATCCGATCCACGAGCATGGCCCGGCCCGCGATGCGGTGCTGGCCAAGGTGCGCGCCGATCTTGCGCAGGACGGTTGCGCGGTCATAAAGGGATTCCTGACACCGGCAGGGGTGGCGGCCCTGGCGGAAGAGGCCGACAGCGTCGCCGACAAGGGCCATCGCAGCTACAACCGCACCAATGCCTATTTCACCGCCGATGACCCAAGCCTGCCTGAGGATGACCCGCGTCGGCAGTTCTTCGACCGCTCCAACGCCTTCATCCCGGCGGATAATTTTGCCAAGTTCGGTCCGCTGCGCACCATCCATGACAGCAAGGGGTTTGACGATTTCATCCGCGACTGCCTGCAGGAAACCCGGTTCTACCGCTATGCCGACCCGCTGGCCGATGTGATCGTGAACGCGGCAGGCGAGGGCAATGGCTTCCCCTGGCATTTCGACACCAACAATTTCACCGTGACGCTGGCCATTCAGAATGCGAAAGGGGGTGGGGCCTTTGAGTATGCCCCAATGATCCGCGAGACGGACGAGAATTTCGACGAGGTCGCCCGCGTTCTGAACGGCACGTCAGACCGGGTGACGGTGCTGACCCTCGAACCCGGAGACCTGCAACTGTTCAAGGGGCGCTATTCCCTGCACCGGGTCGCGCCGCTGAAGGGTGACCGCCCGCGCTACGTGGCAATCTTTTCCTATGTGGATCAGCCCGACATGGTGGGCGCGCCGGAACGCACCCGCCAGCTCTATGGCCGCACCCTGCCCATCCATCATGAACGGGCCGGGCAGCGCGGGGATGCGTTGATCGACTGAGAGGCGCCTCAGGCGGCGGACTCGCTTTCGTCGCCGTTGCCATCATCGGCAGGTGCTTCCGTGGCTTCAGCGGGCTTTGCAGCCTCTCCACGACGCTCGGCAAAGCTGAGCGCGATGAAGTCGGGCATGTGGTCGCCCATGCCGACGACCTGATTGCCACCGCGACGCCCGCCACCGCCGCCGGACCGTTGCCGGGGTTCGGATTTGCGGCGCGGCTCGCTGCGTTCTGGTTTGACCGGGGCCTCTGCCTGTGCTTCCTCGACCGGCTGTTCCTTGGGGGCATCATCGGTCTTGCGGCTGCGGGACCGGCCACGGCTGCGCTTGGGCTTGTCCTCGGTCGTGTCCTCCTCAGAGGACGTGCGACGCGTGTCCTTGGGCTGCCACGGGGCTTCGGCCCGCGGAACCGATTGACCGATCAGCGTTTCAATCGCCGCCAGCTGCTTGTCATCGGCGGGCACGGCCATCATGACCGTGGTGCCCTTGCGGCCCGCGCGCCCGGTGCGGCCGATGCGGTGCACATAGTCTTCTGCATGGCCGGGCACGTCATAGTTGAACACGTGGCTCACATTCGGAATGTCGAGGCCACGGGCCGCCACGTCGGAGGCCACGAGGAACTTGATCGAGCCGTCGCGGAACCCGTCCAGCGTCCGCATCCGGTGCGACTGGTCCAGGTCGCCATGAATGGGCTCGGCGTTATAGCCGTGCTTTTTCAGGGATTTGGCGACGATATCCACATCCACCTTGCGGTTGCAGAAGATGATTGCGTTTGTGCAGCCCTCGCCCTCGGCATTGATGATGGCCCGCAGCATCTCGCGTTTCTGCTTGGCGGTCTGATCGCGGCGGGTGGGTTTGAACTCCACCAGTTTCTGGGTGATCGTGTCAGAGGTCGTGGACTGACGTGCCACCTCGATCCGCTCCGGGTTCGACAGGAAGGTATTGGTGATGCGCTCGATCTCCGGCGCCATGGTGGCGGAGAAGAACAGCGTCTGCCGGGTGAAAGGCGTCAGGCCGAAAATGCGCTCAATATCGGGGATGAAGCCCATATCGAGCATCCGGTCGGCCTCATCGACCACCATCACCTTCACATCCGACAGAATCAGCTTGCCACGTTCAAAATGGTCCAGCAGGCGGCCCGGCGTGGCGATCAGCACATCAACGCCCTTGTCGATCAGTGCGTCCTGTTCTTTGAAGCTGACACCGCCAATCAGCAACGCCTTGGTCAGCTTCACGTATTTGGCGTAGGTGTCGAAGTTTTCGGCCACCTGTGCAGCCAGTTCGCGCGTCGGGCACAGAACAAGGCTGCGCGGCATCCGGGCGCGGGCGCGGCCACGGGCAAGGGCGGTGATCATCGGCAGGGTGAAACTGGCGGTTTTACCGGTACCGGTTTGCGCGATCCCCAACACGTCGCGCCCTTCGAGGGCGGGGGGGATGGCGCCGGCCTGGATCGGGGTGGGCTCGGTATAGCCTGCCTCTTCAACGGCCTTGAGAACCTTGGGATTAAGGTTGAGATCAGAGAATTTCGTCATATGCGTCCAGTCTGGCGGGGTCATTTGCCCGCGTCATGTGAATGGAGCGCATCTGCCACATCGCGCTCCGCGGTTCGGACATCGCGCGTGTCGCGATGCTGCGAATGCACATAAAACAAAACGCTGAAATGGTCAAATCCAAGCCGATTTGCGGGGTCATGGCGTGTCCGACTGTGACGAACGGGTCGTCATATCGCGGAACAACTCAGCCGGGGCGTGAATCCCGATGCGGCCATAGGGGCCGAGAAGCTGTGCGCTGAACCCTTCGCGTGTGGCCCGCTCGATCATACCGGGGCCAAGTGCGATGAAGCCGAGCGCGTCGTTTCGGCAATGCCCGTGCGTGCAGCCGAGCCGGTGATCGAGCCGCCGAAAGGGCAGTTCGCGGCCCGAATGATACGCCTCGGAGATGCGCAACCGGTGCACCCCGTCGCGCCTGTGGCTGATCACCAATGCCCGGACCAGCTCAGCGTTGTCATCGGTCAGTACCACCAAATGACCATAGAGCACATGGTGTGGGTGGTCCGAAATCAAGACCTGTTGGGAGTATGTACCGGTAATCCCCGTGACTGGTGACGCGAACTCGCCGCCCGCGGATACGCAGGCGGCGAGGCCCACGCAAATCACTAGATACCGGTACATCCGGTCAAGATGCGCATCAAAAGGTAAACAGAAGATTAACAGGGGTTTAGCGGTTACTCTTCACCCCCAGTCAGACCATCATTTCCTTCGTCGCGGTCAGCTTCACATCCGGGTAATCCCGGCCCACGCGGTCGATGTCCCATTGCAGGCGGGTCAGGAAGACCGGGTCGCCGTCATTGTCGGTGGCCATGTGCTGCTTGTTGGCGGCGGCGAATTTCTCCACCGCCAGACGATCGCCCTGCACCCACCGGGCCGAGGTGAACTGAGAGGGTTCGAACCGCACCGGCAGCCCGTATTCCAGCTCGATCCGGCTGGCCAGCACCTCGAATTGCAGCGCGCCCACCACGCCCACGATAAACCCCGAACCAAATGTCGGCTTGAAGACCTTGGCCGCCCCTTCCTCGGCAAACTGCATCAGCGCCTTGTCCAGATGCTTGGCCTTCAGCGGGTCGCCTGCCCGGCAGGTCTGCAACAGTTCCGGCGCGAAGGAAGGGATGCCGGTGAAGCGCAGCGCTTCGCCCTCGGTCAGCGCGTCCCCGATTCGCAGTTGTCCATGGTTCGGGATGCCGATGATGTCCCCCGCCCAGGCTTCCTCCGCCAGTTCCCGGTCGCTTGCCAGAAACAGAACCGGGCTGGAAATGGCCATCGGTTTCTTGGACCGGACATGGGTCATTTTCATGCCGCGCTGGAAATGGCCTGAGGCGAGCCGCACGAAAGCCACCCGGTCGCGGTGCTTGGGGTCCATATTGGCCTGTACCTTGAAGACGAAGCCGGTGACCTTCTTTTCCTCCGGCGCGACCTCACGCGGGGTGGCGGTCTGGACCTGTGGTTCGGGGCCGTAGCCTGCGATGCCGTCCATCAGCTCCTTGACGCCGAAGCTGTTGATGGCCGAGCCGAACCAGATCGGTGTCAGGTGGCCTTCGAGGAAGCTCTGCTTGTCCAGCGGCGGCAGCAACTCGCGCGCCATTTCCACCTCTTCACGCAGCTTTTCCAGCAGGTCGGCGGGGATATGTTCATCGAGCTTGGGATCGTCCAGCCCCTCGATCTTGATCGATTCTGCCACCTTGTTGCGGTCTGCGCGGTCCATCAGCTCCAACCGGTCGCGCAGCAGGTCATAGCAGCCGAGGAAATCGCGGCCCATGCCGATCGGCCAGCTTGCGGGCGTCACGTCGATGGCCAGGTTTTCCTGGATCTCGTCAATGATATCAAAGACGTCGCGGCTTTCGCGGTCCATCTTGTTGCAAAAGGTCAGGATCGGCAGGTCGCGCAACCGGCACACCTCGAACAGCTTCTGGGTCTGGCTTTCCACCCCTTTCGCCCCGTCGATGACCATGATCGCGGCGTCAACGGCGGTGAGCGTCCGGTAGGTGTCTTCCGAAAAGTCCGAGTGACCGGGCGTATCCACCAGGTTGAAGCGGTATTTGCCATAGTCAAAGGACATGGCCGAGGCCGAAACCGAAATGCCCCGGTCCTTCTCCATCTGCATGAAGTCCGAGCGCGTCCGCCGCGCCTCGCCCTTGGCGCGCACCTGTCCGGCCATCTGGATGGCGCCCCCGTAAAGGAGAAATTTTTCCGTCAGCGTCGTCTTGCCCGCGTCGGGATGCGAGATGATCGCAAAGGTCCGGCGGCGGGCGATTTCGGGCGGCAGGTCGGGGCGGTTCGCGGGCGTGTCCAGCATGGCCGCGCGTATAGGCGCAGCCATGCGGATTGGCAAGGAAATCCGGGGGATCGGGCTGGATGCCCTCGGGCGTTGTCCGTCGCGATCACCAGTCCTTGACAGGCGGTCGAGATGCCAGGGCCCTGCCCATCCACAGGCCGCGCCACGTGACAAAGGCACAGATCGACCGGCCCGGCCTAATCCGTCTGTCCGCGGCTGGCTCGGGTCAGGCGTTCGGCGGGGTCCCCGGCCTCTGTCAGTGCCTTGTCATCGACCTCGATATCGGCCGCCAGCAGGCGGTCGGCATCGGTCTGTTCAATCTCCACATCGTCGGGCAGGGCGGCGCGGGTCTGGGGGGTGACCAGCAGGCTTTCGACCGCGACACCCTCGGCATAGATGATTTCATGCGCGCCAAAGAGGATCTGGTAGCTTTCGATGAAACCCCCTTCCTCGCGTTGCACCGTGTCGCCATTGACCAGATGCGCGGCCTTGACCAGCACCTCGGCCCGCCCCGTCCCAAGTTCATCGCTGCGCTGCCAGATGAACAACCGGTGATGCGGGAAAAGCCGCAGGTCATTGGCGGTGTTGAGCGTGCCTTCGCGGATGCGGATCGGGGCCAGGGCACCGGTGGCCCGCTGCACCTGCTGGCCGATCCAGCGAATTTCCTGCGGTCCGTGATCTCGGGTCAGCAATCGGTCGCCCGCCTGCAATTCCTCCACCGGCACCTGCCGCCCGTTGGCCATCGTCAACCGCGTCCCCGCGATGAAACTGACGCTGGCGATATCGGCCAGCCGCTGCGCGGCCAATGCGGGTTCTGATGCGACAAGCTCGTATTCCCCGCGCGGGGTCATCGGGGCCAGTGGCAGGAAATGGCGGGCGGTGTCTTCGTCGCCGGTCACGGTCAGGATCAGCAGTTCCACGAAGGTGCCTTCGGGGGCCATCATGCTGTGGCAGACCTCCAGCAGGACCTTGTCGCCCGGTTGCCCGACGCCGGAGCCGTCCGCCACTTCGGTGCCCTCCGGCCCGTCCCAGATCGCCAGAGCCCGCGGCTGCGCGTCACGGGACAGGCGATAGCTGTCACCGGGCACGACGTCCTGCAGGCCGCCAATCGGATCGCCCTCATTCGCCCCCCAATGCACGATCAGGTCGCTGGCGGTATAGGTGGGAAAGCTGAACTGGGCGGTACGACGGGACATCACGAATTCCTTTGCGCCTTGGCTAGTCCCGAGCAGGGTGAACCGTCAAGCAGTCAGAAGGTGGCAGGGTCGAGATCAGCATGGTAAGGCACTGGTTAACGAAACATGAATGGCGGGGAAGAGGATGATGGATCTGGGAATTTCTGGCAAGCGCGCATTGGTCTGCGCCTCGTCCAAGGGGCTTGGGCGTGGCTGTGCCGAGATGTTGGC
Organism: Nioella sp.; assembly: GCF_965215655.1. Classification (GTDB taxonomy): domain Bacteria; phylum Pseudomonadota; class Alphaproteobacteria; order Rhodobacterales; family Rhodobacteraceae; genus Nioella. The sequence goes on from NZ_OZ244111.1 coordinate 1,114,760, forward strand.
AGCCAATGGCGTCAACTTGGTGATGAACGCGCGCGGGGCCGAAGCGCTGGAAAAGGCGGCGGAGGATATTCGCGCAGCCCACGGGGTGGAGGTGATGGCCATCGCCGCTGACATCACCACAGAAGAGGGCCGCGCCAAGGTGCTGGCAGCTGCCGGTGACGTCGATATTCTCGTCAACAACGCAGGCGGTCCGCCGCCGGGCAGCTGGCAGGACTGGGAGCGTGAGGATTTCATCAGGGCGCTCGACGCAAACATGCTGACCCCGATTGCCCTGATGAAGGCACTGATGCCGGGGATGATGGCGCGTGGGTGGGGCAGGGTGGTGAACATCACTTCGCAATCCGTGAAGGCTCCGATCGCGGTTCTGGGCCTGTCGAACTCGGCCCGCGCCGGGCTGACCGGCTATGTTGCGGGGACGTCCCGGCAGGTGGCCGGCAAAGGCGTGATCATCAACAACCTTCTGCCGGGCATCCATGCGACCGACCGGGCTGTATCGCTCGATACCGCGGTCGCCGCGCAGGATGGTATCACGCTGGAAGAGGCCATGGACCGCCGCGCCGCGACGATTCCGGCCGGGCGCTATGGCACGGCAGAGGAGTTCGGGGCGACCTGTGCATTCCTGTGCTCTCAATACGCGGGCTATATGGTCGGTCAGAACATCCTTCTGGACGGCGGTTCGACGAATGCGACGCTGTAGAGGCGTCGAATTTGCCGATTCCGGACAGGGGCTAGCGTGAGAGTCCGCCTATAACATCCTGACTCCGAACAAGTTTCTCTCGTCTCAGCGAGACGGGAGAGCTTGCCTTGCCCGATCAGATCAATCTGGTGACCCACTGAAGGCGACCGGGGCTATCTTCGGTGGGTTACCTGTATGTGTGAAATTGACTCAAATTGGCACACAACAACGAGCCTTTGCCGAGGATGCGGGCAAGTAGGCTTGTCCTAGCGCCCAAAGCCGTCCGAAATCGGATTCCAGATTCTCGGACTCGAACTGCATGGTCGACGCCAAAGTCACCAGAGGGATTCCAGATTCACGACATTTTTCCCTGAAAGCGGCGATGTTGTACCTTTTCGTCATCTGTGGAAAAAGGATGGGAAGATTTTTTTGATCATAAATAGAATTCCTTGGCCGGAATCTTCGAAATTGGCACCTTTCAGCTGCTCTCGCCCGCCTGCAAGGGTCAGCGGGGCCTTCCGGTGCAGAAAGAGAGGGCTGAGTGCCGCTTCGATCCTTTGATTTCCTGTGGATAACCCTGTGCATAGTTTGGATTCAGAGCTGGATTCCATGATGATATGCGAGGAAGCTGAAACAATACCTTAACCCCGATTGAGCACGCATTCCCGGACAAGGCGTCAACATGCCCGCCTGACGGGAGCTTGAAACATATGTGCGGGGCTGATAGCTGCGAAATCCGAGACAATTGATCGGAATTGCGCCCGTGCAACAGCCCCCCAGACTGGCCGTTCAGAACCTGTCCTGTGATTTCGCGGGACGGACGGTCTTGCGGGATGTCTCGCTGCGGGTGGCGCCGGGCGAAGTCATGTGCCTGCTCGGGCCGTCAGGGTGCGGCAAGACAACAACGCTCCGGGTCATTGCCGGGATCGAAAGGCAAAGCTCCGGCAGCGTTTCCGTCGATGGACGGGTTCTCGCGGACGGCGCTTTGCACCTACCGCCAGAGGCACGGGGGGTCGGGCTGATCTTTCAGGATTTCGCGCTGTTCCCGCACCTCAGCGTTGCCCAAAACATCGCCTTCGGACTTACCGGCACGAAAACCGACAAGGCCAAACGTGTCGAGGAGCTGCTCGCCCGTGTCGATCTGAAAGGCTATAGTGACAAGGCCCCGCACATGTTGTCGGGCGGCGAACAGCAGCGTGTGGCGCTTGCCCGTGCGCTTGCCCCGCGTCCCGGCGTGATGCTGATGGATGAGCCCTTCTCTGGCCTCGACAACCGCCTGCGCGACGGCATCCGCGATGAAACGCTGGAGCTGCTAAAGGAAGAGGGCACAGCCGTCGTTCTGGTCACCCACGAACCGGAAGAGGCCATGCGGATGGCCGACCAGATCGCGCTGATGCGCGGCGGGCGGATCGTGCAGCAGGGCGCGCCTTACAACATCTATAACGCCCCCTGCGACCGGGATGCGGCGGCGTTTTTCTCCGATATCAACGTGATCACCGGCACGGTTGAAGGCGCGCTGACCGATACTGCCTTTGGCCAGTTCCTCGCCCCCGGACACCCCGACGGGACGGAGGTCGAGATCATTTTCCGCCCGCAGCACGTGAAAATCGACTTCGACCGGGGCGGACGCGGTCCGAACCCAACCCCCCTGGACGGAGCGCCTGCGCGCGGCGTGGTCGAACGGGCCCGCTTCATGGGGCATGAGAGCCTGGTGGAATTTCGTATGGATTTCAACAATCAGATCCTCAAGGCGACCGTTCCCGCGGTCTTCCTGCCCAAGCCCGGAATGGCCCTGTGGCTGACCATCCGGCGTGACCGCTGCTTCGTTTTTTCCAAGTGAAGGGCGGAACAGTCGCATCTTTCGGCTGTTTTCTGCCTGCATGTGACAGATTGGGGCTTTGATCCGGCCCGCAGAATCCATAGGTATATGCGGTGACACTCACGGAGGCGGGCCAAGACCGCCCCGGACAAGGGAGACTGACATGCTCAACAATATTGGCCTGCCGGGCCTTCTGCTGATCGCGGTTGTTGTCCTCGTGCTGTTTGGCCGTGGCAAGATCGCGGGCCTCATGGGCGAAGTGGGCAAAGGCATCACCGCATTCAAGCGCGGCGTCCGCGACGGCACCGAGGAAATCGAAAACGCGGCCAATGAAGATGGCGAAGCGGCCCGCGATGTGACCCCAGAACGCGATCGTGAAAACGCCTGATCCCCTGCATGGGATCGGCACAGTCGGGTTGAGGAACTGCCATGTTTGACATCGGCATGTGGGAACTGATGGTCGTGGGCATCGTGGCGTTGATCGTCGTGGGGCCCAAGGACCTGCCCAAGATGTTCAGAACGCTCGGTCAGGTGACCGGGCGTATCCGGGGCATGGCACGAGAGTTCCAGACCACGATGAACGCAGCGGCCAGCGAAACCGGTCTCGACGAGATGGCCAAGGATCTCAAGAAGGCGACCGACATCACCCGCGACCTGCGCAAGGTCACCAGCCCCCGCAAAATGGGGATGGAGGCGGTGAAGAAAGCCGCCGGATCCGCGCTGGATGACGAGGCCGAGGCCGACCGCCCCCTGACCGAGACCGAGAAACTGGCGCAGCAGCGCCATAAGGAGGCGGAGGCACGCGTTGCCGCCGCGCAGGACCGGGCCGGGGCCCGTGCCAGCGCCGCCGAGGCCGCTGAGGATGCGGCCGCGATCGCCCAGGATGACCTGCCGCCCCCGGCAGAGCCCCGCACCGGAACCGCCGACACATGAAAAAAGACGAGATCGAAGACAGCTCCGCTCCGCTGATCGAGCATCTGGCAGAGCTTCGGACCCGCCTGATCTGGTCGGTGCTGGCCTTCGTGATCGCCATGGTGGCCTGTTTCACCGTGGCGGAGCCGATCCTGGAATTTCTGTTCCAACCGATCCGCACCATCCTGCTGGAGCGGGGTGAGGACCCAAGGCTGATCTTCACGGCCCCGCAGGAAAAGTTCTTTACCCTGATCCGGGTATCGGTCGTCGTAGGCTTCGGACTGGCCTTCCCGGTCATTGCCTACCAGATGTGGCGTTTCGTGGCGCCGGGGCTCTACAAGACGGAGAAGAATGCGTTTCTTCCCTTCCTGATCGCCTCACCGTTGCTGTTCCTGGCAGGTGCTGCCTTCGCCCATTTCGTGGTCACACCGCTGGCCATGCGCTTCTTCATCGGATTTTCCGACGTGATCCCGGCGCTGACCTCGCTGATCACGGGGATGGAATCCGGCGTCGAACCCGGGTCGAACGAAGAATTGCAGACCATCTTCCTGGGCTCGGTGAAGGAATCGCTCGACCTGGAGCTGAAGTTCATCTTTGCCTTCGGCATTTGCTTCCAACTGCCAGTGCTGCTGACCCTGATGGGCAAGGCCGGGCTGGTCTCGGCCGAAGGGCTTGGAAACGTTCGGAAATACGCGGTTGTGGGCATTCTGGTTCTGGCCGCACTCGTGACGCCGCCCGATGTGATCACGCAGCTGATCCTGTTTGTCGTTGTCTACGGGCTTTATGAGATCTCAATCCAACTGGTGAAGCTGGTGGAGCGCAAGCGCGAGAAGGATCTGCGGGCGGAAGGCCTTTGGGTCGATGATGAGGAGCTTGAGGCGGAGGAAGCGGATGCCGCGTCCGAGGCCGCGTCCGAGGATAACTCCAAATGAGCAATGACGGCGACCTGAAGCGGATCGCCGAGGCGCTGGAACGTCTGCGCCCCGCGCCCGCTGCAGCGCCGGACTGGTCCGCTGCGACCGCCTTTGTCTGGCACGCGGACCCGGATCGGCTTGACCCGGTTGAACGGGTCAATCGCGTGGACCTGTCGCTGCTTCTGGGCATAAACCGGGCGCGTGATATCCTGATGGAGAACACCCGCCAGTTCGCAGATGGTCTGCCCGCCAACAACGCCCTTCTCTGGGGCTCTCGCGGGATGGGAAAATCCTCTCTCGTCAAGGCGGTGCATGGCGCGATTGAAGCGGATTGCCCGGATCTGAAACTGGTCGAGGTGCAGCGTGAAGACCTGCCTTCCATCGGGCGTCTGCTGACCATCCTGCGCAAGGCCCCGGTCCGGATCATCCTCTTTTGCGATGACCTTAGCTTCAGCCATGATGACCAGCACTATAAGTCGCTCAAGGCGGTGCTGGATGGTGGGGTCGAGGGGCGGCCCGACAACGTGATCTTCTACGCCACGTCGAACCGGCGCCACCTGATGCCGCGCGATATGATCGAGAATGAACGCTCCAGCGCCATCAACCCATCCGAGGCGGTGGAGGAAAAGGTGTCGCTTTCGGACCGTTTCGGGCTCTGGCTCGGCTTCCACCCCTGCGATCAGGATGCCTATCTGGCGATGATCCGGGGCTATTGCGATGCCTATGGGATCGAGATCGACGATGACACATTGCGCGCAGAGGCCATCGAATGGCAGGCCACGCGCGGCGCGCGGTCGGGCCGGGTGGCGTGGCAGTATGTCACCGATCTGGCCGGGCGGTACGGCGTCAGGATCTGACCACAAGATACTGTCTAACAAAAGAAAAGGGCGCCTCAGCGGCGCCCGTTTTCGTTACTCGATATAGGGGGTCGGATCGACTGACTCGAAGCCTTGCCGCACCTCGAAATGCAGGAAGGCTGGGTCGCCTTCCCCCACATCCGCAATGGTCTGGCCCCGCGAAACCGTGTCGCCCCGCTCCACGCGGATATTGTCGATATTGGCATAGACCGTCAGCAGGTTGCCGGGGTGGCGCAGAACGAGGATCGGCACCTGATCGGTGTCGCGGGTGATGGCCGCCACTTCACCCGCCGCAGCCGCGCGAACCGGCGTTCCGGCAGAGGCGGACAGGTCGATGCCCTCGTTGCGGGCGCTGTAGGGGCGCAGGATCTGGCCGGGCACCGGGCGCTGCATCTGCGGTTCCGAATTGGCCGCCGCCGTTTCCTCGGGCGTCGGGGTGGGTTCATCCAATGCCGGGGCCTCGGGCAGTTCCGCGGTGGAGATCGCCTCCGGCAGCGGCTCTGACGCCGATGGCGGCACCGGCGTGGTGGAATTGCCGGGGCCATTGCCGTCCGGGGAGTTCGACGCCTCTTCCAGCACGATCGGGATGATCAGGAACTGACCCTCGCGCACTGTCAGTTCCGGCCCCAGCCCGTTCCAATCCGCAAGCGACCGCACAGACACGCCATAAAGCCGCGAGACGGAATAGGCGGTTTCCCCGCGCGCCACGCGGTGGCGGACGGGTTCGGCCCCGCCCTGAACCTGCAGCACGGGCGCAGAAGGTGCCGCCGGTGCATCCGCATCCGCCCGGTCGATGGCCGCCGAGGCGATGGAGGTGATATCGGTGGTGCTGGCGGACGCCCCCGGCGGGGTGATCCGGCGGGGCAGGGCCAGAACCTCGCCATCGCGCAGGATGTCGGTCTCGTTGCGGCCATTGAACCGCGCCAGCTCGCCGGCATCCATTCCGATCCGGTTGGCCACGGTGGTCAGGCTGTCGCCCCGGTTGGCGACGACCACCTGGTAGGTGGGGTAGGTGATCAGCCCGAACTGATCCGGTTCCGGGCGCGCGGCGGTGGCCGCCTCGCTGGCGGGCGTGGCGGCGTTGATGCCGTTGTTCCGGAAATCGAAATCGAAGCCACCCGGCGTGTTGCAGGCCGCCAGAAGCGGCAGGGTCAGGCCCAGGGCGAGCATGGGAAATCTGGTCATCGGCACTGCAACCTCAATTCTGTCTGGTTCAAAAGCCCCTTGGACACGGGGTCTTGCCGCGGCAATGGTCCCGCAGCTTTTGCAGGGTTTTACACGCGAATCGCCTTGGGTTTCCAGCCCCAAGGCCGTTCAGTCCTGCGCCATGCCCTCGATCAGCGGAACGAAGCGCACCGGGCAAAGCTCGTCGTAATGCAGGCCTTGTGCGGTCTTGGTGACCTTGATCAGGCTTTGCACCGCGTCCGACTGGCCCACGGGCAGCACCATGATGCCGCCCTCCTTCAGTTGCGCCAGAAGCGGCCCCGGCGGGTCCTCGGCAGCGGCGGTCACGATGATCCGGTCAAATGGCGCCTGTTCCGGCAGGCCGAAACTGCCATCGCCGGTGATCACGGTGATGTTGTGCAAGCCAAGGGAATGAAACAGTTTTTCCGACTCCCGCGTCAGGCGGCGGTGGCGATCCACCGTGTAGACCCGGCGCGCAAGGTGGCTAAGGATTGCGGCCTGATAGCCCGACCCGGTGCCGACCTCCAACACCTTGTCGCGCGGTTCGACCTTCAAGGCCTGCGTCATCATCCCGACAACCGAGGGCTGGCTGATCGTCTGGCCGGAACTGATCGGAAGGGGCATGTCGTCATAGGCGCGATCTTCGAAATGGCCCTTCACGAAGAGCCCACGATCCACCTTCTCCATGGCACCGAGCGTGCGCGAGTCCGTCACACCCTTCTGACGAAGGTGGAACAGGAACTGCATTTTTTGCTCGGCATCCCAGGTCATTCGAGCCGCGCCTTCAGATCGGCCAGCACGTCATGGGCCGTCAGGTCAGCGCGCAGCGGTGTGACCGAGATGAAGCCGTCGAGATTGGCCTGCGCGTCGCTGTCCGGCGCGGTCGGATTGTGCTGGCTGCCCCCGGTGATCCACAGGAAGCGGCGACCATTGGGGGCGGTATGCGGCTGAGCCGAGAAATGCGTGCCCCGGCGAAAGCCCTGCCGCACCACGCGGCGGCCCTTGACCTGACTGGCCGGGACGGGCGGGAAATTGACGTTATAGAAGGTGCGGTAATCCTCTTCGTCCCAGTGCCCGTGATCCAGAAGCGCGCGAATGGTGGCAGCCCCGTGCTGCAACGCCGCCTCGAAAGGGTCATCCAGTTGCAGGTTTTCGGGCCCGAAATACTGCGACAGCGCGACCGATGGCACGCCTTGCAAGGCCGCCTCCATGGCTGCGCCTATGGTGCCGGAATAGAGCACGTTTTCGGCGGCGTTGTTGCCCCGGTTGACGCCTGACAGTACCAGGTCGGGGCGGCTGTCTTTCATCACGTCATGCAGCCCCGCCAGAACGCAATCGGCGGGTGTGCCCTCCGCCGCGTAGCGGTTGGCCCCGAGGCGGGAAATCATCGTGGGATGCACATAGCTGATGCAATGGCCGACGCCGGATTGTTCGAAGGCGGGGGCGACGGTCCAGACCTCTCCATCCGGGCCCGCGATCTCGCGCGCGATGGCCTCCATTACCTTGAGGCCGGGGGCGTTGATGCCGTCGTCATTGGTGATGAGGATGCGCATGAAACCGCCTTTGAAATCCTGCCGATACGCCCTGTTAGCCGAGGGGGCAGGTCCGGTAAAGGGGCGCAAAGGGGTTCAGGCTATCCGGATGCCCCGCAGGGCCTCCCATACCAGCAGAGCCACGCCTGCGCCGGTGGCCGCCACGAACGCCGTAGAGCCGCCCAGATTGGCAACGATCACGCCGACCAAAGCCCAGATGGCCGCGATCGCATAGGCGGGCTGCGGCATCACACGTAGCATGGCCAAAGCTGTCAGCAGCGCGCCCGCCAGTCCGATCCAGCTGCCAGCCACGGGGGACAGCGCGGTGTAACCCACAAGCGTGGTCGTCAGCGCCACCCAGGACGCCGCCGTCAGCCAACCAGCCAGCAGAGCAAGCGGGACGTGCATCCACCAAGTCTCGGGGGTTTTCAGGCCCGCGCGCAAGGCCATCAGCGACCCTGCCAGCATGATCCAGATGGTGATCGTGGCCATGACGGGAGAGACCTGCGCAATCCCGATCCAGGCTGCGCCAATGGCCTGTGTGACGAAAAGCGGCCAGCGCGTCGCGTCCCATCCGGCATCCGTGTCGCGCTTGATTAACCCATAAAAAGCGTTCAGGATCAGGGCGATAAAGATCACCCCCCAGATCGAGAACGCATAGCCCGCCGGGGTCAGGGGCAGGTCCTCGACCGGATAGGGGAAAGCCGCCGGATCGAACCCGCCAAAGCCCGAAGACATGGCCGAGCCTGCCGCGAAGGCCAGCGCGCCGCAGACGACCGCGATGGCCTTCATCTGTGGCGTGCCGCCGTCGATTGGCGCAGGCTCAGACAAGGATGCCGTCCGCCGCCAGCCGGGTCTTGCCGCCCAGATAGGGATGCAGCGCCTCGGGCAGATCGACCGAGCCATCCGCCTGCTGGCCGTTTTCCAGCACCGCGATCAGGCAGCGCCCCACGGCCACGCCGGACCCGTTCAGCGTGTGGACGAACTCGGGCTTGCCACCGCCAGCAGGACGGAACCGGGCATTCATCCGCCGCGCTTGGAAGTCGCCGCAGACGGAACAGGAGCTGATCTCGCGATAGGTGTCCTGGCCGGGCAGCCACACCTCGATGTCATGGGTCCGCCGCGCGCCCGCGCCCATGTCGCCGGTGCAAAGCACCACGGTGCGGTAGGGAAGTCCCAGTTTTTCAAGGATTCCCTGCGCGCAATCGGTCATCCGGTCCAGTTCCGCGCGGGAATGGTCTGGATGGGTGATCGACACCATCTCCACCTTCTCGAACTGGTGCTGGCGCAGCATGCCCGAGGTGTCCCGCCCTGCGCTGCCCGCTTCCGAACGGAAGCAGAGCGAATGGGCGGTATAGCGGCGGGGCAAGTAGCTTTCCTCGACGATGTGACCGGCGACGATATTGGTCAGCGGCACTTCCGAGGTCGGGATCAGCCACCAGCCTTCGCGGGTCTGGTAGCTGTCTTCGCCGAATTTCGGCAGCTGACCTGTGCCATACATGGTGTCCGACAGCACCAGAACGGGCGGGTTCACTTCCGTCAAACCGTTCTCAACTGTATGAATATCCAGCATAAATTGCGCGAGCGCCCGGTGCAGGCGCGCGACGCCGCCCGACAGCATCACGAAGCGGGAGCCGGAGAGTTTCGCTGCCGTCTCGAAATCCATGCCGTCCTGCGTGGCGGCGAGCTCGTAATGTTCCTTGGGGGCAAAGGCGAAGTCCTTCGGCGTGCCCCAACGATGGATTTCCACGTTGTCGGCCTCGTCCGATCCGTCCGGCACATCGTCGTGGGGGATGTTCGGCAGCGCCTCCAAAAGCTCTTTCAGGGCCGCGTCCTTGGATTTGGCATCCTCCTCCAGTCGCGCGATTTCGTCTTTCTTTTCAGCGACTAAGGCGCGCAGACGCTCGAACTCCGCCTCGTCGCCAGAGGCCTTGGCCTTCCCCACTTCCTTGGAGGCCGCATTGCGCTCGGCCTGCGCGGATTCCGCCGCAGAAATGCAGGCGCGGCGCTCTTCGTCGAGCGCCAGAATGGCGGGCGATTGCGCGGGCAGGCCCCGGCGGGCCATGGCGGCATCAAAAGCGTCGGGGTTGTCGCGGATGGCGCGGATATCGTGCATTTTGGGCCTCTTTCGGCGGGCGTTTCGCAGGTTCTATGCCCGAAACCGGGGCGGGTTTGAACCCTGAAATGAGGGGGGTGCCCTGCGTACACCCCCCGTACACCCCCTGTGCACCCCCCGTACAGACAGATCGGGGGTTTGGGGGAAGCTGCCCTGCCCGCAACATTGTCATGCCCGCGAAAGCGGGTAACTCCAACCCTCGCGCGAATGGCAGGAGGCCCCCGCCTGCGCGGGGGTGACATGGGGAGCGGCACCCGCGACGCGCGCGGGGGTGAGCAGGCTTCCCGAAAACGCTCCGGGGGAGCGTTTTGCCTGCGAACGGGCGGAGCCCCGAGGCCGGGTAAGCCGCGCCATCGACGACGCGCGCGGGGGCGATCCGGACCTCTCTACGGAGCGCTTTATCCCTGCCAAGCCCGGATGACCTCAATCGCCCGCACAGGCGTCAGCCAAATCGCCTCCGCGTGGGGGCGCGTCATGCCAGAGGCATGCTTCCAGCATGACGATGGCGCGGCGGCTTCGCCTTCATTCCGCGCGGGGGAGAGTTGCTAACTACAAGATGATTTAGAGACCACGGTTTCGTCGCACGACTCCGACGAGGGTAGCTGGCAAGAGAAGTGCTAGCACAATTGAAAGCCCAGTGCCGAAACCGGCTGCCGCCGCAAGCCATCGCACGCCGCTCGTGACGGCAAGAGAAGGATCTTCAGGGAAAAGGAAATCCGTAGCGAGGCAAAGCCCAAGGGAGACAACTAGACAAGTGAAAATACCAAGGTTCTGATCAACGATCGCATTGTCTTCGTCATCAAGAATTTGAACCAGTCTTCTCCTTTGCTGAGCGCTTTCTGCAGCTACATCGGCACGAACTGCGAGAACCGAAAAAATCGCGAGGGAGACAGACGCCAACACCGCTAGAACTGTTGCAGCTGTCGCGGCAACACGCGCTGCTGCGGCAGGACTATCATATGCAACATACCCTGTGAGGCCACCTAGAATCAGAGCGAGAAAAAAAACTCCGAGCCGAATCATGTGACACCTTGCTCTCGAAGTTCTCTAAAGAACTCAACCAAATGCCGCTTTAACTCTACCCAATTGACCGTGTTATACTGCTTCTTGACGCGGACTTTGCGAACCATCTTCAAGTTGGAACTAGTAAGCCTCCGCTCATCTTCCAAAACAATCGTGTAGTCTTCATCATCAGCCTCGACAATTTTCTCGCCAACGCCGGTTAGCCAAGGATCAAATTTGACCTCATCCTTTTTAAACCGTCCCCTCGATAGCACCAAACGACCATGACGAGATTCTCGACGCCGAATTTCTTCTGCGCCGCTTGGGGAAGCCCAGATCGCATTTAGAACTCTGCTGCCGAGATCTGAGTTCGTTGGCAGACTCGCAAGGTAGTCACTTACTCCGAGAGTGATCTCCCTGACACCTGTTTTTCTGAGGTCTTTCAGGCTTGTCTGGTTGGCAACATCTTCAAGTGAAATACGCTCCCCACTGGGGATGATGCCCAGCGTTGAAGCGAGATCAGATAGCTGGGAAGCGTATGTTCTGTTTTTGTTCGCCATGCCGCAAGCGATAACATCGTTGCCTTGAATGGGCTCTGTTGCACAAATCGGTTGAAGGGCAGGCTTCCCCTTTCCCCGGACGGACTCATCCTACGGGCTCAGTGACGGGTATGCCAAGAGCGGTGTAGCGGTTGAGCACCGCGATCCGGATCTGGAGCTCAGCGACCTGCCGGTCGAAGTCTCTGGCCATCAGGCCTTGGCCAAGGAGTTTGACGCAGTGCATCTTCGTCTCTGCGCGGCTTCGTCGGTGATAGCCTGTCAGCTTTCGCCAGAGTGCCCGTCCGAGATATTTGCAGGCCCTCACGGCTTCGTTTCGCGCGATAGCACCCGCCGTAGTTGGCTTCCAGAGTTGCGCATTCTTGCGTGGTGGGATGACGGCAACGGCACCTCGAGCGGCAATCACATTGTGACATCTGCGCGTGTCATAGGCTCCGTCAGCGGTGACCGTGGCAATCTCTTGGTCGGGCGGGATCTGTGCCAGCAGGTCGGGTAACATAGGGGCGTCGCCGACGTTGCTTGTCGTGACACCGACTGCGCGGATCTCCAGTGTTTCCTCGTCCATACCAAGATGCAGCTTGCGCCAAAGGCGCTTCTTTGACCCGCCATGCTTGCGGGCATTCCACTCTCCCTCGCCCTCGGCTTTGATCCCGGTCGCATCGATCAGCAGGTGCAAAGGACCCGTTCCTCCGCGATAAGGGATGGCGACGCTCAGGGTCTTCTGGCGGCGAGACAGAGTGCTGAAGTCCGGCACTTTCCAGTCAAGGCCTGCCAACCGCAGCAGGCTTTCGACGAACCCGGTCGTCTGGCGAAGGGGCATGCCGAACAACACCTTTATCGTGAGACAAACCTGTATCGCCGCGTCGCTGAACTCGGGTTGCCGCCCGCGCTTGCCGGTGGGTGCCGCGTGCCAGGTCATATCGGGATCAAACCAGATCGATAGCGAACCGCGCTGCTTCAGCGCCGTGTTGTACGAAGGCCAGTTCCTGGTCTTGTACGTCATAAGGGACCAACTGCTCATGCTCGCCAGCTACCACGCTGGATTCACACAGGGAATCCCTCACCCCATTTGTGCAACAAAGCCCCTTGAATGAACAACCCAATGTCATCTTGTAGGAAGCTTTGACCAGCGGGCGGATCAACACCTTCAACCTCTGCGCCACCGTCTTCAGCATCGAAGTTGATGGACCCAAGAGCACCTTCTTCGTACTCAAAGATCCGCACGTATATTCCATCATTTGATGGTCCTCGCTCTACGCGTGCGATTACCGCATCTCTAAGAAGGTCGAGTTTAAGAAGGCGTTCGCGAGGACTTGAGGTCTTCTCAAACAGCTTCAAGCAAACATCTTCGAGCGTTATGTTTATTCCATCAGAGCATATTGCTCGCTTAAGCACTAAGGTTTTTACTCGTTCACTCACCCAAACACCTCCAAAAACTCCCGCCATTCCCCGGCGCTCATGCCCGAATTCTCCTGCGTCACCGCTTCGCCAGCCAGCCGCCGTTTGATCACCTCGACGCCCTTGCCGCTGAGGTTCACCCCGCCCATCCGGTAATCCTCGAACGCGCCATAGGCCGCCGGGACCCAGTCCCTCACCATCTCGGCAATCGCCTCGGCATAGACGCGGATTTCATACTGCGCATGGGCATCGGCGCGCAGGCGCAGGAAGTGGAAGAGGTTGTGCAGGTCGGTCTTCCAGTACCATTGCGTGTAGACATTGGCGGGCAGGTTCATGCGGGCGAGTTCGCGGGCCAGGCCCTGCTGGCCGTCCTGGCTGAGCATCGACTGGTAATTGTCATAGGCGCGGGTCGAATCGCCCTTGAGGATGCGCAACACGCGCTCGGCCTCCTCGCCCTGAAGCACGTCCCCGCGGCCCTGATTGTTCACCACCGATTGCGCGGCGAGCGCGTCGGGGGCGGGGATGTAGAACTCCCGATCCAGGATCGAATAGCGGGCGGAGTATTCGTTGACATTGGCGGTGCGGTGGCGGATCCACTGGCGGGCCACGAAGACGGGCAGTTTGACATGCAGCTTGATCTCGCACATCTCGAACGGGGTGGAGTGCCAGTGGCGCATGAGATAGCGGATCAAGCCACTGTCATCGCGGGCCTTTTTGGTGCCGGCGCCATAGCTGACGCGGGCCGCCTGCACGATGGCGGCGTCGTCGCCCATATAGTCCACCACCCGCACGAAACCATGGTCGAGAACCGGCTGCGCGGTATAAAGGTGCTTCTCCATCCCCGGGGCCACCGCGCGCAAAGTGGGTTGCGCATTTTCGCGGGCTGCGGTGATATCGGCCAATTGATCGTCGCTGAGCGGCATCGTTTTTCTTTCTTCTTCGGGGAATCGCACGTTTCCCATATTTTGCCCCACCGGGGCGCAGGACCGCAAGATAAAGGGGCATTTTGAGCATGGCAGATCGCGGAACCGCTTTCCTGGAACGCCGCATGGGGGATTGGGCGCGGGCGCGTCTGCACCCTTACGTGGCGGAATTCATCATGTTCGTGCTGAAACAGGGATGGGCCGCGATGTTCGGCATCCTGTTCCTGGTGGCCATCATCGGCACCAAGGCGGTCTGGCAGGAGGATTGGGCGCTGGCGCGATACGACGCGCTGTTTCTCTTCGCCGTGGTGACGCAGGTAGCCTTCGTCTGGCTGCGGCTGGAGGAATGGGAGGAGGTGAAGGTGATCGCGCTGTTCCACCTCACGGGCACGGTGATGGAGATCTTCAAGCTGGCGCAGGGGTCATGGGATTACCCGGAGCAGGGGATTTTCGAACTGGGCGGCGTGCCGCTTTTCTCCGGCTTCATGTATGCCTGCGTGGGCAGCTACATCGCCCGCGTGATCCGGATTTTCCATATGGAGTTCGCGCCTTACCCGCCCTTCTGGACGACGGTGCTGCTGGCGGGCGCGATATACGGCAATTTCTTCGCCCACCATTTCCTGCCCGATATCCGGATGGGGCTGTTTCTGGCCACGGTGCTGCTGTTCTGGCGCACCCGCATCTGGTTCTTCCCCGGCACCGATCCGCGCTGGATGCCGCTGCCGGTGGCGGCGGGGCTGGCGGCGGTGTTCATCTGGATCGCCGAGAATGTGGGCACCGTGACGCGCACTTGGGCCTATGCGGGGCAGGGGCAGTTCGACATGGTGTCGCTCGGGAAACTGGGGTCGTGGTACCTGCTGCTCTATGTCAGCTTCGTGACCGTGACGCTGATCATGCGCGATGAGCTGAAACCGCATCCGGTGCGCCCCGCCCCACGAGAAATTTATCGCGGTCCCCACGCGACAAGTGACGGCAGCCGCGCTACCATTCCCTGAAACGATCAGAGGAACAGTGATGTCCATCCGCTACTACCACACCATGGTTCGGGTCAAAGACCTTGAGAAATCCATAGCCTTCTACCGGCTATTGGGGCTCGAAGAGATACGCCGCTATGACAGCGAGGCGGGCCGCTTCACCAATGTCTTCATGGCCGCACCGGGTCAGCCGGACTATCCGCTGGAACTGACCTATAACTGGGACGGCGATGAAGGCCTGCCGTCGGACAGCCGTCATTTCGGGCATCTGGCCTACCGGGTCTCTGATATCTATGCGTTATGCCAGCATCTGATGGACAATGGCGTCGTGATCAACCGCCCGCCCCGTGATGGCCATATGGCCTTTGTCCGCTCGCCCGACAATATCTCGGTGGAGCTGCTTCAGGAGGGGGAGGATCTGCCCCCGGCGGAACCCTGGGCCAGCATGGGCAATACCGGGCATTGGTGATCCGCGCCGCCCTCCTGGCGCTGGTCACGGCGCTGCTTTCGGGCCCGGCTGCCGCGCAGCAGACCTGTCGTCTGGCGCTGTTGCTGGCTCTGGATGTCTCGGCCTCGGTCGATGAGGCCGAACATCAGATCCAGCGCAACGGGCTGGCGGCGGCGCTTCTGGCGCCTGAAGTGCTCGACCCGCTTCTGAACGGTCCGGGCCCGGTGGCGCTGGCGATCTACGAATGGTCGGGCCGATTCCAGCAGGACGTGATCTCGGACTGGCGGCTGGTGACCTCGCGCGCGCAGGTACTTGAGATCGTGGAGGAATTGCAGACGGCGCCCCGAACGGCGGGAGAGTTCCCAACGGCCATCGGCTACGCGATCGGTTTCGCCGCCACGATGTTCGAGCGCGCCCCGCCTTGCCTTTTCCAGACCCTGGATGTGGCGGGGGACGGGCAGAACAACGATGGCTTCGCCCCGGCACTGGCCTACCAGCATTTTCCGCTGGATGGGGTCACCGTGAACGGGTTGGCCATCGGCGGGGCCAGTCGACAGATCGAGCAATATTTCGCAGAGGAGATCATCCGGGGCCCGGGGGCCTTCGTGGAACATGCGCTCAATCATCAGGAATTCGAGGATGCGATGCGCCGCAAGCTGGAACGCGAGCTGCGGGTGATGGTGCTCGGCGCGCTCGACCCGTAGGCCTTTCAGCTTGGTCAAAATACTTCGGGGGAGTTGCCTGAAAGGCGACGGAGGCAGCGCCCCCCTCCGGAACCGCTCTTGTAAGCGCGCAGCAAAACCCCTCAGACCGGCAGCAATGCCGCCCCGACACGGCGGCCCTCGGCCAGCAGCACGTTATAGGTGCGTGCGGCGGAGGGCGATCCCATCGGCTCCAGCGGCAGATCGGCCGCTTCCAGCGCCCGGCGCAAATCGGCGGGCAGGGGGGCCATATCGGCTCCGGTCCCGATCAGCAGCACATCAAGCGCCCCGGTAAGCGCCACCAGCGCGCCCGCATCCTCCAGCCCGCCCCAGGCGCGCACGCCACCGGGTAGGCACAGGACCGGACCCTCGAAGACCTCTCCGCCGACGCGGAAGAAGCCGGGGCCATAGCCATCCACCGGCCGCGCCTCGCCAAAGCTGATTTCATTCATGCGCATTGCGGTCATCCCTATTCCCAGATCGGCAGTCCGGTGACCAGCGCCAGCCCGATCACCCCGTAGGCCGCCCCTCGATACAGCGTCTCGTGGCGGGGATCAAACAGGGCCTGCCCGATCAGCGAGGTCAGGAAATAGGGCAGGGACAGGATCAGTGCCAATATCATGACGCCAAAGCCCACCGATCCGCGCAGCAGCAGGTTGCCCACCACCACCACGTCGAGCATCGCCAGAAACAGGATCGTGTTGGCGCGCACCGAGGCGACGCCGCTTTGCCCGGCAAGGTAGAACAGGATCACCGCCGGTCCCGTCAGCCCGGTCAGCCCGCCGATGCCGCCCGCCGCCGCGCCGATGCCCAGAAGGCCCGGCACCGCCACCTTGCCGCGATAGCGCCAGCCCGCGATCAGGGCGGTCAGGGTCACCAGCGCCACAGCGGCCACGATCCAGCGCACCGTATCGCGGTCCAGAAGCGTCAGCAGCCACAGACCAAGCGGCACGGTCACCAGTGCCGCCAGACCCATCGTGCCCACCTCGCGCCGATCGGCCTGTCCCCAGGCGCGCGGCAGCAACGCGGCGGTGCTGGCCACGCCGGTCAGCGTGATCAGGGCGATGACGATCTGCGGTTCAAGAAAGATCCCCGCCACGGGCACGAAGATCAGCGCCGTGCCGAAGCCGGTGAAGCCGCGCACGATCCCGGCGGCAGAGATGGTCAGCAGCAGCCAGACCAGCCCTGGCGTCGCCAGGGCCGAGGCCAGGATATCAGGCATCGATATTGGCGAACTGGGTGCCGCTGGCACCGCCGCCATCGGTCTTGGACCAGTCGCGTTTGACGCCAAGGCGCAGCAGGATCGCCGAGGCCACGAAGACCGAACTGTAGGTGCCCACCACGATGCCCCAGATCATCGCGAAGACGAAGCCGCGGATCACATCGCCACCCAGCACGAACAGCGCAATGAGCGCGATCAGCGTGGTGAAGGAGGTCATGACCGTCCGGCTCAGCGTATCGTTGATGGACAGGTTCAACACCTCTTTCAGCGGACGTTTCTTGAACTTGCGCAGGTTTTCCCGCACCCGGTCGAAGACGATCACGGTGTCGTTCAGGGAATAGCCCACGATGGTCAGAAGCGCCGCGATGATGGCCAGGTCAAAGCGGATTTGCAGCAGGCAGAAGATGCCGATGGTCAGCGTCACGTCATGGATAAGGGCCGCCACGGCGCCAAGCGAGAACTGCCACTCGAAGCGCAGCCAGATATAGATCAGCACCGCCGCGATGGCGAGTGTCACCGCGATGATCGCGGTTTGCACCAGTTCGCCGGACACGGTCGGGCCGACGCTTTCGACCGAAGGGAAGGTGATGGTCGGATCGACCTCCTGCAACACCGCTTCGATGGCGGCGATCGTCTCGGCGCTGACCGATTCCTGCCCGTCCTGAGCCTGCACATTGACCAGCGTCACATGTTCATCAGCCGCGAAGGTCGGGTCGAACACCTCGGTGATCGAGATATCACCAAGGTCCAGCCCCTGAAGCGCTTCGCGATAGGCCGCGACATCCACCTCGGAATGGGCTTCGGTGCGGATCGTGGTGCCGCCCCGGAAGTCGATGCCGAAATTCAGGCCGATGACGAAGAACAGCACGATCGAGGCCACGACGGCCACGCCCGACGCCACCAGCGCGACGCTGCTCAGCCGGAAGAAATCCCAATTGGTTTCGGAGGGTACAAGCTTCAGACGCATCGGATTACACCTCGATCTTCTTGGGACGGCGGCGTTCGAACCAGAGCAGGATTAGCAGCCGGGTGATGTAAATGGCCGTAAAGACCGACGTGATGATCCCAAGCCCGAGCGTGATCGCGAAGCCGCGCACCGGACCCGACCCCATGACATAGAGGATCACCGCCGTGATGAAGGTGGTGATATTGGCGTCATAGATCGCCGAGCGGGCCTTTTCATAGCCAAGCTCGATGGCGCGGGCAGGCCCCTTTGCGGTCTTCAGTTCCTCGCGGATACGCTCGAAGATCAGAACATTGGCGTCCACCGCCATACCGATGGTCAGCACGATCCCGGCAATGCCTGGCAGGGTCAGCGTGGCCCCGATGGCCGAAAGCAGCCCGAAGATGAGGCCCACATTGATGATCAGCGCGATATTGGCGAAGACGCCGAACAACCCGTAGCTTCCGATCATGAAGATCAGCACGGCGATGCCCGCGACCATGGCCGCCACTTCGCCCGCCGCGATGCTGTCGGCGCCCAGTTCCGGGCCGATGGTGCGTTCTTCGAGGAAGGTCATCTCGGCGGGCAGCGCCCCGGCGCGCAGCAGAACCGCCAGTTCGGTCGAGCCTTCGACGGTGAAGTTGCCGCTGATCTGGCCAGACCCGCCGCAGATCGCCTCTCGGATCGTCGGGGCGGACAGCACCTGTTCATCGAGCACGATGGCAAAGGGCGCGCCGACGTTGTTCTGGCTGTAGTCGCAGAACGTCCGCGCCCCGGCGGTGTTCAGGCGGAAGGTGACGACCGGCTGTCCGTTCTGGTCGAAGGCGGGCTGTGCATCCGTCAGATCCTCGCCCGACAGCACCGGCGATTGTTCCAGCCGGTAGAGCAGGCCCTCATCCTCCACATCCGGCAGCACGATCTCGCGCGCCCCGGCCTCCACGTCACTGCCGCTGCCGCGTCCGGTGACCGGGTGGAAGGTCAGTTGCGCGGTGGTGCCAATGAGGCGCTTCAATTCCTCGGCGCTGCCGATGCCGGGCACCTGGATCAGGATGCGGCGGTCGCCCTGGCGCTGGATCGTGGGTTCGCGGGTGCCGACCTCGTCGACGCGGCGGCGCACGATCTCGATCGACTGGCGCATGGTGCGGTCGTCGGTGGCGGCGCGTTCGGCCTCGGACAGGGTCACGATGATCGTGTCTCCCTCGGCCCGGATGTCCAGCGTCATTGCGCCAACAGCGGTGACGCTGCTGACCGGCTGCGACAGGGCGCGGACGGCCGCAAGCGCGGCGGTCATGCCGTCGGGCTGGGAAATCCGCACATGCAGTTCGTCGGACGGGGAGTCCTGCCGACGGATCGTTCCGACCGTGTCCCGCTCGTCGCGCAACGCGTCACGCACCTGCGGCCACAGCCCGTCCATCCGCGTGGCATAGACATCCTCGACCTGAACCTCGGCCAGCAGATGCGCGCCGCCGCGAAGGTCGAGACCGAGATTGACAAGCGAGGAGGGCAGGAAGCCCGGCCAGCCCGACAGATCCTCGGCCACATCGTCCGCGGTTGCGGTGCCGGCCTCGATGGCGGCTGCGGCGTCGTTATGGCGTTCCACCCGGGGGTAGAACAGGTTGGGCATCGCAAACGCGAGCCCGAGGGCGACGAGGCCCCAGATCAGAACCCGGTTCCAGAGGGGGATATTGAGCATCGTCGCGCCTTCAGGTCAGATTATTCGCTTGCGGGTTCGGTCTTGTTCACGACGCGCACGATGGTGTTGCGCACGACGCGGACCTTGACGTTGTCGGCCAGTTCGACCTCGACCTCGTCATCATCCTTGACCTTGGAGATCTTGCCGATGAAGCCACCAGAGGTGATGACCTGGTCGCCCCGGCGCAGCGCCGCAACCATCGCCTCATGCGCCTTGCGCTGCTGCTGCTGCGGGCGGATCATGAGGAAATACATGATCACGAAGATCAGAATGAGCGGGATGAACCCGGCGATACCTTCCATGGGGGCGTCCTTCTTGTTCCGTGGCGCGGGGCCTTTTGTTGGTCTTGAGCCCCCGCGAAATCGGCGGCACGTTACTGGCGCTAGGGACGAAGCGCAAGGCGCGCTGGCCGCGTTTGCCCCTCCCCAAGGCCGGTTAATGGGGGATATGGTGTGTGGATGGGGAAACGCAATGCGTGGAAGCGGCTTTCGGTGCGCGACATTTGCGGTCTGATTGTTCAGAGCCGCGCCATTGATGACGCGCGCGGGGGCGATCCCAGCCTCACTGAAGAGCACTTTATTTCTGCCAAGTTCGGATGACCTCGATTGCCTGCGCAGGTGTCGGCCAAATCGCCTCCGCCGGGGGCGCGTCGGCGATGGCGCGGCGGCTTCGCCTTGAGTCCGCGCGGGAGAGGGGTAGCGGGTCACAAATGAAAACGCCGCGAGCGGCGTCCCCCTCGCGGCGTCTTTCGTTTTCCGGATCACCGGATGGTTCAGAGCTTTTGCAGCTCCACCGCCGAGGCGCGGCCGTCGCGGCCTTCGCGCAGCTCGTAGCCGATCTTCTCGTTATCGGCGAGGCCGGTCAGCCCCGATCGTTCCACGGCCGAGATGTGCACGAACACATCCTTGCCGCCATCGTCGGGCGCGATGAAGCCATAACCTTTGGTGGTGTTGAACCATTTTACGGTGCCAGTGGGCATGTCCGTTCTTCCTTCTCAAGTCTTCCTTGGTGCCACCCGCGAGATGCGGCGGCGTGGTGCCGACAGACACCCCCTGTCTGACGTCCTTGAGAGAGCGGGACAGCGAAAACCTGTTGTCACGGCAGAAAAGATGGGGTGATTTCAGAAAAACGCAAGGAATTTCGTGCGGCTGTCATGGGAATGTCACGGGGCTGCACATGAAGGAGGCTGAAATGGAGCTATACGGGCTGAAGACCTGCGACACCTGCCGGAAGGCGCTGAAATCGCTTGAGGGCGCGGGGCAGTCCGTGCGGTTGGTGGACGTGCGGGCGGAGCCTTTGGGGGCGGATCAGCTGGCGGAGTTTCTGGGGGCGTTCGGCGATGCGTTGGTCAACACGCGGTCGACAACATGGCGGGGCCTGTCGGAGGAGGAGCGCAAGGGCGCGCCTGCCGATCTGCTGGCCGCGTACCCCGCCTTGATGAAGCGCCCCGTGATCCGGGCGGAGGACGGGACGCTTTACCTTGGCTGGGGCAAGGAGGTTCAGGCGGCGCTGGCCTGAGGCAGCGCGCGGGCCCGCAGGGCGGCATCGACCGAGATAGGCCCCGCGCCGCGGAAGACCATATAGGCCAGCAGGAACACCCAGAAGGCGCGCTGATCAAGGATCAGGCTGTCGGAGCCCGCATCGAACCAAGCGCCGATCACGTCCGAGCCGACCCCATGGCCGACGATATCGACATAGCTTTGCACGAGGACAAAGCCGATCATCCCAAGCGCGGCCAGCCGGGTGAAAAGGCCAAGGACAATAAGGGCGGGCAGGATGAATTCCGCCCAGGTGCCCGCAACCACCACCAGCCGCCAGAACGCGCCAAGCTGGCTGGCGTCATAGCCCACGGCCTCCGACATGCGGGGCAGGATCTGCACATAGGCGTTGAAATTGGGCTGGAAGAGACCGGTGATGCCCTCACCCAGCTTGGTCATCCCGGAATTCCAGTAATAGACCATCAGGGTTGCGGCGAAGACGAAGCGCGCAAGCGTCGGCATCAGGATCGGCGCGAGCGTGGCTTCCAGCGCGTCAAAGAGGCGGTTGTGCAGGGAAACGAGGGTCCTCATTGGTCGGGTCCTTTCTGGAGTGTCAGCGCGCCGGAGGTCAGGAACAGCGTCAGCAGCGGGGCAAGGTCGAGCCCCGGTTCGGCTTCGATGCTGCGTTCGAGGGCGAGGGCGATCGTGGTGCGCCCATCAAGCGCCCGAGCAAAGGCCGCGCCGCCTGCGGGCAGAAGATGGGGAATCGGGTCGAACTCGGGCCGGGTGATCATGACCGTTTCGGCCTTGGGTTGCGGTTTGGGGGCGTCGGGCTGCGTGTTGCGACGCCAGATGCCGTGGATCGGGTAGAGCGAGGCGAGGATTTGGGTGGCGGGGGCAAGGACCGGCGTCAGCTCCATCAGCGTGTCCGGGTCCAGGCCAGCGGCGTTCAGCGGGTCCACATCGGCGGCGTGGTAGGAGCGGCGGATCGCCAGTTCCAGCCGAGCGATGTCGGCGAGGTAAGGATAGGCCGCAAGCGGCTGAAACTCTTCCAGAAAACCCGGCATCGCTGCCCCGTATTGCGACAGGGCGCGGCTGGTGGGCGGATGAGTGCGCGAGAAGATGAGAGCGAGCGTCCTGAAGCTTTTCTCGCCCAGAAGCTTCGCCAATACCGGAAACCCGGTTTCCAGCGCCTCGGTCAGCGAGGCGGCGAGGTTGTTGCGGTAGACGTTGAAGCGTTTGCCCGCCGGGCGGCCCTTTGGGTCCACCATGCCAGACGGTATGGGGGCGGCGGGGTCGAGAATGGCAGCAGTGAAATCGGATTGCAGCATCGGATCACACCAGGGCCGGTTGCAGGATCGCATCGGCGCGGGCGGCTTCGGCCTCCAGCACCGGGAAATCGGGCACGTTATTGTCCCATTCAATGAGCGTCGGCTTGGCGCCTCCGCGCGCAATAGTGTGCGCGTAGAGCGTCCAGACCGGATCCACCACCTCGCGTCCGTGGCTGTCGATCAGCAGCGGCGCGCCATGCTCGTCTTCATCCTCATAATGGCCGCCCAGATGGATTTCGCCCACCTGCGCCAGCGGGAAGGCGTCGATATAGGCGACCGGGTCCCAGGTCTGGTTGGTGGCGGAGACGAAGACGTTGTTCACATCCAGCAGCAGCCCGCAGCCCGTGCGCTTTGCGATTTCCGAAAGAAACGTGACCTCATCCATCGTGGATTCCGCAAAGGCGAGATAGGTGGAAGGGTTTTCCAGCAGCATCGGACGCGCGAGAGCCTCCTGCACCTCGTCGATATGGTCTGCGACGCGGGCCAAAGTGGCCTCGGTATAGGGCAGGGGCAGCAGGTCGTTCAGGTAGTGATCGCCATGGGTGGACCAGGCGAGATGTTCCGAGAAGCTGGCGGGATTCAGCCAGTCGCAGAGATGCTTGAGGCGGGCAAGATGGTCGGGATCGAGCCGTCCTTCGCCGCCGATGGACAGGCCGACACCATGCACCGAAATCGGGAAGCGGTCTGCAAGTGCGCGCAGTTGGGCCAGCGGGCGGCCACCGTCGCCCATGTAGTTTTCGGCATGGACTTCCAGCCAGTGGAACGCGCCGGGTCCGCTAATAAGAGATTGGAAATGCTGGGGTTTGTACCCGATGCCCGACAGGTTGGGCAGACGGTTATCCTGCGCGAGGTCATACATGGCGTGTCCCTTGGGTCTTTGGCAGAAGCCCCCGGCCCTTTGTGGACCGGGGGTGAAGGTCAGCGCGATCAGCTGTCCATTTCTTCGTCTTCCATCATCTCGTCCATCATCGAGACATCGCGGTACTGGGCCAGAACATCCTCGGCCAGACCATCGGGAAGATCGCGGGCCAGACCGATGTAACCGTCGGCTTCCAGCGAGGCCTCGGATTCGCCCATGCGGCCGTCGGGCAGTTCGATCTCGGCGCAGGTGCCGGCGGGGACCAGTGTCCAGGCGTTGCCCTGATAGTCGATGGTGGAGGACCCGGCGCAGGTGGTGCCGGGGCCTGCGGCGCAGCCGTTTTCACCGGCCAGCGAAACGCCGTAGCACTTTTCCATCGCCTGCGCTGAGGCAGAGGTGGTGGTAACGGCGCCCAGTGCGGCGGCAACGGCGCCCATCAGGGCCAGCGATTTGAATTGGGTCGACATGGGGTAGCTCCCTAAAACTGATATTTTCCGTGTCCCACCCGTCGAGCGGGTGATGGGGAATTGGTAAGTCGCCGCGTCGATCACTGGCCAGTCACAGGCCCGTCAAGCACGCGTGCGTGACCCTCTGTCAGGGTGGCGTGAGGCGGGCCGGTTGGGTTGGAAGGTGTGAATATTAAATGAAATCATGTGTTTGTGGGAAAGATTCCACCTGGGGGAAGGTGACGGGTTTCTGCCTTCCGCCTCGTCCCGTCCGTGAAATGTTTCAACCGAAAGTGGTGCCTTGGGCTTGGCTGACTGGCAGATCGTGCCTATCTCGGGCTTCGAACAGGCAAGAAACCAACGGAGAGCCTTCATGCGCAACGCAGCCCTCGTTCTGGGAATCATCGGCGGCATTCTGGGAATGATCGTCGGGTTCTTCGGTTATGGTTACGTGACCTTCATCGACCATTTCGGCGAGGTGCCGGACATTGCCAGACAAGTGGACAACCCCGATCTGATCAAGGCGGCGAGCATCATTTCGCCCATCCTGGCGCTGGCAGGCGGGGCCATGGCGCGGGCGCGGGCGCTGTGGGGTGGTATCTTCATGCTGCTGTCAGCGGCGGGCATGTACTATGCCTTCGGCTTTGGCGTCTTCACCATGTTCCCGATTGCGCTTTGTGGTCTGGGTGGTCTTCTGGCCCTCGCGGCGGGGCGGCCGGATGAGGAAGTGAGCCACTTCTGATCTTACAGGACGGCGCGCAGCACCGACAGCGCGCCGCGTTTCCATGGCACCCTGTGGGTCACGCCTGCGCCCTTGGCGATCCGGTCGCGGTTCGCCAGGTACCAGTCGAAGTTGCGCAGCAGAGCGTCGATATTGGAATGGCGCGGTACGAAGCCCAGTTTCTCTCGGGCGCGGTCGATGCTGACAAAACTGTCTTTCGCGGCGGTCTCATAGATCCATTTATAGAGCGGCGACAAATGCACCGCCTCCAGCCCGCGCAGGGTCCAGATGGCGGGGGTGGCGGGAAAGCCGATGATGCGTTTGCCGAAGCCCGCGCGGTCCAGCACCGCCTGAAAGCTTTCGCGCATGGTGCCGAACTCTGCCGCGCCAATGTTGAATGTGTCGTTGACGGTCTCGGCCTCGCCAAAGGCACTGAGACAGATCGCTGCGTTCAGGTCGTCCACATCCAGTAGCTGATAACGGTTCTGCCCCGATCCCAAGACCGGGAAATTATGCCCGGTCGAGGCGAAGTCATAGAGCAGTTCGAAAGCGCCGAGCCGTTCGGGGCCGACAAAGCTTTTCGGGCGAAGGACCGGCAGCACCAGCCCATCCGCGCGAAACTGTCGGCAAAGCTTTTCCGCAGCCACTTTCGATTCCCCGTAAGGCCCCACGCCCTGCATCGGATCGGCCTCCACCAGCGGGTGGTGATCGGGGATGCCGTAGACGGCGGTTGAGGAGATATGAACAAAGCGGCGGATTCCCTTGCGAAGCGCCGAGGCGAGCAGCATTTGGGTGCCGTCCACATTGGTGGAATGAATTTCTTCTGCGCTGGCCAGCGGCAGGGCCGCCGCGCAATGAATGACAATGTCGATGCCCCCGAAAGCGCGGTCTTGAAGCGAGAGGTCGCGGATATCGCCCTGCAAAACGTCGATCCGGTCCGCCTCCGGGTAGGTGAAGGGGGCGATGTCCCAACTGCGCAGGGTATGGCCCCGGTCCAGCAGGTATCGGATCAGGTTGATACCGAGGAAACCTGCCCCGCCGGTGACGAGGATGGATTTTGGGGCGATTGTGGATTTGGTTGGCGCTGTCATGCACCGACTTAAGCGCGGGGTCGGGCAGGGGGATATGACCTGGATCAACTGAAAAGGCCGGCCCCTTTCGGAACCGGCCCCGAGTTGCTTTGCGCGGATGGATCAGCGTTGATCGGGCGCAATCGCGTCCGCGGCGAGGCTTGCAACGACCTCGTCCAGTGTCACGACCGAAGTCTGCTTTTCCCCAAGGCGGCGCAGGGTGACGGTGCGGTCCTCGACCTCCTTGCGGCCAATGGCGAGGATCACCGGCACCTTGCCCACGGAATGTTCGCGGACCTTGTAGTTGATCTTCTCGTTGCGGATATCGGCCTCGGCCCGCACGCCCTGCGCGGTCAGGGCTGCTACGACCTCCTGCACGTAGTCATCGGCCTCGGACACGATGGAAGCGACAACCACCTGACGCGGGGCCAGCCAGAAGGGCAGCTTGCCTTCCCAGTTCTCGATCAAAATGCCGATGAAACGCTCGAAAGACCCAAGGCAGGCCCGGTGCAGCATGAAGGGCCGGTGCTTGGCCCCGTCCTCACCGGTGTAATTCGCATCCAGCCGCTCGGGCAGGTTCGGGTCCACCTGGAACGTGCCGCATTGCCAAACCCGGCCAATCGCGTCGGTCAGGTAGAAGTCGAGCTTCGGCCCGTAAAAGGCCCCGTCGCCTGGTTCCAGCGTATAGTCGCGGCCAACGGCCTTGATCGCGTTTTCCAGCGCGCCTTCGACATAGTCCCAGCTTTCATCGCTGCCGACGCGCTTTTCGGGGCGAGTGGCGAATCGGATTTCAAACTCGGGGAAGCCGAGTTCCTCATAGACATTGGCGAGGAAGTCGATGAACCGCGCGCATTCCTCCTGGATCTGATCCTCGGTGCAGAAGATATGCGCGTCATCCTGGGTAAAGCCGCGCACCCGCATGATCCCGTGCAATGCGCCTGACGGCTCGAACCGCGCGCAGGAGCCGAATTCCGCCAGACGCAGCGGCAGATCGCGATAGCTTTTCTGGCCCTGGTTGAAGACCTGCACATGACAGGGGCAGTTCATGGGTTTCAGCGCATTGATCCGCGTTTCGGCGCGGTTCTTGGCGGACGCATCGTCATTCTCGCCGTCGCGGCTTTCATCCACTTCGACGATGAACATGTGATGCTGGTATTTCTCCCAGTGGCCCGAGGCTTCCCACAGCTTGCGGTCCACGACCTGCGGCGTGTTGATCTCTCGGTAGCCGCCGGCGCGCTGCTTGCGGCGCATGTAGTCCTGAAGCGTGGTGTAGATGGTCCAGCCGCCCGGATGCCAGAAGACCTGACCGGGCGCTTCTTCCTGCATGTGGAAGAGGTTCATTTCGCGGCCAAGCTTGCGGTGGTCGCGCTTGGCGGCCTCCTCCAGCATGGTCAGATGGGCCTTGAGGTCGTTCTTGTTGCGGAAGGCCACGCCGTAAATCCGCTGCAACATGGCGCGATTGCTGTCGCCGCGCCAATAGGCGCCCGCGACGCTCATCAGTTTGAAGGCATCCGCCGGAACCTGGCCAGTATGCTGCAGATGCGGGCCACGGCAGAGATCCTGCCAATGCCCGTGCCAGTACATGCGCAGGGGTTCGCTGCCGGGAATGGCCTCGATCAGCTCGACCTTGTAGGGCTCGTTATTGGCCGCGTAGAACTTGACCGCGCGGTCACGGTCCCAGATCTCGGTGGTCACGGGGTCGCGGCGGTTGATGATCTCGCGCATCTTGGCTTCGATCTGGCCGAGGTCTTCGGGGGTGAAGGGCTCTTCCCGGTCGAAATCGTAATACCAGCCGTTGTCGATGACCGGGCCGATGGTGACCTTCACATCGGGCCAGATCTCCTGCACCGCACGGGCCATGATATGGGCGCAGTCATGGCGAATGAGTTCCAGGGCCTGCGCGTCGTCCTGCATGGTGTGAATGGCGATGGAGGCGTCTTGCTCGATCGGCCATTGCAGGTCCCAATGCGCACCGTTCACGGTGGCGGAGATGGCCTTCTTGGCCAGTGAGTTTGAGATGCCGGCGGCCACATCGGCAGGCGTCACGCCAGCCGCGTAGTCACGGGAATTACCATCGGGGAAAGTCAGGGAAATCTGGGCCATCTGGCACAAGCTCCTCGTCGGTTTGGCGCCCACGGAACGCCCGGTTGCGGGTATATGGTTTCGGTGGGCAGAGGTGACGCCTGGCGCGGCGCGTGTCAAGGGCGGATGCACCTGTCCGGCCTGAACCCGTTCCCGTGGCGTTAACCTTAACCCCGTCTGTTAACGTTAAGGGGGTAGGAGTGGTCCTTGCTTGACGCAATGTCACCCCGATCCAAGGCCACCATTTCGCTGGAGTGGGGCCATAATTTCTTGTTCCCAAGCCGCGCCACGGGCAAAACCATGGGCAAAGAGGAGGCAACCGGACCATGACCCCACATACGCTGACCACCAAACAGGGCCGCAGAATTGCCTTTCACCAGACCGCTGGAGCCGGTCCGGGGGTGGTGTTTCTAGGCGGGCTCAAATCCGACATGCAGGGTAGCAAGGCGCTGCATCTGGAGGCCTGGGCCAAGCGCACGGGCCGCGCCTTCCTGCGGTTCGACTATTCCGGGCATGGCGAAAGCTCTGGCACCTTCGCCGAGGGCTGTATCGGCGATTGGGCCGAGGATGCCGAGGCCGCGATCCTGACGCTGACGGAAGGCCCGCAGATCCTCGTTGGATCCTCCATGGGTGGATGGCAGGCCCTGCTATTCGCTCGCAAGCACCCGGAATTGGTGGCGGGTCTGGTGGGCATCGCCGCCGCGCCCGACTTCACCGAGGACGGGATGTGGGATAGCTGGTCAGATGCCCAAAAGGCCGAGATGGACCAGACCGGACAGGTTGCTCTGCCCTCTGACTACGGTGAGCCCTATATCATCACGAAACGCATGATCGAGGATGGCCGCCAGCAACTGGTCCTGCGCAGCCCGCTGACCGTCAATGCCCCGGTGCGGCTGCTGCAAGGCACGGCGGATGAGGATGTAGACATGTCCGTCGCGCTGCGCCTGCTGGATCATGTGGAAGGCCCTGATATCCGGCTGGAACTGGTCAAAGGGGCGGACCATCGCTTTTCCGATGACTATTGCCTGTCGCGGATCGAGACGGCCATCGAGGATGTGCTGACCCATGTTTAGACTTTTGAAACGGCTTGTCCTGTCCCTTGTCTTGGTGGTGGTTCTGGCGGCTGGATTGCTGCTGCTTGGCCCGCGCGAGCGCATCGAACGGGGTGCGCCTGTGTCCATTGAGGGCAGGGGTGTTGCAGAGGTTCTGGCCGCGCGCGAGGCGGCGTTGGACGATATCACCCCCGGCGCAGAGGCGCGGGTGATCTGGGCCAGTGAACCGGGCACCCAAACCCCGCTGTCGATCCTCTATCTGCATGGCTTCTCCGCCACCTCGGAAGAAATCAGGCCGGTGCCCGACAATGTGGCCGAAGCGCTGGGCGCGAACCTGATCTATGCGCGCCTGACCGGGCATGGGCGTGGTGGGGAGGCGCTGGCAGCGGCGACGGCCAGTCAGTGGGCCAATGATGCGGCGCTGTTTCTCGATCTGGCCCGCGCGGCGGGCGAGCGGGTGCTGATCATGGGCACCTCGACCGGGGCGACGCTGGCCAGCTATGCCATGACCGAGCCCGACATGGCTGCGGATGTGGCGGGCCTCGTGATGGTGTCGCCGAATTTCCGGGTCGTGAACCCGTCGGCGGTGATCACCGAACTGGCCTTTGCCCGCCGGATCGTGCCGCTGCTGGCAGGCGAGGAACGGGCCTGGGACGCCCTGAACGAGGGACATGGGCGTTACTGGACCACGCGCTACGGCACCGATGTGTTGACCAGCCTCGGCACCCTGATGAGAGAAACGAGAGCACGCGACTACAGCGGCGTTTCAGCCCCGGTTCTGGCGATTTTCTCCGACAATGACCGCGTGGTATCGGCTGCGGCGACACGCGACTTTCTGGCCGGATGGGGCGGTGCGGTGACCTTGGCCCCGCAAGACCTGCCGGAAACAGGAGCGGACCCGTTTTTTCATGTCATTGCGGGCGATATCCTCAGTCCCGCGATGACGGGGCCGGTGACGGATGTCATTCTTGAATGGGCTGACGCAACGCTCCCTTGAGTCGCCAGCCGCGCTTGGGCATCGCAAAACGGTTGCCCAAAGGCGGGGGCTCTGCAACTCTGTCGGAAAGTGTTTTCAGACAGGGGTGTTTCATGGGCTTTCTCAAACCGATTTTCACAGGCCTGAGCGTGCTTGCGCTGGCCGGACCTGCCATGGCGCAGGATTGGGGCATTCAGTCGGACTTTTCCCAGGGTTGGTTCTTCGCGGGCACCGGGACCGAGGGTGGCCCGATCAGCTTCAATTGTGCGGGCCATTATCCGTCTGCGGACTGGTCCTATGGCGAGGGCGGCGGGCCCTATGACCCCTATATCATCCATGTGTCGATGACCGAGGCGCTTGGCCCCATTGATTGGAGCCAGCCGGACGCCGGACGCCGGTCCGATGTGATCTTTTCCATCGGCGGGCTTGGCTATCAGTTTCCTCAGGTTCAGTGGAACGAGATGGTCGGTGATTGGGGTGTGGTGATTTCCATGGGCGATCCTTTGATCACGGCTCTGCTGGCTGGCGGGCCGAGCGAGCTTTGGGCCGGAGATCGGCGAATCGCGCAACTGTCCGGGACGGGTCTTTCGGAAAACCTTGCACAGGCCATCCGGTTTTGTGACGACCATTGGGCCGCCATGGGTGTCGGGGTGCCCCAGCATGCCGCGCAGACCGTCATGACCCTGAGAGGACAGGGAGGATAAGATCGGTTCAGTGAAATTGTAACGATGGATCCTGTTGTTTTCATTCCGGGTTTCATGTCTGACGCGCGGGCGTTCCGGCATCAGATCGAGGCCCTGTCGTTGGCTCGTCCGGTTCAGATCGCCTCGCTTGCCGGATCCGATTCTGTGCGCGAGATGGCCAGCCTTGCCTTGCAGGGATTGCCGCAACGCTGTGCGCTGGTCGGCCATTCCCTTGGCGGGATGGTGGCGATGGAACTGGCCCGCCTCGCGCCGGACAGGGTCACGCGGCTGGTGCTGATCTCGACCGATGCGTTGTCGGAATTGCCGGGCGTCGCGGCGGCGCGCGATACGATGATTGCGCGGGCGCGGGCGGGTCGGCTTGCAGATGCGATGGCCGAGGCGCTGCCATCGGGGGCTTTGGCGCCCGGGACCGGTCGTGCCGGGGTTCTGGATATTGTCCGGCAGATGGCGGAACGGGCCGGCGTGGATGCCTTTCACGCCCAATCCCGCGCGATGCAGCGCCGCCCGGATCAGCAAGGAACGCTGCGCCGCCTGCCTGTGCCGACGCTCGTCGTCTGCGGCGCGCATGATCGTCTGTTTCCGGCCCGCAGGCACGAGGTGATGGCCGGGTTGCTGCCGCAAGGGCGGCTGGTGGTGCTGGAAGAGGCGGGGCATCTGCCGATGCTGGAGCAGCCCGAGGAGGTCACCGATTTGCTGGATCGGATGCTGAGGGCCTGAGCGCTAGTCCACCCTCGGGGCAAGCACCGGCGCGTTGATCGGGCTGCCATCGGGTTTGAAGAACGGGTTCTGTTTGCCCCTTCGTCCCAGCTTTGCGGCGAGGGTGCGTTTTACAAAGCGCCAGATGACCCGGCCGCCATTCTGGTGGCGCTGCTTGCCGTTTGGGCCAGTGACGAAGCCATGGGCGATGACAGGGCCAAGGGGCGCGGGATCGGACAGGTTGCCCGTCAGAATGCCCGCGAAGGGCAGCGAAGGGGAGCCGAAGGTGTTGATCATCGGCGTATCGCAACATTGCGCCGTCCAGCGAAACAGGCCCTTTGGCGACAGCTGAACCGGGATCAGCCGGTCGGCGCCCGTGGCGATCTCGATCCGGTCCGGGGTGGTCTGCCATAGGTCGACGCCGCCCGCAGCCGCGTCGCCCAGACCCGAAAGCTGCATCGCGCGGGCGCAGGAATTGCAGTGGCAGACGACATGTGTGCCCTCTTGCGGGCGCACATCATGCAGGATGCCGGTGACGGTGCCGCAGCGGCAGGCGAAGGGAATATCTGCGCCTGCCGTCATGGGACTATTCGGCGGCCGTGGTGACGGCGCTGACCGGGGTCTTGGGAACATCGCAATTGGCGTCGATGAAGTTCAGCACCAGCGGGCGAATATTTGTACGCCAGCTTTTCCCGGCGAAGATGCCGTAGTGCCCGGCGTTCGGTTCCAGGTAGTTGGCCTTCTTCGATTCCGGCAGGCCGGTGCAAAGCCGCAGCGCAGCGACACATTGACCGGGGGCCGAGATATCGTCCTTGCCGCCCTCGACCGTTTTGACCGCGACGGTGGTGATCTTGCCCAGATCGACCTGTTTGCCTGCGACGGTGAAGCGATTCTGTGCGATCTCCAGCCCTTTGAAGATGCGTTCGACGGTAGACAGGTAGAACTCCGCCGTCATGTCCATCACGGCGAGGTATTCGTCGTAGAAGCGGTTGTGCTTGTCGTGATCCGAGGCTTCGCCCTTGGCGACGGCAAGGATCTGGTTGGAGAACGCCTTGGCGTGTTTTTCCGCGTTCATCGCCATGAAGGAGCTGAGCTGCTGAAGACCGGGATACACCATCCGGCCCGCGCCCATGTATTTGAAACCGACGCGCTGAACGACATGGCGTTCCAGCGTGCCCATGGTGATGCGGTTGCCGAAATCGGTGACGTCGGTTGCGGCGGCATCGGGGTCGATCGGGCCGCCGATCAGGGTCAGCGTGCGGGGCTGCGCGTCGGGGTCTTCCTCGGCCAGATAGGCTGTCGC
The DNA here is from genome assembly GCF_965215655.1 of Nioella sp. GTDB lineage: Bacteria > Pseudomonadota > Alphaproteobacteria > Rhodobacterales > Rhodobacteraceae > Nioella. The sequence continues at coordinate 1,147,350 of NZ_OZ244111.1, forward strand.
GGCCAGCGCGAGGGGCGCAGGCTGACAGACCGCGATCACATGGGTATCTGGCCCCATTTCGCGCAGGAAATCAACGAGGTAGAGCGTATAATCCTCGATATCGAACTTGCCTTCCGAAACCGGAATGTCGCGCGCATTGTGCCAGTCGGTAATGTAGACATCACAGTCGGGCAGCAGGCTGACCACGGTAGAGCGGAGCAGCGTAGCGTAGTGGCCCGACATTGGCGCAACCAGCAGAACCTTGCGGCCCGTGGGCGCGCGGCCCTGCACCTTGAATCGGATCAGGTCGCCAAAGGGGCGGGGCATCACGCATTCGATATCGACAAGATGGTCGCGGCCATCGGTGCCGGGAATGGAATGGATGTTCCAGTCGGGCTTCGCGATCATCCGTTCGAAGCTGCGTTCCATGACCTCGCCCCAGGCGGCGGTCAGCTTGATCATCGGATTCGGGATCAACCCGAGCTGGGGGTAGCCGCACATCGCGCGCGCGGTGGACCCGAGCCACTGGTTGGTCACTCGGATCGATTCCATCATGTCGTAAGTAAGAAGATGTTTCATCGCGCTGTGACTCCTGCAAAACTGAGGAACGACCGGTCCATCTGGACCCGGATCATTTCGTCGCTTTGCCCCCTCACCCTGGCAAGGCTTATATGCACATGCAGCATTGAGAGGGCAAAATCAAGTCATGGCACAGCACGCAGACGGAGGAGACAGCGACATGGGGGACAATCTTGAACGCCTCAATGCGAATCTCGCGAAGATGGAGGAGCTGTCCAAACGGATGGTGGCCGCCCTCGGTCAGAAGGATCTGACGACCGAACCGGGCATGTCCGGGCCGGGGCAGGATCTGTACATGAAAGCGGGGTCGGCCTTTTTCAACGAGATGATGACCAACCCCACCAAGCTGATGGGCCAGCAGGTGGCCTATTGGTCCAAGGCGGTCGAGAATTTCATCGAAACGCAGCAGGCGCTGGCCTCGGGCCAGTTCGAGATGCCGGAGGATGACGAAGACGCCCCCAAGGACAAACGCTTTGCCAATCCCATGTGGCGCACCCATCCCTATTTCCGCTTCGTGCGCAAACAGTACGAGCTGAATTCGCAGGCGATCGAACAATCCATGGCCGAGCTGGAGGGGCTGGACGAGAAGGAAAAGAGCCGGGTGGAGTTCTTTTCCCGCCAGATCATCGACCTCTTTGCGCCGACGAATTACCTCGCCACCAATCCCGACGCGCTGCAAAAGGCCATCGACACGGATGGGCAGAGCCTTGTGGACGGGCTGGAAAACCTTGTCCGCGACATCGAGGCCAACAAGGGTGAGCTGCTGCCGACCCTGTCGGACCCCAATGCCTTCAAGGTCGGTGAAAACATCGGCACCGCAGAAGGCAAGGTCGTGTTCCGCAACCGGATGATGGAGGTGATCCAGTACGCGCCCAAGACCGACACGGTCTATCGCACGCCTTTGGTGATTTTCCCGCCCTGGATCAACAAGTTCTACATCATGGACCTCAAGCCCCAGAACTCGCTGATCCGCTGGATCGTCGAGCAGGGCTATACGCTGTTTGTCGTGAGCTGGGTGAACCCAGATGCCAGCTACGCCGAGGTCGGGCTGGAGGATTATATCGAGGAAGGATATCTTCAGGCGGTCGAGGTCGCCAAGGAGATCACCGGCGAGAAACAGGTCAATGCCGTGGGCTATTGCATTGCGGGCACGACCCTGTCGGCCACGCTGGCGCTGATGCAAAAACGCGGCGACAAGTCGATCAAATCGGCCACCTTCTTTACCACGCTCACCGATTTCAGCGATCAGGGGGAGTTTACCGTCTTCCTGCAGGATGATTTCGTCGACGCGATTGAACGGCAAGTCACCGAGAAGGGCATCCTCGACAGTTTCTTCATGTCCAAGACCATGAGCTTTCTGCGGTCGAACGATCTGGTCTACGGCCCCGCCGTGCGCAGCTACATGATGGGCGAAGCGCCGCCCGCCTTCGACCTGCTCTACTGGAATGGCGACAGCACCAACCTGCCCGGCCGGATGGTCAAACAGTACCTGCGCCAGCTTTGCCAAGGCAATGAACTGGCCGAGGGGGGCTTCAAGATTCTGGGTGAAACGGTCAGCATCCGCGACATCAAGCTGCCGGTCTGTTCCGTCGGCACCAAGACCGACCATATTGCGCCGTGGAAGAACTGCTATCGCGGTTTTTCGCAGTTCGGCAGCCGCGACAAGACCTTCATCATGTCCGAGTCGGGCCATATCGCCGGCATCATCAATCCACCCTCCAAGAAGAAATACGGCCACTTCCTGAATCCCAAGGTCAAAGGCACCGCGGACGAGTGGCTGGAGGGTGCGGATTTCCATGAGGGCTCGTGGTGGCCTGTGTGGGAAGAGTGGTTGCAACGCCGGTCAGGGGCGCAGGTTCCCGCCCGCGAACCGGGTGAGTCGGGCCATGAAACACTTGGCGATGCGCCTGGAACCTATGTTCTGGTGACGACAAAGGGCTGATTTCCAAGGGGTTTGTGAATATTTTGCTGCGGCGCAGAAAAAGACTTGATTTGCTGCGCCGCAGCATGCATATTCTTTCGCAGACGCAGAATTCAAACCCTACCGTCCCCGAGCGGGACAAACAGGAGACAGACCCATGGCCAAGACCAACGATTTCACCAAATACATCAACGAAGCAATGGCTGCTTTCCCCGTTGACATGACCGCCTACAATGACGCGTTCAAGTCTTCCGCCGCAATGGGCGAGAAGTTCTCCAAGGTTGCTCTGGAAGCCGCTGAAAAGTCGACCGAGATCTCGACCCAGTGGACCAAGGACACTCTGGCCAAGCTTGGCGATGTTGCAAAGGTCAAGGACGAGCCGACCGCCTACACCAAGTCGATGACCGATTTCGCATCGGCACAGGCCGAAATGACCGCTGAAACCCTGGCCGCTTTCGCCGAGGTTGCCAAGAAAGTGCAGATGGAAACTGTCGAACTGATGATGGCCGCCGGCAAGGAAGCTTCGGAAGAAGCAACCGCAGCCGTCAAGAAGGCCACCGCCGAGGTGACCACCGCTGCCAAGAAAGCTGCTGCCGCCTGAGGCGCCAGACAGCGCTGATTTCGCCCGGATTTCCTCCCACTCCGCGCGAATTCCAGAAGGACGGACCCGCACCCCGGGCCCGTCCTTTTCTTTTGTGCGGTCAGGTGATTGCTTTTTGTGCACAAAGGACTAGGCTCTCCATGCTGCAATGCAGTGTGAAGGATAAGGGAGTTGGCTATGGCTGACACGAATGCACCGTTGCTGATCAAGCGCTATGCCAGCCGCAGGCTCTACAATACCGAGACGTCAGACTATGTGACGCTGGAAGATATCGCAGGCTTCATTCGCGAAGGCCGCGAGGTGAAGATCGTCGATCTGAAATCGGGCGACGATCTGACCCGGCAATACCTGCTGCAGATCATCGCTGAACATGAAAGCCGCGGTGAAAGCGTGCTGCCCATCGGGGTGCTGACCGATCTGGTGCGCAGTTACACCACGCAGGCGCAGAGCGTCGTGCCGGAGTTTCTGGCCATGTCTTTCGAGATGCTGCGCGACGGACAGTCGAAAATGGTCGAGAACATGACCGCGCTGAACCCGATGGCCAGCATGCCTGGGTTCGAGGCGATGCGCGCGCAGCAAGAGGCCTTCATGAAGGCCATGACCGGCGGCATGTCCGGCCAGTGGTCGGGGCCTGCCGCGTCGGAGGACGAGGGCAGCGAAGAGGCCGGGGACGAGCTTTCCGAGATCAAGAAACAACTGGCCGAACTTCAGTCGAAACTGTCCAAGCTGTGATCCGCGCCGACGAAGGATTTTCTCGAAAATCCTTCAGGCGCGAAAGCCGGAAGATTTTTCCGGAAAAATCTTCTTTTTCAAAACTTTTCGTGAAAAGTTTTCGTCAGGTCCCGTAGGCGCGGGTCTGGGATTTCACGTCTTCGGCCGCAGCCAGGAGAGCCGAGGCGATGACATCGAGATCGTCCCTCTGAAGCCGCGCCGGCAGGCGCACATCGCAGGCGCGCATGAGCATGGCGCGCGTTCGGGGCAGGTCGGGCTGATCGCCGGGAATGAACTGCCAGTTCCAGAAGGCGCGGGCATTGTCGGTGGACAGGCCAAAGACCTGTACCTTGACCCCACGGGCCGCTGCCGCGTCTGCAAAAGCGCGTGCCTCAGAGTCATCGGCGAAACCCACCAGATTGAATTGAATCGAGTCCGGTGCCCGCTCTTCCGGCGGAAGGGCGGGGGGCACCGACAGCCAGGGCGAGCCATTCAGCAGCCCGGCCACATAATCGTGATTGCGCCGGCCGTCGCGCACCCGGCGGGCGACCTCGGGCAATTGCGACCGCACAATCGCGGCAGACAGGTTGGACAGGCGCAGGTTATAGAGTGGCAACTGGTTCTGCCAGCGGGCAAAGGCAGCGGCGAGATCGCCGGTATTGTCGCCCTCGGGCGCCTTGTGCTTGGCCCAGTTATGCTCGTAGGCGCCGGACATGATGACCGCCCGGGCCACCAGATCGGCATCATCGGTCACCAGAATGCCGCCCTCACCGGAATTGACCAGCTTGTAGGACTGGAAGCTGAAACAGCCCACACGCCCGATGGTGCCGATCTTCTGCCCATGCCATGTGGTGCCAAGCGAATGGGCCGCATCTTCGACCACCGGGATGCCGCGCGCATCGCAGAGCGCCATGATCGCATCCATGTCGGAGGTGTGGCCGCGCATATGGCTGATGATCACGGCACCGATGTCATCGGTCAGCTTGGCAGCGAAGTCCTCCATATCTATGCGGTAGTTCTCACCCACCTCGACCAGTACCGGCTGGCAATTGGCATGCACCACGGCGGACGGCACGGCGGCGAAGGTGAAGGCGGGGATCAGCACGCGGGTGCCGGGTTGCAGGCCCAAACCAAGTAGCGACAGGAACAGCGCGGCAGAGCAGGACGACACCGCCAGCGCGTATTTCATCCCCATCATGTCCGCGAATTCGCGTTCCAGCAGGCTGACCGGTGCATCCTCGGGCGCGGTGTAGCGAAAGAGATCGCCTGTTGCGAGCAGCCGCTCCACCTCGGCGCGGGCGCTTTCCGGGATCGGCTCGGCGTCATAGACATTAGGGGCGAGCGCCATGATTTCACCTTTTCGAAAATCAGTATTTCGATTTTCTTTACATTGGAATCGTAACAGGTCAAAGACAGAAGCCGCCGTTTCAGCGGATTTCTGCACCAAATGTCCGGCTTTCAGCCCCGGTTCTGCAGGAAATGCGCGGCGATCTGCTGGCCTATCATGCAGCCTTCGGTGGGCAGGTGAAGAGCGGCCTTTGCTGCGTCCAGGTTGGCTTTCGGGACTTTGCCCTCGAGGCTATCGGCAAAGAAGCCGGTCACCCCGGTATCGAACTCCGGATGCGGCTGATAGGTCAGGCCGGTGTCGCCATAGGCGAGGACCGCGTTTACGCAAAACGGGGATTGGCCGAGTCGACGAGCAGCAGGGGGCAGGGTGACAACCTGATCCTGATGCCAGGCATTCAGAGGCACCTCTCGCCCCTCGATCTGGTAGACATGGCGGCCCACACACCAGCCGCCTGCGTGTTTCTCGACCCGCCCGCCAAGCGCCTGCGCGATGATCTGGTGCCCGAAACAGATGCCCACAAGCGGCCTGCCACTGGAATGGGTGGCACGGATCATGTCCTCCAGCGGCGTAATCCATGGGTGGTCTTCATAGGCCCCGGCGGTCGATCCGGTGATCAGCCAGCCCTCGGCCTCGTCCAGACTGTCGGGGAAGTCCATCGCCTCCACATTCCACGCCTGGTAGCTGAACCCGTGCCCGGCCAGCAGCCGTTCGAACAGTCCCTGATAGGGGCCAAGCGCGGCTTGGGTGGGGGCGTCGAACTCCTCCGCCTGAAGGATGCCGATCCGCATGGGGGCTACCGGATCAGGTTCGGCCGGTAGCGCACGCGGGCGCGGCGTTCGCTTGGAAGGTGGCGGTTCAGGCGCCGATTGATCAGGCTGAAGACGGTGATGACGATCAGCGTCAGGATGATGAAGAATATGGCCACGATCGGATAGGGCACGAAGGGGTT